>JBKHAE010000037.1:0-30573 GCA_046543065.1 Desulfobacterales bacterium | reverse complement strand
CCGCCAGTGATCCATTACATTGCGGTTTTCCGATTTCAGAAGGTAATTGTCAAGGATCGAATTGCGCGGCCGCACCGCCGGAGTGGGGTAATCCTCGGTGGTACAGGCGGTGATTTGACCGGTTAAATCAAGTTCTTCTAAAAGCGCTGCGGCCAGGTCATACCAGGTGCAATAGCCTTCGGCTGATGCGTGGTAGATCCCGGTGGCCGAACTTGTCAGCAGGCGATCGATCTGCATGGCCAGTTGATAGCTCCAGGTGGGGGAGCCGTATTGATCATCCACGATTTTAAGCCGGGTTTGCGGATCATTCAATACTTTGCCCAGAATGGTGCGGATGAAGTTTTTGCCCGCTGCCCCATAGAGCCAGGCGGTGCGAAGGATCGCATAATTTTCGCAGCCTGCCGCAACCCGCTCTTCCCCGGCCAGTTTGCTCCGGCCGTAAACAGAGAGCGGGTTGGGGCTGTCGGATTCTCTGTAGGCCTCAGGTATCGGCTTTTGACCGTCAAATACATAGTCCGTGGAAATATGGATAAGCCGGGCCCCGGCTTTTGCGGCTGCGGCCGCCAAATTTTCCGGGCCCTCCGCATTGACCCGCCAGGCGGCCTCGACCTGGCTTTCGCAGGCATCCACCTGGGTGAATGCCGCACAGTTGACAATGACCTGAGGGGATAAAGAGGCAACGGCGGCATTGACCGCTTGTGCTGATGTAATGTCCAGTTCCTCAACATCTACCGCGGTAACAGCGCATTTATCGCCTAAAATTGATGCGCAGTCCCGGCCGACCTGTCCGTTGGCGCCGGTAATCAAGACTTTTATCATATTAAATCCGGTATTTCCGGGTTGATTATTCGATGACTATGGATTAATTCAAAATATATCATACCGGTTTTGGCATAAAATTTCAGAAAATACAACAGCCACCCGGAAAGGCTATAATAGGGTTAGGGGATAATCGCATCAATGGGACAGGACTTGGGGGACAGGATTTGGAAAAAATGGCGCTTGTTCAATCGGTAACTGATAATCGGGGGAAAATTCTCCTGGCGGTGTTGACCGGCGTGCTGCTCACCGCCGGTTTTCCGGTCATGGGCATGGCCTGTTCGGCATGGGCGGCGCTCATATTTTTGCTGCTGGCCATTCGCGATGCCGGGCCCCGGAAAAGCTTTATGCTGGGCCTTCTGGCCGGCATGGTCCATTATTTAACCCTGGTTTACTGGCTGGTCCCCACCATGCGCATATACGGGTATTTGCCGCTTAGCATCAGTATGCTTCTGCTCATTCTGCTGGCATTTTATCTCGCCCTCTATCCGGCCTTTTTTGCACTCTTGCTGGTCTGGACCGGCCGCCGGCCCGTTCTGGTGCTGATTTTGGCCCCGGTGTTCTGGGTCTCTCTGGAATACCTCCGAACCCTGCTGCTTTCCGGTTTTCCCTGGGGGCTTTTGGGATACACCCAGGCAGAGTACCCGGGCTTGATCCAGTTTGCCGATATTCTGGGTGTTTACGGCGTATCCACGCTGATTTTGTTTGTCAATGCCGCGCTGCTGCTTGTGGTGCTGGCGGTTTTAAAAAAGCCGTGGCAGGGATGCCGGGTCAGGGCATGGGTGGCTGCGGCCGGGTCCCTGGCGGTGCTGGCGGCTTTGGGAGTTGTTTTGGGATACGGCAATATACGGATAAATGCGATGGATAAGCGCCAGGCGGCGGCGGATAGGCTTGATGTGGCGGTGATTCAGGGAAATATCGGGCAGCTTCACAAATGGGACCGAAGGTTTCGGGAGGCAACCATTCAAAAATATTTCGACCTGTCCAAAACCGCCAAAAACCCATCCCCGGAGCTCATTATCTGGCCTGAGACCGCGGCCCCGTTTTATTTTGACTATAATACGGAGCTGACCGAGCGGGTTTTAAACGGGATTGAGGAGACGAACAGCTATTTTATCGTCGGCGCGCCTTCGGTGGAATTTGATCACCGGCAGCCCCGGTATTATAACAGCGCCTATCTGATCGGACCGGACGGAAACGTCTCCGGCCGATATAACAAGGTGCACCTGGTGCCGTTCGGCGAATATGTGCCGTTTAGTGAGTGGCTGCCGTTTATTGATACCCTGGTGGCCCAGGTGGGCAGTTTTGATGCCGGCCGCCGGGGCGATACCATCGGCTGGAGTGACACGAGGATCGGTATGCTGATCTGCTATGAAAGCATCTTTCCCTCGCTTTCGGTTGAAATGGTGCAAAACGGGGCGGATTTTCTGGTTAATATCACCAATGACGCCTGGTTCGGAAAAACCAGCGCGCCGTACCAGCATTTTTCCATGGCTGTATTCCGGGCCATAGAGAATCGGCGGTCCCTGGTGCGGGCGGCCAATACCGGGATCAGCGGCTATATCGACCCGGTGGGCCGGGTGACAGAGAAAAGCCCCTTGTTTGAAACCGTCGTCCTGTCCCGGGGCATTCCGTTAATCAGGGATCATGAAACCTTTTACACCCGGCATAAAGATTGGCTGCCTGTTGGCTGTCTTATTGCAAGCAGCATCATAATTGTGTTACAATTATTTTTTAAAAAAAACAGACACAGATTTGGGTATTGGGAATAGGTAACAGGAGAACACCTAATACCTAATTGTCAAAGGAGGGCGCATTATATGACTGTGGAACTCAAACAAACCATACAGGATCTCTACAAGCAGCTGGATCAGCTCAAGGAGTATCTTTGACCTGCCTGGCAAAGAGCAGCGACTTAAAGAGATTGAAAAACAGATTGCCGAAGCAAGCTTCTGGGAGGACTCGGATACCGCCCGCTCGATCCTGAAGGAGCGTGCCCGGCTGTCGTCAAAAATTGAGTCCTGGAACAGCCTTTATAAAGAGGTGGAGGACTGCGAGGTTTTGCTTGAGCTGGCCGTTGAAGAGGGAGACGATGCGGCCGCCGGGGAGGCGGAGCGCAAAGCGGATCAGCTTGAAAAAGAGATCAATCGGTTCTCCCTGCAGCTGGTGCTTGACGGCGAGGATGACGAAAATAACGCCATCATGGCCATAAACGCCGGAGCCGGCGGCACCGAGGCCCAGGACTGGGCGGAAATGCTGTTTCGGATGTATGCCCGCTGGATTGAGCGCAAGGGCTACAAGATGGAGATGATTGACATGCAGGAGGGCGACGAGGCGGGCATCAAGGGCGCCACCTTTTCTGTTGCCGGCAAATATGCCTTTGGCTATTTAAAGGTGGAGGTCGGGATTCATCGCCTGGTGCGGATTTCACCGTTTAACGCCAACGGCAAGCGGCACACCTCGTTTGCATCGGTTTTTGTTTATCCGGAACTGGACGAGAAAATCGAGGTGGAGATTGATGAGGGCGATCTCCGCGTTGATACCTACCGGGCGCAGGGGGCCGGCGGCCAGCATGTCAACAAGACCAGCAGTGCGGTCCGGATCACACATTTGCCCACAGGGATCGTCGCCCAGAGCCAGCAGGAAAAATCCCAGCTCCGAAACCGGGAGCTGGCCATGAAGGTTTTACGTTCCAGGCTGTATCAACTGGAGAAGGAAAAGCAGGACAAGCGTCTCCAGGAAATGCATGACAGCAAGGATGAAATCGCCTGGGGCAACCAGATCCGCTCCTATGTGCTGCATCCCTATCAAATGGTAAAAGACCACCGGATCAATCTGGAAATCGGCAACGTGGACAGCGTGTTGGACGGCGACATTGATCCGTTTATCGAAACCGTGCTTCTCTCCGGAAAACCTCAGGTATAGCCGAAGCCCCCATGTCCATTCAGCCCATTGATCTGATAAACGCCTTTTACCCGCCCGGCACCAAGCTGCGGGAGCTCCTTTTGATCCACTCCCGCGCCGTGGCGGAGCGGGCCCTGGCGATTGCCGGGCGACTCTCTCACCTCGGTCCGGATATGACGTTTATCCGGGAGGCCGCCCTGCTCCATGATATCGGCATTTATCTCACCAATGCCGCCTCCATCGGATGTTCGGGGACCTACCCCTATATCTGCCACGGCTATCTCGGCCGCCGGATTCTGGAAGAAAAAGGGCTTTATCGCCATGCACTGGTATGCGAGCGCCATGTGGGCGTCGGTCTGACCGCCGCGGAGATAAGAGCCGAAAACCTGCCCCTGCCGGAAAGGAATATGCTGCCCGTGTCCCTGGAGGAGAAAATTATCTGCTATGCGGATAAATTTTTTTCCAAAAAACCGGGCTTAAACGGAAAACCCCTGGCATTTGAAGCGGTTTTGGAAAATGTGGCCGGTTACGGCCCGGGCAAGGCGGACCGGCTGCTCGAGTGGGCGGCCCGGTTTGAGGGGATTGGCCAGACTGATTCAAGCAGCGCGGGGGTGGGGCGGTGAATCCTTGGGCGGCGGACAATCTGCGCTTCTATTTTATTACAGATGCGCAGGCCCCGGGCTTTTCCCTGACAAGCCAGGTTGAAACCGCTGTTGCCGCAGGGGCTACCTGTGTGCAATACCGTAACAAAAACTTTTCCATGACAGATATTCCGGCGGTGGAATCGGTGCGGAATCTTTGCCGCCGGCACATGGTGCCTTTTCTGATAAACGATGATGTGCTGCTCGCAAAAGCGGTGGGTGCGGACGGAGTGCATCTGGGCCAGACAGATGCTGCGCCCGCCCTTGCCCGGGAGATATTGGGACCTTATGCGGTCATCGGGGTGTCCGTATCCACCCCGGCCGAGCTGGCGGCTACGGATGTGGTTCCCTGCAGCTACATCGGCACCGGCCCGGTGTTTGCAACAGCCACCAAGGCGGATGCCAAGCCGGTGATCGGGCTTTCCGGATTAAAATCGGTGGCTGAAAAGGCGCCGGTACCGGTGGTGGCCATCGGCGGGGTGGACGGGCAAAACGTGGCAGACTGTATCGCCCACGGGGCGGCCGGCGGTGCAGTGATCAGCGGGATCACCCGCGCGGCCGCACCCCTTGAGGCGGCTAAGGCATTCGCCCGGGCAAGCGGTGCTAACCCGCGTCAATTGCTTTCTGCATGGACGGAGGAGTTTTCCCTGATTGATGCCCTGCTTGACAGGCTGCCCGCGGATGACGCCATCATCCGGGTGCCGGCAGGCGATGATGCGGCATTGTTAAAGCGGATCGATGAACCGGTCATCACCACGGATACCCAGCGGGAACAGGTCCATTTCCGCGCTCAGTGGCAGAGCATGGCTGAGATCGGCCAAAAAGCGGTGGAAATTACATTCAGCGATCTGGCGGCCTGCTATGCAGCGCCCCGGGGGCTGTTCGTGAATCTGGGCATACCGGCATACATGGCTGAGAAATCGGTGTTTGAACTCTATGACGGCATCCGCCAGGGGCTTGTCCGGCATGGCGCCTGTCTGTGCGGGGGCAACATATCCGGCGCCCCTGAGCTGACCCTTGATTTGTTTGCCGTGGGCAGCGGGCGGCCGGATATTTTTCCGCTCCGAAAAAACGCCCGGCCGGGCGAGGGCGTCTATGTCACCGGTCCCCTCGGCCTGGCCCGGGCCGGACTTCAGTGCCTGGCATCAGGAGATCCGGCGTTTCCGGATCTGGTGAGACGCTTTAAACTGCCAAAGGCCCGGGTGGATGCGGCCCGGATACTGGCGGATTACGGGGTCGCCTGTGTTATGGACATAAGCGACGGTCTGGCCGGGGATGCCGCCCATATCGCCAGGGCTGCGGATTTGAGTATTTCCTTTGATCCCGCAGGGCTGCCGGTTGCCTCCCGGCTTGCGGAATTCTGTGCCAAATACGGGGTTTCGGCGCAGGCTGTCATGTTTGCCGGCGGAGAGGATTATGAGCTTTTATTTACCTGCCCTTCCGAGCTCTTCCAGGAAATCCAGCCGCATTTGCCATCCGCCTTTCAGGCGGGCTGGTGCCTGCCGCGGCAAAGCGAGTATCTGCTTAATCTGCCGGCAGATGCCGCATCCTATCAGCACGGGCGGGCCGGGCGTTAATTTGAAATAAAGGAGAGGAGCGGTTTCAGCATGAAATACAGCCAGGCAAGTCATGGCCGCGTTTTTGTAATCCGCCTGGAGGACGGTGATATTCTCCATGAATCTATTGAAAAGCTGGCCCGAAAGGAAAACATCCGGCGCGCCGCCCTGATTGCCGTCGGCGGGGCGGATCAGGGCTCCCGGCTGGTGGTGGGGCCGGAAGCCGGACGGGCGGCGAAAATCCGCCCCATGCAGCAGGTGCTTGAAAATGTGCATGAAATTGCCGGCACCGGCACCCTGTTTCCGGATGACACCGGAGCGCCCGTTCTTCACATGCATATGGCCTGCGGCAGAAATGATGCCACCGTCACCGGATGCGTGCGCTCCGGCGTGCGGGTATGGCATGTCATGGAGGTGATACTATACGAGCTGCTTGACTCGCATGCCCAAAGGATTTATGAGAAGGCAACCGGTTTTAAGTTGCTTAAACCCTGAGAAAGAGGAATTTTTGTATGATCATTCCGGTTATACTGGCGGGCGGCTCGGGCACGCGGCTGTGGCCGCTGTCCCGGAAGCTGTATCCGAAGCAGATGCTGAAACTGACCAACGAATACACCATGTTCCAGAATACCCTGCTCAGGATTCAGGGCGTCAGGGACATGGCCGCGCCGATCGTGATCTGCAATGAAACGCACCGACTGATCGTGGCTGAGCAGTTAAAGTCAATCGGAATCGCACCGTCCGCCGTTTTTTTAGAGCCGATGGGGCGAAATACCGCTCCCGCCGTGGCCATTGCCGCATTAAAGGCGCTCGCCATTGATTCCGAGGCCCTGATCATGATTCTGCCGGCGGATCACCTGATCAATAATCCGGACAAATTCCGTCAGGCCATTTTTGCCGGCGCGGATTATGCGGAAAACGGGTCATTGATTACATTCGGCGTGATTCCGGATAAACCGGAGACCGGATACGGCTATATACGGAAAGGGGCGCCGGCAAAAACGGCAGGGGCAAATCCCGCGGCCGGCGATGGCCCGGGCTATGATATTGACGAGTTTGTGGAAAAACCGGATCTGGAAACCGCCCGCAGGTATCTGGCCTCCGGCGATTACTGCTGGAACAGCGGGATGTTTATGTTTGCCGCCGCTTCCGTGTTAGATGAGATGAAACGGTTTGCGCCGGATATGGTCAATGCCTGCGAGGCGGCGTTTCAAAAAGGAATGGCAGACGGGGATGCCTTCATGCTGGATGCCGCGGAATTTGAGGCCTGCCCTTCGGATTCCATTGACTATGCGGTCATGGAAAAGACCGGGCATGGGGTGATGATCCCCTTTGATGCCGGATGGGATGACCTGGGCTCGTGGGCGGCCATTTGGTCCGTGGGAGAAAAGGATGATTCGGGCAATATGCTCTCCGGCGATGTCCTGACCGCGGAGGTGAAAGACTCCCTTATGTTTTCCACCCACCGGCTGGTGGCCGGTGTGGGGCTTTCGCAACAGATCGTGGTGGAAACGTCGGATGCGGTCTTGGTGGCCTCCATGGAAGAGGCTCAGGCGGTCAAGCACATCGTGGATCAGCTGAAAAATGCGGGCCGGGAGGAGGCGGTGCGCCACCCCCGGGGCCATCTGCCATGGGGAAAGATGGATGTCTTAGATTCAACCCCGGACCTCTGTATTCGAAAATTGATTTTAAATCCGGAAAAAACCGTATCATTTGCCGGCCATGGCCATGGCAGTCTTTCCTGGATGATCTGCGCCGGCAGCGGCCGGGTTTTTATAAATAACGCGGCCCATGAAATCGGCCCGCCTGATAAGCTGACAATCGATCCGAATGCGGATATCCGACTGTTAAATGCCCAGAACACGGATCTGGTTGTTTTGGAGGTGATCTGCCAGATGGCCGAAGAAACGGATCATCTGATCTGATACGGAAATGGGACGCTTTATGCGGATAATTACCTATGGGGTTTCTTGCGTGGGGAGAAAACTATGGATCCGATTCAGGCCATAATTCTGGGGGTTGTCCAGGGGCTGACCGAATTTTTTCCGGTCAGCAGCTCCGGTCATCTGGTGCTTTTCCAGCACCTTTTCGGGCTGCGGGAGCCGGTGCTTTTTTTTGATATCAGCGTTCATGTGGGCACGCTTCTGGCGGTACTGGTCTACTTTTATAAAGACATCGCCGATCTTTTGAAGTCCGTGTTTCGGTTTTTTGCCCAAATCTTTATGCATGGGACGAACCCATCTCCCGGCTGGCGGCATGATCCGGATTTAAAAATGGCCGGCCTGATTCTTTTGGGCAGTATCCCCACCGCCATCCTTGGCTTTGGCTTCCATCAGATTTCCGATCAATTGTTTGCCTCCTTGCAAGTTGTGGGCTTCGCCCTTTTTTTTACTGCGGCCCTGCTTGTGGGAACCCGGCTGGTGAGTGCGAAAGGGCGGGACATTATTGAATTTACCGTTTGGGGCGCATTGATGGTGGGTGCCGCGCAGGGCTTGGCGGTAATTCCGGGCATCTCCCGGGCCGGGGCCACCATTGCCGCATGTCTCATGCTGGGGCTTAATCGCGATGCCGCCGCCCGGTTTTCATTTCTTCTGGCCATCCCCGCGATTCTGGGAGCCCTTGTTTTAAATCTCGTTTCCGGATCTTCGGGATGGGAAGGATTATCGCCGGCGGTCATTGGGCTGGGGGTCCTCACCTCGGCCGGGGTGGGCTATCTGGCGCTGGCGACCCTGATTAAAATCGTCCGTCACGGCCAGCTTTTCTATTTTGCGCCTTATTGTCTGGTGATTGGTGCAGTTGTGCTTTTTGTGGGCAAATAATTACGTTTATACATAATGCCGGTTCATGCGGGATGGGGTTTTACTTTCTATCAGCCGTTCCAGATCAGCCGGATCACAGCTTATCACGCGGTCCCTGCCTTGGCTTTTGGCCCTGTAGAGCGCCTGATCCGCCCCTAAGATCAGCTTGTCCGGCGTGACATCGGGCTCCGGAATGCAGGCGGCCACACCGATGCTCACCGTTATATGCTCCTTACATGCCGGGGTCTCATGCTTAATATCAAGATCCGCAATCCGTTTGCGAATCTTTTCCCCAAGGCTTTCTGCTGCTGCCAGTTCCGTGCCGAAAAGAACGATGGCGAATTCTTCCCCGCCGTATCTGGCGATAAAGTCGCTTTCCCGTTGGATGGTTTCATGCAGGCTCCCGGAGATGGTCTTTAATGCATCGTCGCCCGCCAGATGCCCATAGGTGTCATTGTAGGATTTGAAACAGTCGATATCCATCATCAGCAGGGCGATGGGAATGGACAGGCGGATGGCCGAGGCCAGGAGTTTTTTGAACATGTAGTCAAAATATCTGCGGTTGGGAATACCGGTCAGGCCATCCGAGTGGGACAGCATTTCCAGCCGGGCATTGGCGGTTTCCAGTTCCCTGGTAATCTCTGTGAGCTGCTTTTCCCGCTCCCGCAGCTTGTCGACCTGATCTTTGAAATGCATGATGGAGCGCACCCGGGCGAGCAGCTCCAGTTTCTGGACAGGCTTTAACAGAAATTCAATGGCACCGGCATCAAAGGCTGCGTTGATGTTTTCAGGGTCGGTGTGCGCAGTCATGATGACTACCGGGATGTCCGAGAGCCGGGGATGGTTTTTGATGATACGGCAGGCATCCAGGCCGCTGATGCCGTCCAGCACAATATCCATTAATATCAGATCAATGGTCGGATTGGCGGGCGGATCCGGGGATTCAATGCCTAAAATTTCAAAACCGCGCTCTGCGGATTCCGCGGTTATGACGTCCTGGTAGCCGCCGGTGGCCAGAAAAGACTGGATGATCTGTCTGGCTTCGCGGCGGTCGTCAATAACAAGTATGGCCATTTAAAACTCTCCCAACAGCTGGCATGCAGAAGGGGCCAGGGCGCGATGGTGATTGGGGCGGCCGCGTCCCGGTATGCGAAAAATACGCAAATTTAAATTATTAAAAAAAGCCGGTACTTTTGTCAATGCAAAAAAATATTCCTCTTTAGTATCCGGTTAGTCAGGCTTTAACCACAATACCGTGTAAGGCGCAAAGTGCAGGGGGAGTCTCTGGCTTCGGGCTTTGTAAACGGTATTTGAAAGCACATCCGTGAATTGCGCCGCCAGGCAGCAGTCGGACATGTTTTCCCGGGAAAAATCGAGTGTCAGTTCAAAATCCGCCTCAGTGACGTTTACCAGGCAGATCAGGCTTTCTGATTGTTTGCCTGTGCTTCGAACCACGGCAAACAAGCGCGGCGAGAGGTTTAGCATCTGCTGGCCGGCATTGGGATGAAAGGCCGGATGCTGGCGGCGTACGGCAATCATATGGGAAAATGTTCGAAAGATTTTAGCCGTGGCAGCCTCTTGATTCCGCAGGTTTTCATAAAGTCGGGCGGCATCCAATGTCTGGCGGTTGATGCTTCGGGCGGCCCCGTCTGCTTCCACCGCTTCCACCGCATTTTGGCTGCCCAGCAGGCCGTGCAGATAAATGCCCGGCACGCCGGAAAGGATTAGGGGAATGGCCCGGGTAGCCAGGTAGCGGTCGATTTTAAGCCCTTCCGGCTCATCCCGGCCAGTGTCGTTTAAGGCGCTGTAGCAGGTGATATTGAGCTCATAGGGGCTGGTGGTGCCGTTGCCGTTGTCTTTGTAAGATATCAACCCCCCGCGGTCCCTTACAGTTTTTACCATCAGGTTAATTTCAGATTCAGTTAAGATGCCCCGGGCGCCGGGAAGACCGATGCCGTCGTGCGAATCCATGAAATTAAAGAATGTGGCGGTATCGGAGACGCTCTCAAGCCCCTGCGCCCATCCGCTGAGTTTATCCGCTGAGCCGGTAAAAAAGGTATACAGCAAAAGCGGCGGCAGCGCGAAATTGTAAACCATCTGGGCCTCATCCCGGCCGTTTCCGAAATACGAAATATTCTCTGAATGGGGCACGTTGGTTTCCGTGATGATCGCCACATGCGGGGCCACGGCATCCAGAATATCCCGGAAGAGCTTGACCACCAGATGGTTCTCATCCAGATGGACGCAGGCGGTGCCCAGTTCTTTCCAGAGGTAGGTCACCGCATCCAGCCGGACGATATCCGCCCCGTGGCGGACATAGAAAAGCAGAATTTCGATCATCCGGCAGAGCACCGGCCAGTGTTTGTAATTTAAATCGATCTGGTCCCGGCTGAAGGTGGCCCAGACAGCCTTTTGGCCGTCAAGCGCGGCGAATGTGGATAAGAGCTTTGAGGTGCGGGGCCGGACGATTTTTTTAAGCTGCTCAGGCGGGATGGCATCTTCATCGGCAAAGGCAATGAAAAAGTTTTTATAATCCGGATGGGCGTTTAGAAATTCCAGAAACCATCGGTGTTCGGATGAAACATGGTTTAAGACCAGATCCACCATCAGGTTAAAGCGGCCCTTGATTTGCGTGATATGGCGCCAATCCCCAAGCCGCTGATCCACTTGGTCAAAGTCCTTGATGGCAAAGCCACGGTCTGAAGAATAGGGGAAAAAGGGGAGGATATGGATGGTGTTAAAGGTTTCCGTCAAAAAGGTTTCGGCAAAACGGCATAATTCTGAAAGCGGCGCCCTATCCGCTCCCTGGATCATGTCACCGTAGGTGATCAGGATGACATCCTTTTCGGAAAACCGCGCTTCGGGGCGGTAATTTTTTTCAAAAGCAATCA
Source organism: Desulfobacterales bacterium (assembly GCA_046543065.1). GTDB lineage: Bacteria > Desulfobacterota > Desulfobacteria > Desulfobacterales > Desulfosalsimonadaceae > M55B175. The sequence continues at coordinate 18,964 of JBKHAE010000037.1, read as the reverse complement.
AATCCGGGCGCTTGTGCGCGTAATAGACCTTCATCAGCCGCTCGATTTCCGCATAAGCGGCCCGGCCGGCGGATTCGCCGTAAATCCGGGTGAGTTTTTTAAGTATTCTCGTTCGGGCAGCTTCAGGCACCCGGAGAACCGGGCGGTTATAATCCGGAAAAGGCAGATGTCCGCCCGGTGCCTTCGCATCATATGCTGGATCACAATTCATCTCAATTCCCCCTTAACCCCTGCCTCATACCCTATACCTTACACCCAACACCCTGCACCCTGCACCCTACACCCTGCACCCTAAACCCTAAACCCTATACCCTACACCTTTCTAATCTTCCGGCTGATGCGGCCGGCGCAGCAGATCCGTCACCCGTTTAACCGGGTTAAAGGTAATCAGGGGCACTTCCACAAAGATCGTGTTCCAGTAGGCCATGGCCCCGTTCCAGAGCCCGGGGTGCTCAAGGGCTTTTAAGTCACGGCCCTCCTCGGATTTATAGGCGATAAAAACGGCATCCCTATCCACATACCGGGATAAATCAAAGGGGTTGCCGTTTATATCCCGGGTGCTGCAGACCAGATCCACGGGATTAAAATGGGTGAGTCCCTGCTGAATCTTCTGCTGGCCGGCATCATCCGGATCGATCTGGCTGGTTTCCACGATCTGGATGGTGGTATGCCCGTCTTTGTCTTTAACCCAGAACGGCCCGCCGCCCGGCTCGCCGGAATTGGGGACCATGCCGCAGACGCGCAGGGGCCGGTTTAGGCGGTCTAGCAGATAGCGGCGTTTTTCTTCCGCATCCGTCTCGTAAAAGTTTTTGGGCGGGATAATCGAGAGCTCGGATTCAATAAACCCCGTGATTTCCTCAATTACTCCGGTCTCCGGCGGGCCCTGGCTCAATGCGCGTATATAGCCGAAAATCTGTTCCTGGATAATCAGGAGATAGCCGCAAAGGATCTGCTTCCATTCGATGGTTTCCGCCTTGAACCGGTCATGCACCACATTGTCGATATTTTTGATGAATACAAGATCCCCGGCCAGGCGGTTCAGGTTCTGGATCAGGGCGCCGTGGCCCCCCGGCCGGAAAAGCAGTGAGCCGTCCTTCCGGCGGAACGGCTTGTTGTCCATGTCTACGGCAATGGTGTCCGTGTCCGCGGCCTGGACGGAAAAATCGACGGAAAAGCTTGCCTCCAGGCGCTTTTCAAACTGGTCCCGCACTGATTCGAAAAGGGTCTCAAACCCCTTTTGGTGCTCCGGGGAAACGGTAAAATGAAGCGCACAGTCGCCGGCCGCGGTTTTGCCATACCCAGCGGCCTCGAACAGATGCTCTTCAAACGCGGTGCGGGATTTTTCCGGGTAGGCATGGAACTTTAAGAGGCCCTTGGGCTTTCCGCCATATTCAAGCCCCTTTTCAGTTAACAGATACTGCAAAAAAGGCTTAAATTCGCCTTTTTGCAAAAGCGCATCCGGGTTCAGCCCGTCTTGTTGCATGACGGCTGCAAGGTCCGCAAAAAAGGCAAATTGGGGAAGCCCCTTGATAAATGTGCGGATTTCTTCGGCCTCGGCCGCGTCATCCAGAATGCCGGCTTCAACATCTGAGATCCCAATTCGGTCGTAGCGTTGATTGGCCTTGATCAGCGTTTTAAACATCCGCGTGGCCGCCCCTGAGGCGGGAACGAATTTAAGCAGGTTTTTTTTGAGCGCAGCCTGCCGGTATGTTTCAAGGCACTTGGCTTTTAAGTCCGCATCCGGCTGTTTAATGCCGTCGCCAACTGTGCAGGGGCGGTCCAGGTGCAGATAAGGGGTGCCTTTTTTAAAAACCTCGATCTGCTGGGAAACTTCGTCCACGCTTAGGTCATGGGATTTAATCTGCTCAAGTTCGTCTTTCGTAAATTCAAATTCTGTCATAAACTGGACTCCCTTCCGGCGTTTTAAATTTTTCTGGCAGGCCCGCCGCCTGCCCTTATATGAGGGTTAATGCAGAAATTGCGTAGGGTCGGCCACCGTGCCGACCTTACTTTTTTGCTTTACGTGAACGGGGGTTAATAATATTATAATTTTTGAATCCGGGTTTTGCCAACATTAACCTAAATTATCGGAAATTTGAGCCCTATGCAAGAAGACCGGCCATCCGGAGCAGACTCCGGGCGATTTGCCATTGACGAACTGACGGAGCGGGTTGACGGGGATAATGAACTGATCCGGGAGGTGCTGGAGATTTTCCTGGAGGATACGCCCAGCACGCTGGAAGCACTTAAAACCGGCATTTCCGATCAATCGCCCGAAGCGGTGGCCAGAGTCGCGCATACCTTAAAGGGCGCTTCCGCCAATATTGCCGCCAACCGGCTTCGCGACCATGCCTACCAGCTTGAGCTGAAGGCAAAGTCAGGGGATCTGGCCGATGCGGGCGATATTTACGCTGACCTGGCAGCGGAATACGCGGCCCTGAAAAACCACCTCAACAAGTATTTGGCCTAAATAGCCTCCGGTGCCCGGGCAGGCGGCTAATCCGCTCCTCCCGCCGGCATGCCGCGCGCTGACCAGGCAGGATCATACATGGCGAAAAAAGTTCGATAAAACAGGATACGCATCACCTCCGCAGCGCTCAGGGGTTTCTGCGGAAGCCGGGCCATGGCGCGCGTGATTGGGATCTGCGTTTTAAGGATTTCCAGGGTTTTTAAAAATTCGATCACCTGGCCCTGCTGGTTTGCAGCGCCTGCCTGGGTTTCGCGTTTGAGCCGGTTTTTGCGGATGTCCTCCGCCGTGGCATTGATCAGGGCGTCGCGGCTTTTTGGAAAAAAACTTTGGGTGCGGATGAGCTGATGAAGGGTTTCGTATAATACCGCGCTTTCCTCAATGGCTTCTGCGGCCAGGGTTTTTCGGATATGTTCGGGCAAATTGACCTTGAGCGTGTTTAAGCGGTCCTGGTGGGCCTTGATTTTTTCGGTCATTTCAGCCTCTGCCGTATGCCAGAAATTCCAGCTCACCCGCTTGAAAGTGACGGCCGGCTGGCTGGTGTTTTTTTTCTTAAGCCGGATGATTTCCGGAATCAGCTTGGCGGTCCGGTAAAACAGGTGTTTTCCGGTAACGATGTTAAAGGTGATGCCGATGGCGGCATACCAGTCCTGTATGTAAAACAGCCGGAATATCCGCTTGCCGAAGATTTCATACAAAACCGGGTTGGAAAAGACCTGCGAGGGGGTCATAAACGACGGAGTGCCGGCCATCAGGGGCTGATCCAGGTCTTTTATCCGGCGGTGCGGAAATGATACGGCGGTTTCCAGGTCAATCAGGCCCAGGTCATAGCTGGCGGGATCGCCTAACATGTGGTCTGCACCGTCGAAATTCTGGGCCACGAAGATGTTGTCCGGCTTTAAATCCCGGACCGCAACCGCCTTTTCCTTTAAGCGGCCGAGCAATTCAAGGGTATTTATGATCAGGGCCCCCATTTTTGACCGGCTGGCTTCAAACATTTTCTGCGTTATATGGGCCTCAACCAGATGGCTGTATCGTTGGCGGGTGTTTTCACCCTTGTCGAGCTCAGCGGAAACGGCATTTTCAATATCTTCGGCTGTACCGGCGGAATACCCGGTGGACCGGATATCCGGCGTGTGCCCGGCCAGCCGGTCAAAGAACCATTCCTCCCGCAGGTAGTCCGGTATTGACAGCAGCCCCTTCGTATATTCAATCACCCGGTCCAGATGCTTCATGTATTTGCCATACAGCCGGTTGAGTTCGAAAAAAAGATCCGCCTGATCCGGGCCGTAAATGGTTTCAAAGGCATCCATATTGAATACGGCTTCGCGGTTTTTATAAATAAAGCTGGGAAGTTGAGATTTTATTTCATGCATCCCGTGGATCACCTGGTTGAGGAACGCGTATCTGGAGAGCTCCATGAAAAACGCCAGGCGATTGCCGATTTTCAGGTGGTTCTGAAGCCCGGGCTCCCGGACAAGCAGCCGGACATAATCGTCCTCGGTCTCTAAAAGCGTTTTCCCGGACTGCTGGACCTGGGGAATTTTTTTAAGAATGCCGGATATGGAAGGCGACAGGCAGGCCACATCCGGAGCCAGTTGGCTGGCGATCGCCTTTTCGGTCCGGATGAACTTAAGGTAGATATCAAAGCTTGGAAACGGGCGCGGCGGGATTTTTACCACCAGCAGGTCATCATAGATGACCTTAAAGCAGGTGCTTTTGCTTTCAACCGATTCGCCCAGCTGACGGATGCTCATCCGTCGGGTTTTCAACTTGCCCCCGCATTCGGCCAGGAATTCATAGACCTGGTCGGCCTGGGTGTTATCAGCCACCGGCCGCATTTCGCATGTCGCGCCCTGCTTTTCCACGAATTCGGTCTGCATGCGGAATATATTGAGAAAAAATTTTACAACGGTTTCAATGTCAGCCATGTCGCTCGCCTAAGTGTTGGTTCATACTAAATTGAGGATTAGCTTACTTGCCGTGCGGGTGAGAGTCAAATTGAATTTCCACAGAGACGCGCGCAGGCTGAAATAGGGTTTGAAAAGTAGCGGAAGCCTTTAGGCTTCCATGACGAATAGAGAAATCAAATTTGAAGAAGTCGGTCACAAGATGTTTCTTTCGGTTATTTGCTTGACCCGGTTGGCGGGTTTTCCTATAACCAACGCATTATCTTAAAAAATAAAGAAATGAACCTCTTAACGCCTAACCCGCCTTTTAGGGAGACATTTGCTTATGCCGGTACTCACCCTGTATGAAGGGCAAAAAAAACTGAAGGCCTTTCGCATCAAGCCGGATACGCCGGTCACTATCGGTCGGCTGGAGAAAAATACGATTGTGCTGGACAACCCGGCGGTATCGAATTTCCATGCGGAAATTGAAAACGAGGGCAAACAGTTTTTTATTACCGACTATCAGAGCCGAAACGGCACCTTTGTCAATAAAGAGCTGGTGATTTCCCGGCAGCTCAATCATGGGGATCAGATTGCCATCAATCCCTATACCCTGGTTTTTGGGTTTCTCCAGGGGGAGGGTGTCGAGGCCGCAGAGCCGGAAGTCAGTCAGGCGACCATGCATATCGATACTTCGGACCACCGCTCCCGCCTGGCCAGGAGCCTTCCCGGGATGACGGAACCGGATGCCCAAAAAAATCGGGTCGGATGCCTGGCATTTTTAAACGGGAATCATGACCCCTATGTGCTCTCCGGTGCGCTGACCCGCATCGGCAAATCAGCGGATTGCGATATCGTGGCCAGGGGCTTGATGGTGGGGCATACGGCGGCTGAGATCGCCAAAACCGAAGAAAACGGTTATGTGATGAAGTTTGTCGGCGGTGCCAGAAAGCCGCGGGTGAATTATCAGGCTGTTTCCGCTGAAGTGCCGCTAAGCGAGTTCGATATTATCGAAATCGGGGCGACCGCCATGCAGTTTCATTACTGCAAAGCCGGGAGCGCTTCGGAAAGCTTGCAAACAAAGGAAATCGCACTTGATGATCTGGCAGATGCCCCGGATACGAACGGCAAAGGATAAAGTCCGGCAAAAAATCAGTGATCGCATGGATGGTTGAGATAAAATAGCGGGGATGCGGATGGCCGATTCACAAAAAAAGGCGAATCCCGGCCGGCCGGAGGATAATACCGGGCGGTTGACCAGCTTTCAGCGGCCCTATGAATCGCTCCTCTGGATTTTTATCGCAGGTATTTGTCTGACAGTTACCGGCCTGATGATAATCCAGCAGATGCAGTTTGCCGGAGCGGCACAGTTGGGGGTGGTCCTTTGGGCTGTGGTCATTCTCCTTAGCCTTGGGATGGCGCTGGTCCTTTATCGCTGGTTTATCGGGCCGGCCAAACAGATTATCTGGTTCCTGCTGGCCAGACCCCGCACCGGGGCGCGCCAGCCCATGCGCGCAGTTCCTAAAACCTGGAAGCCATGGTTTCATACCATTGAGCGGCTTTATGCGAAAATTGACGAGCTGGAAGCCGAAGCCGCCGAAGCCAGCCATCATAAACAGTTGGAAAAAAATCTCCTCCGGCGCTTCTCCTGGGTTTTTGAACGAAATGAGCAGTTAACCCGCGAGCTCACGGAAAAAAATAAAAACCTGAAGCAGGAAATTGAAAGCCACAAAAAGACCGCGCAAAAGTTAAAAGAGCATCATGACCGCCTGGATGAGATGGTGCGGGAGAGGACCCGGGCGCTTACCGAGGCCAATGAAGCCTTAAAATCCGAAAAAGTAAAGGCCGAAGAACTGGCCAAGCAGGCGGAGGCGGCCAACCAGGCCAAAAGCCAGTTTCTCGCCAATATCAGCCACGAGATCCGCACCCCCATGAATGCGATTCTGGGGTTTACGGACATGCTGATCGATACGCCGTTAAATGATAATCAGCTCGATTATGCCGGAATAATCCGGACCAGCGGGGAGACGCTTCTTGCCCTGATCAACAATGTGCTGGATTTTTCAAAAATCGAGTCCGGCGAGATCGAACTGGAATTCGTTGATTTCTCCCCGGAACTGCTGGCCTATGATGTGTGCGAATTGATCCGGCCGAAAATCGGGGAAAAACCGATCGAGCTGGTCTGCAAAATTGATGAATCCATGCCGCCGCACCTGCGCGGCGATCCCTTCCGGTTTCAGCAGATTTTGACCAATCTGATGGGAAATGCGCCCCGTTTCACCGAATCCGGAGAAATCGCACTGTCCATGTGGGTGGAGACGGAAAAAGACCATCGGGTGAAACTCCATGCCCGCATTTCAGATACCGGGGTCGGCATCCCGGAAGACAAGCAGGCCCGGATTTTCGAGCCGTTTCAGCAGGCGGACAATTCCATATCCAGAAAGTTCGGGGGCAGCGGCCTGGGGTTGAGCATCTCCCGGCAGCTGGCCGAACTGATGAAAGGAACGGTCTGGCTGGAGAGCGAGCCGGAGGTGGGCAGCACCTTCCATTTTACCGGCTGGTTTGAAAAATCGGAAAAAGCCGCGCCCTGGTGGGATCTGACCGCCTCCCTGGTGGATAAACAGATCCTTATCGTAGACGACAACCAGGTGAATCTGGATATGCTGGCGCATGCGGTGACCTCGGCCGGCATGAAAGTCTCGGACTTAAGAAGCGGCATGGAGGTCCTGCCGACCCTGGAGCGCGCCTTGATTGCCGGAAATCCCTTCAACTGCGTGATGATTGATATACATATGCCCGGCATGAGCGGATATGACGTGGCCCGGGAGATTCGCTCATCGAAAAATCCGAATATCTCCCGGCTTCCTATGGTGGCACTATCCTATATCACCGAAAGGGACCCGGATCTCTGCAGGGAAGCCGGATTTGATGAATCCATCATCAAGCCGGTGCGGCGGGAGAAACTCTTTCAACTGCTAAACGAGCTGATCGGCACCGGCGCCGGAGCCCAGGAGGCGGCCGGAAAGGCAGCAGAAAAAGGCCCGCAGGCCGGCGCTCAGGCCCCGGCCGCCTCATTGACGGACAATCGTCGGATTCTTGTGGCAGAGGATAATGCGGTGAACCAGAAGTTGATTAAGACCATGCTGGAAAAAGCCGGGTATGGGGTGGAAATGGCGGAAAACGGCCTTGAGGCGGTAAAGAAATTTTCTGCGCGGCCAAAAGATTTCTTTTTGATTTTAATGGATATCCAGATGCCCGAGATGGACGGTTTTGAAGCGGTCAAGCGGATCCGCGAAAAAGGGTTTGATGACATTCCCATCATTGCGCTGACCGCCCATGCCCTTTCCGGATACCGGGATGAATGTTTGTCCGCGGGCATGGATAATTATCTGCCCAAGCCGATCAAACGCCAGGAACTTTTTGAAATTATCAATAAACACCTCTCCCCCGGCACCTGATCTCCCAACTCCAGAACTCCAGGCACTTGAATAGTTATTCCAGCCGTTTTTCAACGGGCAAAACAAGGGCTTCCAGATGCTCATGGGCCGGTTTGGCGTATTTAAAGGCCTTTAAGTCCTCAAAAATCGCGTCCACTTTTTCATCCGGCACCTGGGCCTGATAAATGGTGGTATTTCCGGGAAATACCTGGGTGCCGTAGTGTTTGCCGTCCCGGTCCTTTCCTTCCCGCATGGCGTATCTGGCAAAATCACGGATTTCATGATTGTCCAGGATGGCTTCAACGGAATCCGAGTATTCAAAATGGATGGTTATGTGCATCAGCTTCATGGCAGCTCCGGCATTTAGGTATTAGGTAGTTGGGTGTTTGGTGTTTGCTCATTTTTCATCTTCAATGCTCAAGTTTTATGAAAAACCGGAGCAATCAGTGCCTCAGGACCTTAGTGCCTTAGTGCCTTCCTTATTTAATCAGATACAGGATTACCCCTGCGGCTATGAGAATCAGGAAAATCAAAGCGCTTATGCCCCGGTTGGTCACAATTTTTCTCTGAAGTGCATCAAACAGGGTGTATACCACCGGAATCACGAGAAGCGTCAGCGCGGTGGCAGCGAACATGCCGGCACAGATGCATACGCCCATGGGCGCCCGGGCTTCCCCCCCGGCCCCAAAGCCCAGGGCAATGGGCATAATCCCCAGGATGGTGGAGATCGCCGTCATCAAAACCGGCCGGAAGCGGACATGTCCGGCCTGACGGGCCGCCTCCATCACGGTGTAGCCCCGCGCCACCAGCACATTGGCATAATCCACCAGCAGGATCGAATTTTTGCTGACCAGCCCCAAAAGCATGATAATGCCGATAAATGAGAAAATGCTAATGGTCATGCCCAGGGCGTACAGGGCGCCAAACGCTCCGATTCCGGCCAGCGGCAGGGCCATTAAAATGGTGAATGGGTGTAGGAAGGACTCGAACTGACCGGACAGGATCAGGAAGATAAAAATAATGGCAAAGACAAGGGCCATGCTCAGGTAGTAAAAGGCTTCCTCAAAATCCCGGCTTTGACCGGTAATGTCGGTTTTAAAGCCCGCGGGCAGCTCAGTGTCCAGAAAATTTTCAAGCTTGGAAAGCGCCGTGCCAAGGGGCACCCCCGGCGGAAGCTGGGAGCTGATCGTCACAGCCCGGCCCCGGTTGAAATGATGGATTTCACTGGGCCCCACAGCCTCGCGGATTTCCACCAGGTTGTCCAGGGAGACCATTTCTCCGGCTTCATTGCGGCTGTAAAGGTGATAGATGGTATCCGGGACATTTTCCCGGTTTTCAATTTCTGTGATAACATCATAGCGCTCGCCTTTTCTGTCGATTTGGGTGATATCTGGCTCACCAAAGATATAGCGCAGGGCGTTGGAAATTTCGGCCACGGTAATGCCCATTTCCTGGGATTTTTCGCGGTTCACATGAACTTGTACCTCGGGCTTATCAAGCTGCATATTCGAGCGCACGCCTATGAATTCCGGCTGGCCGCGCATCCAGTTCATGACCGTTTCCTGCTGACCGGCCAGTTGATCGATATCCGGGTTGCTGAGCACCACCTGAAGCGGTGATTCGCCGCCGCCGGGACCCTGCATCTCCGCGACATACCCCTTTACACCGGGTACCCCGGCAATTTTTTTGCGGACCTCCTGCATGATATCCTCCTGATGGCGCTCACGTTCGGAATAATGGTGCATCCGGACGAAAAAGATGCCCTCGTTGACCTTGCCGGGCCCGCTTCGGGCCATGCCGATGGCCATAAAATAGGACCGAACCTCTTCGATATCCGCCAGGATGGCCTCGATTCGGGAACCGTATCTGTCAGTGTTTTTGATTGTCGCGCCCTCCACGGTTTCATAGGAAATCATGAATTTGCTTTTGTCGATGGTGGGCACGAATTCAGATTCCAGGCCCCTTAAAAAGAAGATACCAATAATAAAGGCGCAGACCGCAATAATGACCGTCAGCCATCTAGCGTTCAGGGCTGCTTTGAGGACAATGCGGTAGAACCCTTCCAGCTTGTTAAAGCCCCATTCGGTTGCCCGGAATACAACGGGCCGTTTGGCGGCTGCGGTGAATTTCAGGTAGCGGGAGCAGAGCATGGGCGTAAGGGTCAGGGCGGTGATTGTGGAGGCCACAACCGTGAAGGTAACTGTCATGCCGAATTCAAAAAAGAACCGGCCGATCATTCCCGGCATAAATGCAACCGGTATAAACACAGCGGATAATGCCAGGGTGTTGGCAATGGCTGCAAAAGCGATCTCCGTGGTTCCGGTTCGGGCGGCCGGTTTGGAATCCGCGCCGTATTCCATATGCCGGTAGCAGCTCTCCAGAACGACAATGGCATCATCGACCACAAGTCCCACCACCAGGATAAAGGCCAGGAGGGTCAGGTTGTTCAGGGAAAATCCGGCATAATGGATCAGCGCCATGCCCGTCAGAAGCGAAGTGGGAATGGCAACGGCTGAAATAATGGTGCCGCGTATGGAGCCAAGAAACAGAAGAATGACCAGGGCCACCAGCAGTGTGGCGATAAAAATGGTAAGCGTCAGGTCGTTGATGCTTTCTTTTACATAAATGGAGTCATCCGAAGCCACGTCATACTTCAGGCCGGGCGGAAATTCTTCGGCCAGCCGGGCCATTTCGGCTTCAATGCGCTCGACCACCTCCACCATGTTGGCATCCGACTGCTGGACAATGCCAAGGCCGATGGTTTTTTCCCGGTTGAACCGGGCCGCATTCCGGTCGTTTTCAATGCCGTCCACGGCTTCGCCCAACTCGCTTAATCGCACCGGCGCCCCGTTCCGGTGGGTGATGATAATGTCGTTGAAAGCCTCGGCTGCGGCAAACTGGCCCTCTGTTTTGATCAAAAACTCCCGTTCTTTGCTCTCAATGCGCCCTGAGGGGATGTCCACATTTTCCGCCTGAAGCTTTCGCACCACATCCTGGACTGTTAGGTTATGGGCGGCCAGCCGGTCCGGATCGAGCTTGATGCGAACGGCATATTTGCGCTCCCCGCCGATAAGGATCTGACCGACCCCCGGCTGCCGCTCCAATTGGTCCTGCAGCACCGTATCCGCATACTCGGTAAGACGCACGGGATCCCAGCGCTTGTCGCCGCGCAGGGCGATCCACATGACGGCCTGGGCGTCCGGGTCGACTTTCCGGATAATGGGCTCTTCGATGTTATCGGCCATATTCGGCCGGGCGCGGGTAACCCGGTCGCGCACGTCCTGGGCGGCAAAGTCGATATCGCGGTAGAGCTCGAATTCAACCGTTACAATGCCGACTTCTTCCCGGCAGGTGGCGGTGATTTCCTTGATCCCCTCGATGGTGTTGATTTCTTCTTCCAGGGGTTCCACCACTTCGGTTTCAATCACTTCCGGGTCCGCGCCGGGCAGAATAACGGAGACGTTGACAATGGGAAAATCCACATCCGGAAATTCCCGGAGCGGCATCTGGGTATAGCCGAAGATACCGAAAATAAATACGGCCAGAAACAGAACAGTGGTCAGAACCGGTCGTCTGATACAGAAATTCCAGATCATAATGGATAATTCCAGTCGGTTTTAAAGCAAGGATTGGGGTTCATTGCCGGAGATAAATTATTTTTGCGGACACACCGTATCGCCATCGCTCACCGAAATGTGTCCGGATTGAATAATGGTTTCACCCGGGTTAATACCTTTTCTGATCTCTGCGATGCCGGGCTGGCGCAGGCCGATTTCAACATCCCGCCCAATCGCCTGATCATCTTCAACGACATAAACCAGGTAGCCGGTCCGGGTGGGCACCAGGGCTTCCTCCGGGATCACCGGTCTTTGCTCGAAAGTCTCCACAATCAGGTCCACGGCGGCGAATCCACCGGGGGCCAGCATGAGATCCGGATTTTCCACATACGCTTTGACCATGAGGCTCCGGGTGTCCTCCCGGATAAGGGGGCTGACATAATAGACTTCGCCGGTAAACGTCTTGTCCGGAAATGCCGGAGCGCGCAGGTTAAGGGTTTGTCCGGGTTTGGCCTGTCCGAGGTGCCTTTCGGCAATGGTAAAGGCGATTTTAAGGCGATCGGTTTCCACCAACGGGGCAAGCGGGGTGCCCACATCCACCCATTCGCCAGGGTCCACGCGCTGCTCACCGATGATGCCGGCAAACGGGGCTTTAATTTGGGTGTCTGCCAGGGTTTCCTTAATGCCTTCGATTTCCGCTTTAATCCGGTCAATGCTTGCCAGAAGCGCCTTATACCGGGCCCTGGCCTCATCGCGGGCCTCTGCTGTGCCCAAGTCCTGTTTGTATAGACGCTGGCGGCGGTTGTAGACGAGTTCGGCGTTTTCCAGATTCGCCCGGGCCTCTTCCAGGGCCGCCTGCCGGGCTTTAAGCCGCTCCTGGATTTTGTCATCATCCATGGAGAAAAGCAGTTCTCCCTTTTCGACCCGGCTGCCCTCCTGAAAGTGAACCGCCTCCATGCTGCCGGCGACTTCCGGCCGGATCATGACCCGCTGAATGGCTTCCAGGGTGCCGATGGCCCGAACCTTTCGCTCAAGATCCATTGTTTCAACCGTTGCGGTTTTGACCGGGACGCAATCCTCGTCCGCGGCATTGGCAGCAGCGGGCAGCCAGGTGATAAAAATCAGAGCGGCAATGCAGGAAAAGAAGGTTTTGGCTTTTATATGGCCGCCTGCCGGATGATTTCCGGCAGGTATCACTAATGCCGGCCCAATTGCTTTTTTAAATTGGATTTTCCAAAACTTAGTAGGTCTTGTCATCAGGCAGCTCCTTTGCCACTAAATCGGTCTGAAATGTACCCATTGCAAGCTCCAGCTGGATCTGGTCAAGCTGGTATGAATAATAGGCCTGTGCCAGACGGTTTTCCGCCTCATTCAGAGCGGTAAAGGCATCCACCTGGTCGACCGCTGTTACCAGGCCCTGCTCGAACTGGGCGTTTACCTCCTGATAGTTTCGTTTGGCAGATTTGACCTGTTCCTCGAGTTGTTGAATGACTTTTTTTTGAGTTCGAATATTCAAATAGACGCTTCTCACCTGGTTTCGGATTTCCTTTTTCAGGCGGCTCATAGCGGCAGTTGCTTCTTTGCGCCCGGATTTGGCCTGATCCACTTCAGCGCTTGTCCGCCATCCGGTGAACAAGGGGTAGGATAATTTAAGGGTGGCCTGCCAGTCCTCGCGTTCGCCATAGAAAAGCTCGGATGTATCTGTTCGGATATATTGCCCTTCAATGCTTAGTCTGGGGAAGAAATCGGCTTGTTCAAAATCCACCCGCTCCTCTGCCACCCGCAATTGCTGCTCAGCCTGGCGGAAATCCTGCCGTTTGCTCAGGGCGGTCTGGTATAAATCAGATATGGGCGCCGGTGCAAATGTCTTTTCCGGGGGTTCAGCCAGGGGGCCGGGCAGGGATTCAAGCCCGATTTCCAGGGCCAGGTTCTCCAGGGCAATGTCGTATTGATTTTTGGCGCGTTCCAGATTTTCCTGGGATTCTGCTACTTGAACCCGGGCTCTTAACACGTCCGTCTGGGTCAGCACGCCCACGTCAAAGCGGGCTTTTGCCTGCGCCATTTGCTTTTCTGCCCGTTCAAGGGCCTTTTCGGCAATTTCAATGGCTTCCCTGCCCAGGAGCATTTCATAGTAACGGGTGCTGACATTGAACAGGATTTCTTTAACCTGGCGGATATGCCGGAATTTAGAGCTGTTAAAATAGTGCCTGGCAATTTTTCGGGCGGACCAGACTTTGCCGAATTGATAAATATGCTGATCAAGCTTTAATGTCATTGTCCCGTAGTCGCGAGGATTCCCGAAATTCCCCAGAGACGTGCCGCCGGCGGAAATATCCTCTACCTTCTGACGGGTATAACCGGCTTCGGCCGATATCTGCGGGTAAAGGCCGGCAGTCGCCACCGTAATGTCCTTTTCTTCCTGAGCCATTTTTTGCTTTGAGATGACGACCTGGTCGTTGTTTTTCAAGGCGGTTTCATAGGCCTTTTCCAGCGTAAACGGGGTGGTTTGCTTTTCCTGGCCGGCCCGGGCCTGACCGCCAAGGAGGAGCAGAATGATCAGGATAGCCCCGGCTCCCCAACTTTTCTTATCAATCGAAATCATTCTTTTTCCTTTTCTTGATTCCAGCCAAAATTTTATGAAACGCTAACCGGTTTGTCGGTAAAATCGACGGGCGCCAGTGCTTTGCGGCAAAATTCGTTGACACTGGCTTCCAGGTCCGGAATTTGCATCGGGCTCAGCAGATTCATGTGCATGAGGCCGAATGTCAGTCCGTTTAAAATATGCGCGGTATTTTTGATGTTTAACGCGGCAACGCTGCCGTCCGCGACGCCGATTTCAAGGCATTTTTCTATAATTTCCAATACTTGATCGCCGACGGATTTGACCAGCGCCTTCAGTTTGTTCTCCTCTGAAGCCATTTTTTCCGGAAAATCCCTGAGAAAAATCAACAACTGTTTTGAATGGGTATGGCTGAACGCGGTGTTGAACTGCAAAATCGTCTCAATTTTTTCAATGCCCCTTTGGTAACGGTCGACTTCGGACTGCATCTCCGATACATAGGTTTGCCCGGACCGGCTGAAGATTTCATAGATAATGCCTTCCTTGTTCTTGAAGTGATAAAAGAGGGTGCCGTGGGCGACCCCGGCGGCTTCGGCGATGTCAAGCGTCGAGGTGTTATAGAATCCATTTTCGGCAAACAGCCGGGTAGCTGCTTCTATTATGGCTTGTTTTCGGCTCAAAAAATCCTTCCGCATTATAAAAGCGAGTTTTTAGCAGACTAGTTTCTTAAGGAAATTTAAAGAATATGCAAAGCTGAGTGAGTTGTCAATCAGTTTTTTTGCCTGAAAGGACAGCCTAAATGCGCCTTTTGGCGTATTGGGTTTCAGCCCCCGATCGAGACCATTTGGCCGTTTATATCGTGCGGATCGAGTTTAGCAGCGTGCTGAAAAGGTTTTCGTTTAACAGCGCGGAAAAAAACTTCGGCCAGATCCGTATCCAGGCGGCCGTTACGGAGGGGGGTTTTGATGTCTTCATGGATGTCAGCCAGCAGGCAGGACCGGATGCGGCCGTCCGCCGTAAGCCTGAGCCGGTTGCATTGATCACAGAAATGATGGCTGACCGCGCTGATAAAGCCGATTTCCCCGAGTGCGCCTTTAAGTTTATAGCGCATGGCCGGCCCGTCATGGGGTTGGCGGGCAACCGGTAAAAGTTCGCCCAGGGCTTCGATCCGGGACCGGATGTCCGGGAAAAGCAGCGGGGACTTGTCGCACAGGCGGGTCTGGCCGATGGGCATGTACTCAATGAATCGGATGTGAAAGGGGTATTGAAAGGAGAGGGCAGCCAGGTCGGCCAGCTCATCGTCATTAATCCCGTTTAACACCACCGTGTTGATTTTTATCGGATGGGCGCCCTTTTCATAGGCGGCTTCGATCCCCTGCCATACCCGATCAAACGCATCCACGCCGGTGATTTCCGCATATTTCCGTCGATCCAGGGTGTCCAGGCTGATGTTTAGCCGCCTGATGCCGGCGGCGACGATGCGATCAATGTAGTTCGGCAGCAGAACGCCGTTGGTGGTCAGCGAAATATCGTTTAAACCCCGGAGTTGTGCCAGGGCGGCCAGAAATTTGCAGCAGTCCTTGCGGACGAGGGGCTCGCCGCCGGTTATGCGGACTTTGTTGATCCCCAGGCGGATGCCGATCCGCACGATCCGAAGGATCTCCTCGTAGCGCAGGATTTCTTCATGAGCCATTTTATGGGCCGGGCCGCTCGGCATGCAGTAAAGGCATTTGAGGTTGCAGCGATCAATAATAGAGATCCGCAGGTAATTGAGCTGCCGTTTATAGCGGTCGATGAGGGCGGTGTTTGCCACTTCCATGGTTAGCCTTCGGGCTCGGGGTTTTTTTGAAATTTTTCACGGTACTCGGGGATTGTGATCATAGGGGGGCGCTCATGGCCCTCGATACGGAAAATCTGCGGCTGATAATCCCCGGCGATCCGTTTATACTGAATCATTTCTTTAAAAATCGGTTTGGTCAGATCAATATGGCCCAGTTTTTCAATCCGGTTTAAAAAGGTGTTTAAAATCACAAAGGACATCCGGCCCAGGGCCGTGTTGTCCTGGTTGCGGTGCACCCGCCGGTCCAGGTCCACCTGGGCCATGACGTCCAGTCCCCATTTCTCGTAAATATCCAAAATCATGCTCGTTTCCACGCCATAGCCGATGGGAAACGGGATTTTTTCAAAAAGATCCCGATATCCGGCATACTCACCGGAAAGCGGCTGAAGGATCTGAGTAAGCTCCGGAAAAAAAAGAGAAAATAAGGGGCGCACGACCAGTTCCGTCACCCGGCCGCCGCCTGTTGGCCGGCTTTTGTGCTGATCCAGCGTCAACGGCCGGTCATAGAAGGCCTTGGTATATTTAATGGTGCCGAAGGTCAAAAGCGGTCCCAGCAGAGCGTAAACGAACCGGTGATGGATGTTTTTGATGTCCGCATCCAGGTATACGATAATGTCTCCCCGGGTGATGTAAAGCGCTTTCCAGAGATTTTCGCCTTTTCCGGTGAAATTCTCCAGATGCGGCAAAATATGGCTGGACTCATATACATCCGCGCCGTAGCTTTCGGCGATTTCCCGGGTATTATCCGTGGATCCGGAGTCGATGACCACGATTTCATCAATCAGCGGAAACCGGACCATCAGCTCGGATTTCATAATGATGATTTCTTTGGCAATGGTTTTTTCTTCATTTAAGGTGGGCAGACAGAGGGAGATGGTCACATTTTTTTCGGCTTTGGCCGCCACCAAGCGGTTTAAATCCCGAAACTGCGAGTGATGGAAGGTGTTATTTAAAAGCCAGCTATTGTTCATCACACACTCCGCCATCGATCGCCAGCATTACGCCCAGGACCTGGGCAATGCCCGTGAACATGGGCTCGATTTTCATTGAGGCGTTGCCGAGATGGATATTTTTCCCGTCTGTCAGGCCCAGGGTGAGCGCCGGGATTTTGTTGGCCAGAAATATGGAGAGCTCGGATTCGCTTGATTCGCTCACCGGTGTAATGCCAAGCCGTTTCATGACCGCCACCGCGGATTTCACCAATGGATGCCGGTATTTCAGGGTGCAGGCGTTCAGGGTGCTGATGATATTTAATTTCAAACCCACATTGTGTTCGTGGCTGATGCCGTCAACAATATCTTTGATTTCATTATACATATGTTTGACCATGGCATCCGAGTCGCTCTGGATTTCCAGGCCCAGCCGGGCGTCATAGGCGATCTGGCCGTGTTTGTATCCGCCCGCGATTTTTCCGATAATTACCCGGGAGCGCGGCCGCTGGGGCAGGTTCATGGCCAGGATTTCATTGATGACCTCGTTTATTATCAGGATGGCATTGGGCTTGTATCGCTGTTCCCAGTTGCCGGTGGCCGGAATTGTGCATTCAATTTCCGCGCGTATAATGCCTTCGGAGTAATAGTTTAAGCGGCCCAGCTTTTCGCCCTCCATAATGACCGCCCCCCGGATCGGGCCTTCCCAGGTTTTTAAGAGGTGCCGGATGCCCTGGAGATTTCCTTTTCCGATGGATTGGGTGACCCCGGCAAGCACGATATCGGATTGAAATGAGAGCCCCAGCGTCTGGCAGATAAACGGCATGGAGGCGAGCACGCCCACGCTGGCGGAATTGTCCAGAATTCCGGGGCCGCTAATGGAGTTTTTCCGGATGATGTAGTTGTGATCCGTATCCCCGGTTACAAAGGTATCCAGGTGCGCGACCACGATAATAGGGGGCTGGCTGCCGCCAGCAGTGCCCTTGATGATGCCGATGGGGTTGTTGTAGTCGTCCGTGGTACAGATGTCGGTCTGGGCATCAGACAGGCGCTCCAGAAGTATTTCAGCGCGCTGGGCCTCCTCGAATGTCGGCGCCGGGGTCTCGCCGATCAGAAGGATATTTGAGAGGATGGTTTCCTTGATAGAGCGGAGTTTCTCTTCAAACACCGGCAGCTGTTTGAGGATTTTATCCATCTGGAAATTTTTGGGGCCGGAACGGTCGCGTGTATTCATGCCTTAATCTATACATCAAATCCCAAATCCCGGTCAATATACTTAAGAAGACGAAAAATACCGGCATATGGCATCACATAGGCCGGGAATGGTGTATTCCTCAGCCTCCAGATCAACGGAGAAACCGTTTTTCCGGGCGGTGTCCGCGGTGATCGGGCCGATGGCCGCAACGGCGACGCCATCCACAAGCTCTTCAAAACGCTCCGCCGGCAGCAGGGACTTGAAATTGGTCACCGTGGAGGAGCTGGTAAAGGTGATCATATCCACATTTTTTACGGAAAGGGCCTCAATCAGCCCGGCCTGCTTGTCATCTGCCAATACCGTGTGATACGTGATTATCTCATCCACTTTGGCGCCCATTCTGGCAAGTTCCTCAGGCAGAACGGGCCGGGCTTCCGCGGCCCGGGGAAGCAGCACGCGGGCCTCCTTTACCGGAATATTTTTAAATGCCTCAACCACGGATTCGGCGTGGTAGCTCTCCGGGATGATGTCGCTGGAAATCCCGTAAGAAAGGAGCCGATCGGCAGTAGCCGGGCCGATGGATGCGGTCCGGATATGGCCCAGGGCGCGGGCGTCTTTTTGATTGGCAAACAGCCGGTCAAAAAACATCTCTACCCCGTTAACGCTGGTAAATACCAGCCAGTCATAGTCTGATAGGTGTTTAATCGCCCGGTCCAGGGGCTTAAAATCTTTTGGCGGTACGATTTTAATGGCCGGATATTCCAGGCATTCCGCACCCAGAGCGGATAGCCGTTCGATCATGTCGCTGGCCTGCTTTCTGGCCCGGGTCACCACAATCCGTCTGCCGAATAGCGGGCGGGTCTCAAACCACTGCATTTTATCCCGCAGGGTAACCACATCCCCCACGACGATAATGCAGGGCGGCTTAAGCCCGGCTGCCTCGACATTTTCAACAATCGTATCAAGCGTGCCCGTAACCGTCTCCTGGGAAGGGGTGGTGCCCCAGCGGACAAGGCCCGCCGGTGTCTCAGGGGGCGTTCCGTTTTCAATGAGCCGGCGGGTGATATGGGCCAGGTTTTTAACCCCC
>JBKHAE010000151.1:0-6657 GCA_046543065.1 Desulfobacterales bacterium | reverse complement strand
CGCACCCCCACTTTAAAAAAGGGCGCCACCTGAGCCCCTCCTTTGCCAAAAGCCGCCTTCTGAGCCCCCCTTTGCCAAAAGGGGGGATTGGGGGGATTTTTGTGGGTATTTGTATTGGGCTATGATGACAAATCCCCCTAAATCCCCCTTTGCAAAGGGGGACTTAAAGGAAATTGTCCTTTTTATAAGCCTTTTCCAAAGCCAAAAGCGCTGAGTCTTTTTAACTGTGAACCGTGAACCGTGAACCATGTATAAGCATAACAGCTTGATTTCATAAACCTAATACCTGATAACCAAAACCTGAACCCCGTGAAGTTACTTAGAAGATCCGGGCCGTTTTTTTGAATCTACGATGAGTCATTAATCTTAAGCAAATGACATTACCCGGCAAATTTTATTATTGAGCAATTTACGCTCTCAGGTATATTGAGACATTATAAAAATGGCAGGGTCGAGCACCCCAATGGTAAAAATGCATAGAAAAGGAAAACTCGCCATGAAATATCACTCCTGCGGACAGTGGCTGCTCTTAGCGGTGCTTTTACTGATGCTTCCGATGGTATTCATCGCCTGCCAGCCAGATACGCAGGAGGCGGGTGCCGATAAGGCGATTGTCGAGCAGGTGCGGCCGGTCCTCTATTCCCTCTTTTTTCGGATCAAATATCCCTCATCATCAAGGATGGCTGCGCATGAAATCCACCAATCGTAAATGGCTTTTGGCAGTAATACTTATTCTGGCGGCCGCCCTTGCATGGGCGGTGTTCGCCCGCCTGCAGGAGCATAAAGGCGCCGGCCGCACCCGCGGCGAAGCCGGCCCGATACCGGTTGAGGCGGCCGATATCAAGCGCGGCCCCATCGAACTGCGCCGGACCTTCAGCGGGGCACTGAAATCAACCGCGGTGTTCAATGTTGCGCCCAAGGTGAGCGGCCGGGTGGAGCACCTGGCCGTTGATTTGGCGGATCCGGTAAGTCGCGGCCAGGTGGTGGCCCGCCTGGATAATGACGAATATGTCCAGGCCGTGGCCCAGGCCGAAGCCGAACTGGCGGTAGCCGAAGCCAACCAATCCGAAGCCCGCAGCGCTCTGGAAATTGCCGAGCGGGAGCTCAAACGCACTGAAACATTACGAGAGCGGGGCGTGGCCTCGGAGTCTCAGCTCGATGCGGCCAGGGCCGAGCAGCTGGCTGCCCGGGCAAAACTCGAGGTGGCCGGCGCCCAGGTTACCAAAGCGCAAGCCTCATTGGAGACCGCGCGGATCCGGCTCGGCTATACTTCGGTAACCGCGGACTGGTCCGGCGGAGATGAGCAGCGGCTTGTGGCCGAGCGGTTTGTCGATGAAGGCGACACAGTCTCCGCCAATACCCCTCTTTTGACCATCATTGAGCTAAATCCCATAACCGGAGTCATTTTTGTGACAGAAAAAGACTATGCCCGCATAAGCCCGGGCCAGCCGGCAACCCTCTTCACTGAGGCATTTGCCGGGGAGGCGTTTTCCGGCCGGGTATCCCGAATCGCGCCGGTCTTCAAGGAATCCACCCGGCAGGCCCGGGTTGAGCTGGCAGTCGAAAACCCCGGCCATCGCCTGAAGCCCGGCATGTTTATCCGGGTTCTCGTAATCCTGGATCGAATCGAAGATGCGGTTATTGTTCCGGAGACCGCTCTTACCACGAGGGGGGACAGAAACGGTCTGTTTTTAATCGACAAGGCAAACCAAACCGCTGTATGGCGGGAAGTCCAAACAGGCATCCGGGACGGGGAGCAAATACAGATAAAGGACGCCGATATATCCGGCCGTGTGGTGGTCCTCGGCCAGCAGATGATAGCCGACGGCTCCCCAGTCCGCATCGCCGGCGAACAAAATCCGGATGCAGCCGCCGCTGAAAGGGGTGAATAGCCAATGAACCTGCCCGGATTCAGCGTTCGCCGGCCGATTTTCACCGCCATGATCACCCTGATGGTGGTTATTATCGGCATGGTTTCCTTAAGCCGCCTGCGCATCGACATGCTGCCCAATATTGAACTGCCCACACTCAGCATAAGCACCCACTATGAAGGGGCTAGCCCGGAAGTGATGGAGCGGCTCATCACGCAAATTATCGAAGAGATCGTAGCCACTGTGCCGAGTGTCGAGGACATCACCTCCACATCCTCTGAGGGAAACAGTCGTGTCCGGGTCAGTTTTGTATGGGGAACCGATATTGATATCGCGGCTATGGATGTTCAATCCAAGCTGGAAGATGAGATCAACGAACTTCCTGACGATATTGTTCGCCCCCGGATTCGCAAATTCGATATCGCCAGCTTTCCGGTGGTTCTGCTCGGCGTTTCAAGCAATCTGGATCCTGTAGAGCTTACCGAGCTGATCGAGGATCAGATCCGCTATCGGTTTGCCCGGGTCCCCGGCGTGGCCCAGGTGGATCTTTGGGGCGGTTTCAACCGCGAGGTCCGCATTGAGCTTGACCCGAACCGCATCAAGGCCCTGGGGCTTAATTTGGACCAGGTGATTGGGGCGATCCGGGATGCCAACCTGGATCTTCCGGCCGGCAAAATCGAGCAGGGACGCTTTGAAGTGGTGCTGAGGGCGCCGGCCGAGTTCACGAGCCTGGATCAAATCCGGGATACGGTTGTTATGCGGCGCGAGAACGGGGTGGTGACCATCGAACAGATCGCGGATGTGCGCGATACCTATGAAAAGCTCTCCCGATACGTTCGGGTCAACGGAGAGCGGGGGCTTCGGGTGGCCATCCGCAAACAGGCCGATGCCAATACCGTTGAGGTCTCCAAGCGGGTGCTGGAGGAAATCGATGCCGTAAATGCCGCTTTTCCTCAGATCGAAATTATTCCGGTAATCAACCAGGGAAATTTTATCGAACGCTCCATCACCAATGTCGGCCGGTCGGTAATGTACGGCGGCGGCCTGGCGATCCTGATTCTGCTCCTTTTTTTAAGAAATCTGCCCAGCACCATAGTCATCTCCCTGGCCATACCCATATCCATTATCGCCACCTTTGCCCTGATCTTTTTCGGGGGATTTACCCTAAATCTGATGACACTGGGGGGCCTGGCCCTGGGCGTCGGCATGATGGTGGACAGCTCCATCGTGGTGATAGAAAATATTTTCCGGCATCGGGATGAAAACAACGAAGCTCCGGCTGCCGCGTCCGTGGAAGGGGCACAGGAAGTGGGATCGGCCATTCTGGCCAGCACCATTACCACGCTGGTCATATTTCTCCCGCTGGTATTTGTGCGCGGTGTCTCGGGGATTCTGTTTACGGAAATGGCCTATGTGATCATCTTTTCCCTGGCCTGCGCCCTGCTGGTAGCACTTTCTCTGGTGCCCATGCTCGCCTCCCGGCTGATACCGCGGCGGGATAGGGATCAGCCAAAAACTTCGTGGATCGAGCACATTTTTACCGTTTCTGAGTCCTTTTTTAATCAGCTCTCAAACGCCTACCGGGACCTGCTGGTCCACGTCCTTGCGCACCGATGGCTGACGGTTCTGCTTGCAGCGGCCATTCTCGGGGGGAGCCTTTTTCTTCTCCCGTTTATCGGCACGGAATTTCTGCCGCCCAGCGATGAGGGGGAAGTGCGTGTTTCCGGTGAAATGGAAATCGGCACACGCCTTGAACTGGTGGATCAGCAGATCCGGAAAATGGAGGCAATTGTCTATCCGGCGGTGCCTGAGGCGGTTTCCTCGGTGGTCAGCGTCGGGGGCTCGGGGTGGCGCCCGGGCAGTGCCGCACAGGGAGAGATCCGCTTGTCTCTTACGCCCTCGGCCCAGCGGGAACGCTCCAACGTGGAAATTGCGGAAGATCTCAGGCAGCGGCTCGCCGGCAGAATACCGGGAATGGAAATCCGCACCCGGGCCCCGCAGGGGCAGTTCATACTGGACCGGCTTTTGGGGGGCGATGAAGGGCTGACCATTGACGTGCGCGGATTTGAATTAAAAACCCTTGATGCCCTGGCCAGGCAAGCGGCCGATGCCATCCGCGATATTTCGGGTATTACGGACATCGATATCAGCCGGGAAGCCGGCATCCCTCAGGCTGAAATCCGGGTTGACCGGGATAAAGCGGCTGATCTGGGGTTAAGCGTCCGGGATGTGACCAAAATTATTGAAACCGCGGTGGCCGGTGCCCGTGCCGGGGAATACCGGACCGGCGGCAACTCCTACCGGATCCTGGTCCAGCTCAAAGACGCGGAGAAGCGCTCCCTTGATGAAATCCTGGATTTAACGCTCACCTCGGCTTCCGGCGAACAGGTGGCCATCCGCAACCTGGTCAATACAGAGGCCGGACGCGGGCCGATTCTTATTGAACGAAAGGACCAGCAGCGGGTAGTAACCGTTAACGCCAATGTATCCGGCCGCGATTTAGGGTCCGTGGCCGCAGACGTCGAGAAGCGGCTAAACGACATTGCCCGTCCCGTGGGATACGATCTGCTGGTGGCCGGAAACTATGAAGAACAGCAGAAAGCCTTTAATGAACTGATCTTATCCCTGCTTCTGGCCCTGGTACTGGTCTACATGGTAATGGCTTGCCAGTATGAATCGCTCATCAACCCCCTGGTGGTCATGTTTTCAGTGCCCCTGGCGGCGGTGGGGGTTTTAATCACCCTGTTTTTAACCCAGACCACACTTAACCTGCAATCCTATATCGGCTGTATCATGCTGGGCGGTATTGTGGTCAACAACGCGATTCTGCTGGTTGATCAGGCCACGCGCCTTTCCCGGGAAGGCAGAGCCGTAAAGGAGGCGGTCACCGAGGCCGGCCGCAGAAGACTCAGGCCGATCCTTATGACGACCTTTACCACCATCCTGGGCCTGCTCCCGCTGGCATTCGGCATCGGTGAAGGGGCGGACGCACAGGCGCCGCTTGCCCGGGCGGTGGTTGGCGGACTGACCGGTTCAACCCTGATCACCCTTGTACTGATACCCGCCATATACTCCCTGTTTCACCCGGAGCCTGAGGAGAACCGCTCATGAAGATAAACGGCTCGCCCAAAATCCTTTTTTTATGCGTTTTTAGTTTGGGCATGGCGTTGATCGGCGGCTGCACGCCGGTGGACCGGTGGGGTGTTTTCACGCCGGATTATAAAAAAGCCGTAAAGCAGACAAAACAGCCGGGCACAGAAAATCCGGACCGCTATCAACCCCGGATGAAAGAGGCGATCGCCATTGATGCCCCTGAACCGAATCAGCCCCTGGCGCTATCCATTGAAGATGCCATCGTGCGGGCGCTTGAAAATAACCGAGATCTCCGCATTCAGCAGCTGAATCCGGTTATCACCGGCACATTTGAGCGGATCGAACGCGGGATCTATGATCCGGAGATTTTTGCGGAATTCGAATACACAGAGGAAACCGCCACCCAAACCTCCCGGGCCACCGGGGAAGAGTTTTCCGTGGATGCAACGAATGCCCGGACAGCCGCCGGCCTGCAGCAGGCCCTGCCTTCTGGCACCACATTGGAAGCCACCGTGGAGCAGGCGCGGGATCAGTCCAACCGGGCGCCGAACCAGAGAACCGCCCGCGTGGGGCTCTCGATTACCCAATCTTTACTTCGGGGCTTCGGGCCGGCGGTCAATCTGGTAAGCATCCGTCAGGCCGAACTTGACACGCTGGCCAGCACATACGAACTGCGGGGGTTTACCGAATCCCTGGTGGCGGATACGGAGACAGCCTACTGGAATTATGTGCTGGCGCATGAGGAAATATCGATTTATGAAAGCTCGCTGGCTGTGGCCCGAAAGCAGCGGGATGAAATCGAGGAGCAAATTACGGTGGGCCTTTTGCCCGAGACAGAGGCGGCTGCAGCCCGGGCGGAAGTCGCCCGCCGGGAGCAGGCGCTTATCGATGCCCGCAGCTCAAGGGCGGAACGCCGGCTAAGACTGATACATCTCATATATGCCGCAGGAGGCGGCCGCTTCGAAAACAAGGTTAAGGCAACAAGCAAGCCTGCCATCACCCCGCAGCCCATTACTGACCCGGCTGATCGGCTGGCGCTTGCGGAAAAATCCCGCCCGGATTTAAACGAGGCCCGCCTGCGCCTGAAACAGGGACGGCTGGAAACCATTGCCACCCGGAACGGCATCCTGCCGAAACTGGATCTGTTCGTCGACTTCGGCCGCACGGGATATGGCGACAGTTTTTCCGCCGCTTTTCGGGAATTAAATGAAAACACCTATGATTCCGGCGCCGGACTGCGGCTAAGCCACTACCTCAAAAACCGTACAGCCGAAGCCCGCCATGAGGCGGCCTGGCATGAACAGCAACAGGCAAAACGGGCGGTTGACAACCTCAGACAAATGGTTGAACTCGATGTTCGCCTGGCGATCAACGAAGTGGCGCGTACCTGGCAGCAGATCGCCGCCTCCCGGGCCACTCGGCAGCTTGAAGAGCAGACGCTTCGCGCTGAGAATCAGCGGTTTGAGGTGGGCGCCAGCACGGCGCTTCTGGTGGCACAGGCCCAGCGTGATCTGCTGATCGCTCAGATCGCCGAGGTGCGGGCTATCACCAACTACCGCATCGCCCTTGTCAATCTCTACCTTGCCGAGGGCAGTCTCCTTGAACGCCGGGGCATCAGCATCGGTAACCGCCGCGCAGACCGATTCTAAGCCCCGGTCCAAGCATACGCCCTGCCAATGGATCCGAATAATTA
>JBKHAE010000036.1:0-30939 GCA_046543065.1 Desulfobacterales bacterium | reverse complement strand
GTGGCATCGCCCTCCCAGCCGTGGATGAGGATGCAGAGATCACATGGATTCTTTTCTTGCGGAGAATACAAGCCCATCAGTCGCACACCGGAGCCGCAGTCCAGGATATGCGGTGCCGCCGTTTTCAACATGCCGCGGGCCCGGTGATGGATTAGCGGGCGCCTGAGTTTGATACTGTTGATTATGGTTTGGGTATGAGCATTCCGGAGGAAAGGTGCGGGCTGAAACAGCGTCATAGGATTAAGCTTTTTGTTCCGAATTCTGTTTTAACAATTTGATAGAACCTGTAAAGTTGATAATACCATGAATTGGCAGTGTCTAAAACAGATGTTTGAATCACTTTGTCGAAAAAGGAAGGCATGTTATTATTAAAAATAAGGACAAACGGATTCAGGGAAACGGCGAAACATTTAATTCATTGGATGTGTTTGGGGTATGACTGAAAACACTGAAAACAATGGGAAACAAAAGTGGATTGAAAGGCTGAAGGTTTTTTTTAAAAATCTCCAGAGCGCGCGGCCAAAGCCTGAAGAAACCGATTATTCCCGGTGGCGGCAGACAGAGGCGGAGTATCAGAAAGAGCAGGCTGAATGGCTCGAATCGGTTGAGCGGAAAAAAGCGGAAAAGCAGCGGGAGACCAAGGATGCAGACCGGAAAAGTGATTGATTATATTGTGAACTGGTTAAACACCTATTGTGATGAGGCGGGCATGAACGGGTTTGTGGTGGGGCTCTCCGGCGGCATCGATTCCGCCGTTACCTCCACATTGTGCGCCGGAACCGGCAGAACGGTCTATGGGCTGATCATGCCGATTTATACGCCGGCGGATCAATTGGAACTTGCTGATGCCCATCTTAAATGGCTTAAGGCCAATTTCCCGGATGTGCAGGGCGCTTCCGTAGATCTGACGCCCCTGTTTCAATCCATTGAAAATACGTTTCCGGCTGATCTGCAGGATGGCCTGACCATGGCCAATACGCGTTCCCGGATTCGCATGGTAGCGCTTTATGCCTATGCCACGCATTACCGCCTCCTGGTGACCGGCACCGGCAATAAGGTCGAGGATTTCGGGGTCGGATTTTTCACCAAATACGGCGATGGCGGGGTGGATATCGCTCCGATTGCCGATCTGATGAAATCCGAGGTATACGAAATCGGCCGGGATCTTGGAATCATTGACGGAATTCTTAAGGCGCCGCCGACAGACGGATTGTGGGCGGATAACCGCAGTGACGAGGCCCAGATCGGGGCCACCTATGATGAATTGGAATGGGCCATGCGGTTTGAGGAAAGCGGCGGTGATGAAAGCCGGTTAACGGAGCGCCAGCAGCAGGTGCTATCCATCTTTCGAAAATTTCATCAGGCCAACCGCCATAAGATGGCGCCGATTCCGGTGGCAGAGATTCCGGAAGCCTACCGCTGATATTCCGGGTGTTTGAAAAAGTAGAAAAGGAATAGCAGAAGCCACTCAGCGGCCGAGGTTTTTGATAAAATCCGCCACCGCCTTGCCGATATCATCCGGGGAGTCCTCCTGGATGAAATGCGCACCCTTTACCGTTATCTCTTCTTGATTGGCCCAGGACCGGCAGTACTGGCGCTGGGCACCGATTAGAATCGATCCCGGGTCCGCATTAATGAAGAGCTTGGGCACGGGCGCATCTTCCAGCCACTTGCCGTAGGATTTGACGATTTCCGCCACATCCCGGGGTTCCCCATATATGGGGATTTCCCGCGGCCAGGTGAGGGTGGGCCGCCGGTCCTCGCCCGGGTTGAAAAACGGCCGCCGGTATTCGGCCATTTCAGCCTCAGTCAGGTTCCGAAGGATGGCTGAGGGCAGGATTCTTTCAACAAACACATTGTTTTTAAGCACCAGCTCCTCGCCCTCCGGGGAGCGGAGTTTTTTAAAGATGTTCTGCGCCCCTTCCGGCCAGTCCTCCCAATTGACGGGCTGGACAATGGCCTCCATGTAAGCGATCCCCCGCACGGCATCGGGATTACGATACGCCCAGTCAAATCCCAGGGCAGATCCCCAGTCATGAATGACAAACACAATATCCTTCTCGATGCCCAGTTCCGAGAGGAAGCCATTCAGGAACTGACGATGATCCACAAACCGGTAGGAATCAGGTCCGCTGTTTTCGAGCTTGTCGGAGTCGCCCATCCCGATCAGATCCGGGGCGATACACCGGCCGAGGCGGGTTAAGTGCGGGATGACATTTCGCCATAGATAGGAGGATGTGGGGTTTCCGTGCAGCAATAAAATTGGCGGACCTTCGCCTTCATCCACATAGGCCATATTATAGCCCATGACTTGAACTGTTTGCTTCGGATAATTTTTTTCAGACGGCAGCATGATCAGCCTCCCTTGATATTTTACATCCCCATGAATTTGCCGGCAATCTGTTTCATGATTTCATTGGTGCCGGCAAATATGGGCATGACGCGAACATCCCGGAAGCCCCGGGCCACGGGGCAATCCTCGGTCAAGCCGAAATCGGCGTGCAGGTCCAGGCATCTCTGGGAGAGTCTTTTGGATAAATCGGTGCACCAGTATTTGGCCATGGAGGTCTCGATCACCACATTTTCGCCCGCCATGTGCTCGGTGATCAGCTTGTCCAGAAATGTGCGGCCGAGTTTTATCTCAGTGGTCATTTCAACAATGGCAAACTGCACGGCCTGGTTTTTGGCAATGGGTTTGCCCGAAGCGTCCGTATGATTCCGGCAGTAGTCGGTGGTCCATTCAAGGATCAGCTCGGCTGCGGCCTGGCCGCCGATGGCCGTGACCAGGCGCTCCTGCTGGAGTTTCTGCATGAGCATGTAAAAGCCCTGGCCCTTATCGCCCATGAGGTTTTCTTTAGGTATCCGGCAGTTGGTGAAAAAGAGCTCTGCGGTATCCTGGCTCCAGAATCCCATTTTATCCAGATGGCGGCCCCGCTTAAACCCGGGCGTGCCGTCTTCGACCAGGTAAAGCGACACGGCCTGATACGGATTGTCCACTGCCGGGTCCTTGGCCGCCACAATGACCAGATCCGAATTGATGCCGTTTGAGATAAAGGTTTTGGAGCCGTTTAATATGATCTCATCCCCGTCTTCTTCGCCGGTGGTGGCAAGGCTGGCCAGATCGCTGCCCGCATCCGGTTCGGTCATGGCCACGGCGGTAACAATATCGCCGGACACGCAGCCGGGGAGATATTTCTGTTTTTGTTCTTCACTGGCGAATGACGCGATATAGGGCACCACCACGTCGCTGTGAAGGGGGGCGGAAAGCCCGGTATGATTGGTCCGGGCAAGCTCCTCGGAGACTATCACCGAATAGAGAAAATCCCCGCCCATTCCCCCGTATTCGGTGGGGATCCAGGGGCAGAGGAAGCCCTCTTCGCCCATGCGCTTCCAGATGGATTTGGGCACAATCCGCTCTTTTTCCCATTGGTCCACATAGGGGGTGACTTCAGCCGCCAGAAAGTTTTTCAGCCGTTTCCGGTACTCGTGATGGGCGTCGGTATAGTTTAGTATCTGCATAAGGATGGCTCCTTCATTTCAGTCCATCATAGTTTTAATTTGCCAATGATATCATCGGCAATAATATCCTTCTGCACACCGGGCGGGCCCTGGAAGATTTCCGCATGTTTGGCGTCCCGGTGGAAATGCTCTACTTCGTATTCCGTCATATAGCCATATCCGCCCAAGAGCTGGATGGCCTCATCGGTTACCGCCATGGCGGCCCTGGCAGCGGTTAGCTTGGCTATGGCCGCATCCCGGGGAAAGTGTTTGCCCTGATCAAACCGGCTGGCCGCATAATAGGTAAGGTAGCGGGCGGCCTCGATCTGGGCGGCCATATCCGCGAGTTTGTGGCGGGTAACCTGAAACTGGGCCAGTTTTTTGCCGAACTGCTCGCGTTCCTTCACGTAGGCAAGGGCCCGGTCCAATGCCCCCTGGGCGGTGCCCAGAGCCATGCCCGCCACCTGGATCCGGTTTTCAATGAAAAACCGCTCAATCTGGGTGTATCCCATGCCCTCATTGCCGATCAGGTTAGAGAGGGGCACCCGGACATTTTCAAACCGAACCGGTGCAAAGGGCACCATCCGGCCGCCGAGTTTTTCGGCCCGGGGCCCAGCTGATATGCCCTTTCGGTCGGCTTCCACCAGCAGCATCGACATGCCCTTGGTTTTGGGGTGAACCGCGGTATCGGTGGCACAAAGAACAATATAAACATCGGCCTGATCCCCGAACGGCACGAATGCCTTAGCACCGTTGATGACCCATTCGGCGGTATTTTTTTCCGCTGTTGTTTGCACAGTGCTCACGTCATAGCCCTGCTCGGGTTCCAGAAACGCGCCTGTGGAGATCATTTCACCGCTTGCAATGGTCGGGGTGAATTTATCGTTTAACCCCTTGTCCCCGAACCGGACCAGGCATTCGGCCGCATAGGCGGAAAATTTGAGGGCGGCGCCAAGGGTTGAATCCTTTTGGCAGAAGGTTTCAGTCACCAGCACGTCCTCAAAAAGCCCGAGGCCCCCGCCTTCATAGGCTTCGTCAAAATGGATGCCGATAAAGCCCAGCTCTCCGGCTTTTTTCAATATATCTTTTGGAAATGTCTGGGTTTTGGCCTGATCAATGATCATTTCCTTATCAAATTTGCCCCTGGCAAATTCCCACGCGGCTTTTTTGATCTCTTTCTGGGGCTTGGATAGTTTAAAATCCATGGAAAACGCCTCCTGCGGTTAAAAACTGTGACGTGGCCGTCCTGAAAAGAATGTATGATGCCTCATATGCGAGGGGTTCTCATCCCAGCAGTTCATACAAATAACTGCTTCCATCAATTGATGGATAAAATTATAAATCTTTAAAATAAAAGTCAAGAATGAAATTGGGGGAAAGAATCGAACGTAAAAAAGGCGCCAGCCGGGCAGGCGCCCGGCTGGCTTATTTTTATTTAGGGGCGGGCAGAGCCTTCTGCTCAAAACTGTTCATCAGCTCCCGCATCTGTTTAGAGATCTCCATATACCGTTTGTTCAAATCGCCCCGGAAGTCAACATGGATCTTTTTGATTTTATTCTGCATTTCTTTTAGCAGCTTGACCCGTTTTTTCCAGAGCTTGGCGGCGTAATCGATGTTGTCAAAGGAGTTGCTCACCAGGGATCTGGAATAGCTATTCACCAGACCGACGAAATCGCGGTATTTTTCTTCGAGGATCGAGGCGATTTTTTCCTTTTTCAGGGTTTCCTGGGTGATGGTGTGAAAGTGGTGGCCGGTGATGCTCATGGATACCGCCTCGCCAAAAATTTCCCGGTGCTTGAAGAAATTGCGGGTCAAAAATTTAAGATATTCCCACCCATAGGGGGTAAACGGCTGGCGGGCAAGGGATTTGAAAAATATTTTGACCTCTTCATACCGGATTTTTCGCTGAAAATAGCCGGTGTATTGCATATTATCGAACAGCCGGTTGCATCGCTCAAAATACATCTTTAACCGGTAGTCATAGATGTTGGCCAGGATCTTTTTATAACCTTCCTTAATCCGCTCGCCGTCCATCACGGTTTTAAAATTAGTGGAGAGCACATGGGTGTTGTTGCCGATGGAGGCGCCCAGCATTCGGCCTTCGGACTTGAGCCGCTCATAGAGGCGGGTTCCGGGAAGTGCGGTGAGCAGGCCGATCATGGCTTTGGGGATCGCGTTCTCCTGGATAAAACGGATCTGACGATCAAATATGTCATTCTTGTCATGGTCAAAGCCCACGATGAATCCGGCCATGACCTCGATGCCGTGCTTCTGAATATTCTGGACCGCCTGGCCCATGTCTGTTTTCAAATTCTGCACCTTGCCGGTTTCTTTAAGTCCCTCCTCATCCGGGGTTTCAACACCGATAAAAACTTCGTTGAAGCCGGCTTCCCGCATGCCGGTCAAAAGCTCTTCGTCTTCAGCCATGTTGATGCTGGCCTCGGTGAAGAAATGGAAGGGGTGGCCGCGTTCTGTCTGCCACTGTTGCAATGCGGGCAAAAGTTCGGCTTTCACCCGTTTTTTGTTGCCGATGAAGTTGTCATCCACCAGAAAGACCCCGCCGCGCCAGCCCTGGCGGTAGAGGGCATCCATTTCCGCGATCATGGCATCCGCGGATTTAAGCCGGGGCTTGTTGCCGTAAACGGTCCAGATGTCACAGAACTCGCAATGAAAGGGGCACCCTCTGGAATACTGGACCGCCATGGAACCGTAGGCATCCATTTTTAAAAGATCAAACCGGGGGGTAGGGGCTTTGCTGATATCCGGATGCGGAGGCATCGGATACACATGTTTGGCGGTTCCGTTTTCCAGATCAGAGAGAAAACCGTAAAGAGCTTCTTCCACTTCCCCCAGAACAAAATAGTCCACGCCCTGGATGTCTTCCTGGTTGGAATTCGCATAGGGTCCGCCTAAAACCACTTTGGTGTCCATCCGGTTGCAGCGGGCAATCACGGATTCAACCGAGTCCTGCTGGACAATCATGGCGGACATAAATACGGCATCCGCCCATTCAATCGCCTCGTCTGTTAAGGGCTCGATGTTCATATCCACCAGTTTCAACTCATACTCGGCAGGGAACAGGGCGGCTACGGTGAGAAGCCCCAGCGGGGGCATGGCGCTTTTTTTACGGATAAACTTCAACGCATACTTAAAGCTCCAGTATGTGTTGTTCGGCACCTCCGGGTAAACCATGAGGATATTCTGATAATTGGGCATCGCGTGTTTCCCCCTTTTATTTAAACTATGCTTTTATATTAAAAAATATAACCATACGAAGCGAATTTGTCATATAGCGAATTTAGGTCATATAATGATTGGCTTTCGAGCGGGTTGCTGATGGTTACTTATGTCCGGAGCTAATCCAACATCTTTCAATTAGGTCTTTGTAAAAGCTTTTTTTTACGTTAAGGTAAAATTTTTTTTAATATTTTCAAATAATTTTACATTATAAGCCCGAAGGGACCCTGTTTGTCAAATTAAAAAACATGGCGATACGTGACTGCCAGATAAACACGGCAGTCTGAATGCCTTGTAAAGGCTCAATATAAAGCCCTGAAGATAGGTTTGCCGGACGCCCACATCGATTATATCTTTCTTGGCAAAAAGCTGGGCGCCCGCTCGGATGACCCTGCGCATTTCGCCGACGGGCGGGTTAGCTACAGGCTGCTGGCCAAAAACCCAATTTTTCAAGAGGGGCTGCAGGCACTGCTGCGCATGGCCCGGGACGCCCGGGTCTGCATCATGTGTGCGGAAAAGGATCCGCTGGACTGCCACCGGATGCTCCTGGTCTGCCGGCACCTTAGAAATCAGCCGGTTGACATCCGGCATATTCTCGCGGATGGATCGGTGGAAACCCACCAGGATACCGAGAAACGTCTGATCAGGCAGACCGGTCTTGATCAGCCGGATTTGTTTGCGCCGCCCGCAGACCTGGTTGAAAGGGCGTATGATCTGCAGTCGGAGGCCATTGTCCGTAGCTCTAAAAAATGATTAATGCTGCCGCGTCGTTTTTGCGGCGAACATTTTAGATCACCTATCCCGTCTTACTCTTACTCTTACTCTTAATCGGGTTCGCAGCAATGGCTTAAACAAAGGAGACCACTGCCGGTTCTCTTGGAGAAAGCCTTTCCGTCAAGCAGGCCGATAGTTGCGTTTTTTGCTTAAGGCGGATACATTAAGATTTAAACTACAGTCATTTTTATAAAGAATAAAGAAAAGGCTTATCGCGATGCGGGTAATGACTTTTAACCTGAGGTTTGAAAACGACCGGGACGGTGAGAACGCTTGGCTTTATAGGCGGGAAATGGTGGTTGAGCTGATAAACCATTACCAGCCGGCTATTTTGGGCACACAGGAGGGCAAATGGCCTCAGCTCATGTATTTAAAAGACCATCTAACCGACTATACGGCCCATCTGCCGGGTCGGGAGCCGGATGAAAAATCCCAGTGCCCCACGCTTTTTTTCCGGAAAGAG
Source organism: Desulfobacterales bacterium (assembly GCA_046543065.1). Classification (GTDB taxonomy): domain Bacteria; phylum Desulfobacterota; class Desulfobacteria; order Desulfobacterales; family Desulfosalsimonadaceae; genus M55B175. The sequence goes on along the minus strand of JBKHAE010000036.1, from coordinate 22,967 downwards.
TGGTTTTCGGTCGAATCCGGCCGGGACTTCTGGCTGTCCAAAACCCCGGAAGTGCATTTGAGCAAGGATTGGGACAGCGCCTTTCCGCGCATGATGAGTTACACTGAAATTGCCGGCATTAAAAGCGGAGCCCGGCTGATGGCCGGGGTCACCCACCTGGACCATATTGGTGTGGAGGCCAGGTACCAGCAGGCCCGGATCATCTCCGAATGGGTGGCGGAGCAGACGCTGCCGGTGGTGCTGATGGGGGATTTCAATGATGATCCGGCTTCCCGGGTGCATGAAATCTTAACCGAACCCACGGTCAATCTGCGGGATACCTGGGAAGTGCTCAAAGGCCGGGAGGATGCCGGCAGCTACACCCATCACGGGTTCAACGGGATTCCGCAGCACGCCCGGATGGACTGGATACTCGTGTCCCCGCATTTTGAGGTAATCAATGCGCAGATTATCCGGGATGCGTTTAACGGCAGCTACCCCTCGGATCATTATCCCTATATGGCGGATATACGGATGGCGGGGTTGGAGGACTAAGAGTAAGAGCAAGATTAAGATTAAGACGGGATTAAACAAACAGCCCTGAGGTACTTCCATCTTTTAAATTCACATACCCCTCCTCGCAGATGCGGAAAAACGGGATGGCCGCGGTGGTGAGCGTGGCAAGCGTCAGCGCCGGATCCCTGAGTGAGACCCCGAGTTCGGCAAGCGCCTCATCAATTGCCGCGGCCTGCTCTTCAACGGCTTTTGCCGGCTGATCGGATATGACCCCGAAAATCGGAAGCGGCATTTCAGCCAGGATATGGCCCTGGCTGCATACAACAACGCCTCCGTTTAACGCCTGAATCCGGTTGACCGCAAGCGCCATGTCCGCTTCATCCGCCCCTGCCGCAATGATATCCGCGGAATCCCAGGTGGCGCTGGTGGCAAAGGCCCCGGATGCCAGGCCCAGTCCCTTTATGAGTCCCACGAACATATCGCCGGGGGTATGGGCCCGGTCAATGGCGGCGATTTTTTGAATATTATCAGCATCCGGGATTTTAATCCGGCCGTTTTCCGCAGGCAGCTCCATCAAGCATTCCCGGGTAACCAAGTCGGTCACCAGTTCAATGACGCGCACCGTATGGGCGCTTTTCCGAGGTGCAGCGTTAATTTCAAAATCCTTGGCCTCAAGGCGCCGGTGCAGTCGAATGGTCTGCCGGCTTTTTGATGAAAAGACATGGGATTTCGCCGTGGCTAATGCCTTTCCGTTCCGCGCGATGATTTCGCCGCTGGAAATCACCAGTTCCGGTGAAATGGTTTCCATGTCCGGAATAATGGCCATATCCGCGTACCGGCCGGGGGCAATCGCGCCTACACGGTCGTCAACGCCGAAATGCTCGGCCACGTTTAAGGTGGCCATGCGGATCGCGTCAACCGGTGCAAACCCGCAGCCGATGGCTTTTTGGACAATATGTTCCATATAGCCGTATTTTGCCAGTTCAGCGGGCGAAAGACCGTCCGAGACAAGTACCAGACGCCGCAGGTCCACACCGGCATCTTTGATTTCGGCTATGGCCTCAAGGTCCCGGCGAACGCTTCCTTCCCGGACCATCACGTAAAACCCCAGGCGCAGCCGGTCGATGGCTTCGGCGGGCGTAATGGGTTCGTGGCAGGAGGAAATTCCGGTTGCGGCATAGGCGTTTAGCTTTTTCTCGCCAGCGCCCGCGCTGTGGCCTTCAAGGGTTTTTCGGTGCTCCCGGGTCAGCTGGAAGGCGGGCAGATAGGCCTCCGGGGATTGTAGGATGCCCTGCCAGTAGGATTCGCCAAGTCCCAAAATTTCCGTTCTTTCCAGTAAAGATTCGAGATCGGCCTGCCTGATGGCACGGGAGCGGCGGCTGATGGAGACCATTGCCGGTGCAGTGGCAAATATTTTGACGGGCTGATCCGCAAGCGCGGCCAAAAGCTCGTTTACGCCGTCAATGCCCGCAACCGGGTAGGGCTCGAATATTTCGGTGACCATCGTGGTGGTTCCGCCGGAAAGCGCATTTTTCAGAAATTCTTCCGGGGTGGTCATCCATAAGATATGGGTATGGCCGTCAATAAAGCCGGGGATTAACGGCTTGCCGCCGGCATCAATGACGTGCGTGGCCGGCCCGATCATGTAACCCGCGTCGGGGCCGGTGTAGGCGATCCGTTCTCCCTTAATGCCCACGGAAAAGCCCTCAAGCAGTTCACCGGTAAATACATTGACCAAAGCGGCATGGATGATCACCTTATCCGCCGGTTCAGCCCCGGCTGCCACCTGCATCAGGGACTTGGTGGTTTGAATGTCCATTTTTTATGTCCGTTTGGGTTTTATGTCTTAATAAACTTCACCTGCCGCCTGCCGTCATGGACCATGGCGAACCAGGGATATCGGGCCAGGCTTTTATGGATGCTCTGCTTGTTTAAGCGTAAAAAAATATAGGCCATTCTTTCATGAACGGGCAGCCGGATGGATCTGAGCATCCATGCGGCCATCCGGTCAATGGGCTTTCGGCTGGTGAGTCCAAGGTTCTTTTTCAGAAGAAGCCGGTATCTTTCCACATCGATACGCCCCTGGTCCGGATCATAGCTTTCCGCCAGGAGCCATCCGGACTGCCAGGCCGGTTCGATGCCGGCGGCTGTAATGGGATGGGCAAGCCCAAGCACGTCGCCCACGCCGATAAATTCAATGCCCTCCCTGTTAAAGGCCAACCGGTTCCGGTCGGGATGCCGGGCCACCGGGATTTTCCATATCACGGGCCGGCCTGTTTCCCGCAGCCCCGAATCATTGTAAATATTGAGGGCGTCTCGGCGAAATCTTTCATATTCCTTATATAACCTGGGCTTGTCGAGTAAGCCGCCGGTGCCCATGTTGAAGCGGCCGTGGTTTTCGAGAAATATCCAGCCGTATCCCCGGATGCGGCTGTTAAACAATAAAAGATGGCTGCCCGGGTTGTACTCAGGACCAAACTCACCCTCGGCGTTATATATCAGCGCGTATTCCCGGTTATGCCACTCGCCCCGGATGATTTTGCGGGTCAGGCCGCTGAATCCGGCGGCCAGAACCGTTTGTTTGGTAAAAAGGCGGCGGTCGTTTAAATTGATGCGTTTAAACACGATATCGATATTTGGGTGTTTATTAAGGCGTGTGATCAGGTCTTTCTGCAGGTGATACCGGGAGGTGACGACAAAAATCGCGTCCAATAAAACCGGCGGGGCTTTTTGAAAGCCGCATTTTACCGGACGGACGGGTTTGTCTGAGCCGGCGGAGCGAATGCCCAAATGATCATTCAGGTATCGGGAAAATTTCCTGCTGATCGCCCCGCCGCAGGGTTTATCCCATATTCTATCCTCATACACCGTGACTTGGCAGCCTTTGCCAGCCAAATAATGGGCGGCAGAAAGCCCGGCAATGTTTCCGCCGATAATGGCAATATGACTGGTCATCAGAAACCCTCCGTCCCATCATCCCCGCCGCCCAGCCGGTTAATGCGGGTTCCGTTTACGAAAAAAACACCCGGGGCTATAAGGGCAGTTCTGTCAGAGCCCGTATGACAGATAAAATCCATAAATGGTTTGCCGGTATCAATGCCGATGATCATGGATCGCTACTTTGTTATGTTTGAGATGGAACGTATGGCAACAAATTATGCCCTTTCAGCATGGCTTTGTAAAGCGTTTGCCGTTTTTTGAATAATAATCGGAAACTGAGGCTATAGGATTGGTATTCTTTTTGCATTTCACTGTATATAAATCTAAAAGATATTTGGATGTTTACTGGTATTTCTTAAATGGCATAGAAAGGAGAATTATTATGCAAAAAGGAGAGAATCTCGTCATTATCGGTTGCGGCGGCGTCGGCGGCCCGGCTGCCATGCTCTCAAAAAAACTGATGCCGGATATCAATATCACGGTTATTCGGGAGGAAGACCGGTTTATTGTCAGGTGAGCGCTGCCGCATGTGGTGGCCGGTCTGGCCGCAGGCGAATCAATTGTGAATCCTGATAAAATGTTTGCTGATAACGGCATTGAAATGGTGGTGGATCGGGTGGAGGATATTGATGCCGCCCAAAAGCAGGTGAAAACTGCCGGCGGAAAGGCGATCCCCTATGATAAGCTGATTTTATCCCCGGGATCGAAACCGTTTGTCCCCCCGATTCCCGGCGGTGATCTGGATGGCGTGGTGACCCTGCGCTCGCTTTCAGATGCCGAGAATATTCGGTCGTATTTGAATACTCATGATCCGGTGAGGCTCGTATTTGTGGGCGCCGGCTTTATCAGTTTAGAGGTGGCGGCCCTTCTCAAGCAGGTGCCGGATAAGCAGTATGAAATTGAAATTATTGAATTAATGGATTGTCCGCTGCCGTTAATGCTTGATCCGGAACTCGGCAGAATCATCCATGAGCATCTGGACGGCAATGGGTTCAATATGCGGATGGGGCAGAAGGTCTCCAAAATTATCGGCCAGGACGGCCGGGTATCGGCCGTGGAACTCGATTCCGGGGAGCGGGTGGATGCGGATATGGTGTTTATGAATGTGGGGACGCGGCCCAACCTGGAACTGGCCAAGCACATGGGCCTTGAAATGGGCCAGTACGGGATAAAAGTCAATGAGTTTCTGGAAACCTCAAACACGGATGTCTTGGCTGCAGGCGACTGTATTGAGAATTATCATTTTATCACTCAAAAACCGGTGCCGATCCAGTTGCGCGGACCGGCGGTGATCCAGGGCCGGCTTCTGGCCAAGCGGCTGGCCGGCTATGATATCCCGTTTCCCGGGCTGCTTGGCAGCAGCGCGGTTAAACTGTTCAACAAGTATATTGCCGCCACCGGGTTTAACGAAACCCAGGCCCGAAACGAGGGGTTTGATCCGGTGTGCGCCACCGTGCAGTCCGGCAGCAAGCATGCCATGATCCCCGGCATGCAGCCATGGACGCTGAAACTGGTGTTTGACCGGGATTCACACAGACTTATCGGCGGGCAGATTATCAGTGACAGTGAGGCGCCGGTAAAGGAGATTGATGCTGTGAATGCCTTGATCGTGGGCAGGCAGACCATATCGGATCTTGTTACCCTGATGTGCGCCGGCAACCCGGATTGCTCCTCTGAGCCCTCCAAGGAGCCCATTACCATCGCGGCAGAGCAGGCGCTCCAGCAGGTCCGGCCGGCAAGTTCAGTGAGAGGTGTTTAAAAGCGGGTTGATGGTAACGTTACATGAATGTTGATGGACCGTTACTTCTTCTAAGTAACTTAATCGTACTCAGTCCCGCGAAAGCGGGACGGTTCTCGTACTCGTAATCGTACTCGAAAAAATTAGCAGCCGATTACGAGTACGAGCACGAGTACGAATCAAAACCTAATCTCTGCAAAAAATACCGCTTCAGCGTAAAAATTCCTTTTTACGCATACTGATGCGTGCCCAGAACCACCGGGATACCGAATTTGTTTTCAATATCCCTGGCCAGCTCTTCCGGGTCCATATAGGGGCAGCCCGGTTTGGCATTGACCATGCAGGAACTTAAATGGATGGCATCAGGTTTAAATTCCAGGGCCTTGAGCGTCATGCCCAGATTTGACATAATTGGGCGGCCGGGACACTCGCACATGAGAAAGGCGACAGCCTGGGATTCTTCATCAAAAAACCCTTCTCCCAATGTTGCGGCTTTTAAGCACCGCCATTCTCCGGGACAGCCGTATCCCTGATCCGCATATGAACCGCACGCGACAATTGCCACTTTTTTCATTTTCTGCTCCTTTCGTCTATCGTTCTTGAGTTATATTTTAAATGCTTTTGAGTATATACTCACAAAGATTTTGAATAAAACATGATAAAAAGCTCTTGTCAAGCATCTTGGTATCTTCAACAGTTAACACTGAACGCCCGGAGATATCAATCAAACTTTAACATTGATCCATAGCCCGGTATTTGTGTAAATCCATAGTATGCCGGAAAGTATACTGGAATGATAAAATCAAAATCGAATATTGGAGAAAGGGCATGCGGATTGAGATCCCCGGATACGGCGAACTGGCACTAAACCATCTGGTCATGGACTACAATGGCACCCTGGCTGTTGACGGCAAGTTGATCGACGGGGTGAAAGATGCATTGATCAAACTCTCCGAAAGTTTAAGCCTTCATGTGCTCACAGCCGATACATTCGGCATAGCTAAAGAGGGCCTTGAAGGCATTCCATGTCAGCTGACCATCCTGCCGAAGGATGACCAGCAGAGGGGCAAGCTTCGGTTTGTAGAGGATTTGGGCGCGGGGCAGGTGGCGGCCATCGGCAACGGCCGCAATGATCAGCTGATGCTTAAAGAATCCGCCCTGGGCATTGCCGTAATTCTTAAAGAGGGGGCGTCGGTGCAAGCCCTGCAATCTGCGGATGCGGTATGCCCATCCATCTTATCCGCACTTGAACTCCTGCTGAACCCGCTTCGGCTGACCGCCACCCTGCGCTCATAGGAAAAGCATTCATGCAAGCGGTTTGGATTATTATCGCTATTTTTCTGGTATGCATTTATGTGATCAGCCGCATTGATCTCCTGCCGGATGTCATCCCCATTATTGGCTGGCTGGATGATACGTTTCTGGTGGGGCTTCTGATCTACTTCCTGCGCTATCGAAAGCTGCCCGGATTTATGTATTTTCTGCAGCGGCTGTTTTTTAAAAAATCGCCGGGACGGCAAGACCAGAGATACGGCCGAACAAATACCGGCACCCGGGGAAATCAGCAAGCCGGCGGGCAAAAACAGCAGCAGGGACAGCCGAAAAACCCCTATGCGGTTTTGGGGTTAAAGCCCGGGGCGAGCCGGGAGGAGATCCAGGCCGCCTACCGGGAGCTGGTGCAGAAGTATCACCCGGACAAGTTGTCCCACCTGGGCGAGGAATTCCAGGAAATGGCCCAGCAGAAATTTGTTGAAATCCAGAACGCCTATGATCAGCTCATGGGGAAGTGAGCGGGGCCATGGGTCAGCTCAGGGTTTTGTCCGGATAAGGGCAGAGGGAATTTACGGGACAGTGCGGGCAGTCTGGCTTTCGGGCCATGCAGATCTCCCGGCCGAAGTGGATCAGCCGCAGTGAGAAATCGTTCCACTCGGACTTGGGAATCACCTTCATGAGGTCGTATTCAATCTTTGCGGCATCCGTGTTTTCAGTTAACCCAAGTCTTTGCGAAATTCTTGACACATGGGTGTCCACCACAATGCCGGGGATGCCGAAGGCTGCGCCCAACACCACGTTGGCGGTTTTGCGGCCCACGCCGGGGAGTTTGATCAAATCTTCCAGATTATCCGGCACAATGCCGTTATACTGGTATAGCAGGGCCTGGGCGCAGTTTTTTATGTTTTTGGCCTTGTTGTGGTAAAATCCGGTGGAGCGGATATAGCTTTCGATGGTTTCAATCGAAGCCTCAGCAAAATCCTTTGGGGTCTTTAAAGCCTGAAAAAGTTTTCCGGTTACCTGGTTGACCTGCCGATCCGTGCACTGGGCGGAAAGAATCGTTGCCATCAGCAGTTGAAATGCATTCTCATGCATGAGCTGTGTCTTGACATCCGGGTACCGGGTATTTAATATCTGTCGAATTTTTTTGATGCGATGATTGGTTTTGGGCATTGGCATCACTTATATGATTTTTAATATTTTAATAAAATGAATTTTCTTGGTAAAAAAGTAAAAGCCCTGGGCCTTTGCTCCGGCGGATTGGACAGCATCCTGGCCGCGCTGGTGCTGCGGGATCAGGATATTGAGGTGCAATGGGTTGCATTTGAGGCGCCGTTTTTTACCGCGGAAAAGGCCCGGAGAACCGCCAGTAAAAATAAAATCCCCCTGATTGTCAAGGATATTACGAATCGTTATATCCCGATGCTTAAAAACCCGCGCTGCGGCTATGGCCAGGGCATGAATCCTTGCCTGGACTGTCACGCGTTGATGTTCCGGATCGCCGGGGAAATGATGGCGGAAACCGAAAGCGATTTTCTTTTCTCAGGCGAGGTCCTGGGGCAGCGGCCCATGTCCCAGACCCAGCCAAGCATGCGGTATGTGGAAAAGCATTCCGGGTATGACGGCTATATTCTAAGGCCTTTGAGCGCCAAGCGTCTGCCCGAAACCTGGATGGAAAAATCGGGCCTTGTGAATCGGGAGCTTTTATACGGGATTACCGGCCGCTCCAGAAAATCCCAGATCGCGCTTGCCGAATCATTCGGGGTGACGGATTATCCGGCGCCGGCCGGGGGCTGCCTGTTAACGGATAAAGGATACGCCCGCCGGCTGCAGGATCTGTTCGAGCATGAGGCGGATTTTACGCGCGAGGACCTTGAACTCTTGAAATACGGCCGGCACCTGCGGGTCAATGAGGCTGTTAAGCTCGTTGTGGGGCGTAATAAATCGGATAATGAAAATATAGTGTCGTGCTATCGCCCGGAAAGCGATGTGCTGACTCAAATGGCCGTTCATCCCGGGCCGGTGGGCCTGCTCCCGCACGGGGCGCCGGAAGAGATAGTGCATTGGGCGGCTTCGGTGTGTGCGGGCTACAGCAAGGCACCGGCCGGAGAGGGCGCAGAGGTAAACGTATATACACCGGACGAGAGCAAGACGATTGACGTATTGCCGATCCCGAATGAGCAGGTGCAGTCCCTGATGGTTCCTTAACAACGAGACCACCCTGGACTCTGCACCTTAAATCTTATACCTCGAACCGTGAACCGTGAACTGTGAACCGAAACTTACTAAGAGGGCTGTATTTTCCATCAGCCTGGGCCGTCTTCTGCCTTGGCCTCTCCCCTTAACTGGCCGCAGGCCGCGGATATGTCCGCCCCCTTGCTCCAGCGGATGATGGCCGTGTAGTGCTGCTTAAGGAGTTCTGCCTGAAAGGCCTCGATCACGGATTGGTCGGGCCGTTTAAACTCGCTTTCCGGATACTCGTTAAACGGGATCAGGTTGATTTTGGCTTTGACCGGCCGCAGGAGTTTGGCCAGGCGCCGGGCATCATCTATCCGGTCGTTGATATTTTTGATAAGAATATATTCAAAGGTGATCTTGTCCCGTGGAGCCAGGGAATACTCGATACATGCACCAATCAGATCCTCCAGCGGATATTTCCGGTTAATCGGCATCAGCATGTCCCGGGTCTCATTGTCGCTGGCATTTAACGAGACCGCCAGCCGGATTTTGCTATCCCGGGCCAGATCCTTTAACCGGGGGACAATGCCAGCGGTGGAGAGGGTAACGCGGCGATGCGACAGCTGCAGGCCGATCCGGTTGTCAGTCATAATGTCAATGGCCTGGCGGACATTTTCGTAATTGGCCAGCGGCTCGCCCATGCCCATCAGTACGATATTGGTCAGTCGGGGGCCGTCCGGGGGGAGTTCATCCAGCACGCCCAGGACCTGATCCAGTATCTCCGCTTTAGTTAAATTGCGGGTCAGCCCGCTTTTGCCGGTCATGCAGAAACGGCAGCCCATGGCGCAGCCGACCTGGGTTGAGATGCATAGGGTGTAATGCCCGCGCTCAGGGATCAGGACGCTTTCAATGGTGTTTCCGTCTTTTAAGACGAACAGGTATTTTTGTGAGCCGTCAACAGAGGTCTCAACCCGGCTGATCATGGGCGGGATGATTGAAAAATGGGCGTCGAGCAGCTCCCGGGTGGGTTTCGAGATGTCTGTCATCCCCTCAAATGACCGGGCCCGGCGCGCATAGAGCCAGCGCAGAATCTGTTCGTTTCGGAATTTGGAAAGCCCCTCTGCCGCAATCCATTCGGCCAGCCGGGCTTGATCCAGATCTTTTATGTTTTGGGCCGTGTCCGCTGCCATTTAATTTAACGTCTTAATCTTACTCTAATAAAATTGATCACAAATACCATAAAAATGTGCTTTATTCTTTTGTAATAACGATTATAATTATAATTTACCCTAGCAGAAAATGAAAATATAATCTTCTTGACATAGCATCGAAATAATTTTAGAATCAAGAGTTTAGTTAAAATTCCGGGAAGGTTATGTTTGATAATCTAAGCGAGCGACTGAATTCTGTTTTTAAAAAGCTAAAGGGCGAGGGCAAGCTGTCTGAGAAAAATATCGAGGACGGCCTGCGCGAAGTCCGTATGGCGCTTCTTGAGGCGGATGCCCATTACAAGGTGGTCAAAAAGCTGATCGCGGAAATCAAGGAGCGGGCCATCGGCCAGGAAGTGCTCTCCAGCCTGACCCCGGGCCAGCAGGTAATCAAGATTGTCAATGAGGAGCTGACCGCTTTAATGGGCAGTCAGCATGAGGATTTAAACCTCTCCGGCCCGTCGCCGGCAACCGTGATGCTGGTGGGGCTGCAGGGCTCGGGTAAGACGACATCCGCCGGAAAGCTTGCCGTACATCTGCGAAAGACCGGCAAAAAACCCTATATGGTGCCCGTGGATGTTTACCGGCCGGCGGCTATCGATCAGCTGACAAAGCTTGCCGGGGAGTTGTCCGTACCGGTCTATCCGTCAACCACGGATATGGATCCGGTGGAAATCGCCCGCAATGCCCGGGAAGAGGCCCGCGAGGAGGGCTGCGATGTGATGATTCTGGATACCGCGGGCCGGCTTCATATTGATGAGACGCTGATGGCCGAGCTGGCTAACATCAAAAAGACGCTTGAGCCCTCGGATATTATGCTGGTAGCCGATGCCATGACCGGCCAGGATGCGGTTAACATCGCACAGTCCTTTAACGAGGAACTGGATATCGACGGGGTGATCCTCTCCAAGATGGACGGCGATGCCCGCGGCGGTGCGGCATTGTCCATCAAGGCGATTACCGGCAAACCGATTAAGTTTATCGGTGTAGGAGAAAAATCCAATGCCCTGGAGCCGTTTCATCCGGATCGGATGGCCTCCCGGATACTGGGCATGGGGGATATGCTCTCCTTTATTGAAAAAGCCCAGAGTGCCGTTGATGAAAAAAAAGCGGCGGATCTGGAAAAAAAAATCCGCAAAAGCGAATTCACGCTGGAGGATTTCCGGGATCAGATGGCGCAGGTTCGGAAAATGGGCTCATTAACCGATCTGATCAAGATGATACCGGGTGCGGGAAAAAGCAAGCAGCTTAAAAATATGGATGTGGATGACCGGGAACTGGTTAAGATCGAAGCCATCATCAACTCCATGACCAGGCAAGAGCGCCGGCAGCATAACATTATCAACGGCAGCCGGCGAAAAAGGATTGCAAATGGCAGCGGGACCAGTGTACAAGATGTAAATAAATTGCTTAAGAATTATTCTCAGGTGCTCAAAATGATTAAGAAAATGAATAAAGGCGGTATGATGAAAGGACTCGGCCGCGGGATGATGCCTTTTTAAAGGAGTGATAAGCGATTATGGCAGTGAAAATCAGATTGGCAAGATTTGGCGCAAAAAAACGCCCGTTTTACCGGATTGTGGTTGCTGATGAGCGGTATCCGCGCGACGGCAGGTTTCTGGAAACCGTGGGCACCTACAATCCGATGGTGGAACCCTCTCAAGTCTCAATGAAGCAGGATCGGGTGCAGTACTGGCTCGGCCAGGGGGCGGTTCCCACCAGCACAGTTAACAGCCTGATCAAAAAACAAGGAGCTTCCTGAGCCTTGCTTTATTAGAGTTGTACCTGGAACGTCCTCAATCCCCAGAATCGATTAAAGGAGTCGGACCATGACCATGAAAGACCTGATCACGAACATTGCAAAGGCACTGGTGGACAATCCGGATGAGGTGGTGGTGACCGAAGTTGAAGGGGACCAGACCTCGGTTTTGGAGCTCAAAGTGGCAAAGGAGGATCTGGGAAAGGTAATCGGAAAGCAGGGAAGAACCGCACGCGCCATGAGAACCTTGTTGAGTGCCGCGTCAGCAAAGAATCGAAAGCGGACCGTCCTGGAAATCGTCGAAGACTGAAGGCATGGAAAAGGGCGGTGACCTCCACATCGGCACAGTGGTGGGGGTTCACGGGATAAACGGATATGTGAAGGTCTTATCCTTTGCGGAAAATTCAGATCCGTTTACCCCTGGCGGGCAGGTTTACGTTGAAACAGGCGACGGCAGAGAAGAATCCTATACTATCCGGGATTGCCGGCCGCATAAGAATTTACTCCGCGTGGCATTTGAGGCGATTGAGACGCGGGAGGCCGCGCAAGGTTTGTTAGGCGCGGAGCTTTTTATCAATCGCTCGGAACTTCCCGAACTTGAGGACGACACATGGTACTGGCACGATTTGATCGGCCTCGCGGTATATGAGAATGATACCTACATCGGGCGGGTCGATCATATTTTTGCCACCGGCGCAAACGATGTGCTGGTGGTTAAGAATGAACACGGGACCGAACGGCTGATACCGTTGATTGAATCCATTGTCCGGCAAATTGATCTTGAAAAAAAGACCATACAGGTGGACCTGCCGGAAGGTATCTAAGCAGGGTCGGACAGATGGATTATCAGATTCTGACAATTTTCCCCGAGATTTTTGACTCGTTTTTGGCCCATGGCATAGTCCGCCGGGCGATTGCCGATGAGATTATTACGGTCGCGGTCACCAATATCCGGGATTTTGCTAAAGGCCGACACCGGGAGACGGATGACAGGCCGTACGGCGGCGGGGCCGGCATGGTGATGAAGCCCGAGCCGCTGGCCGCTGCCATTGAAGCGGCAAAAAGCCGGCAGCCGAAGGCAAAAACGATTTTGCTCTCCCCGCAGGGAAGGCCGTTTCAGCAGCAGATAGCCGGAGATCTGGCGCTGCACGACGGTCTGATTTTTATTTGCGGCCGCTACGAAGGCATTGACGAGCGGGTAAGCGAGGCGTATATCGACGAGGAAATCTCCATCGGCGATTATGTCTTAACCGGCGGGGAATCTGCGGCCATGGTGGTCATTGATGCGGTCACTCGCCTGCTGCCGGGCGCGCTGGGGTGTGAGGATTCGGCGGAAGCGGACTCATTTTCGGAGAGCCTTCTGGAGCACGCCCATTACACAAGGCCGCCGGTATTTAACGGTGAGCCGGTGCCGGAAATTCTTTTGTCCGGCAACCATGCGGCCATTGAAAATTGGCGGTTTGAGGACGCGCTTCTGCGGACATTGATCAAACGCCCGGATCTTTTGGAAAACCGGCCGCTCTCAGAAGCGGAAAAAGAAATTTTGAAAAGGTGGTGCCGCCGTATTGAACAATTTGTTGCCGAGTAGGGTATATCTGGCACTGCTGCACCATCCGGTCAAAAACAAGAACGGGGAAACCATCGCCTCGGCGGTCACCAACCTGGACTTGCATGATCTGTCCCGGCTGGCAAAAACTTATGGCGTAAGCGCCGTTTATGTGATAACCCCCCTTAGGGATCAACAGGCGCTGGTCCGTAAAATTATATCCCACTGGCAGGACGGCTGGGGGGCGTCATATAATCCCAAGCGGCGGGAAGCGCTGAATCTGGTTCGGGTCGCGGACAGCCTAGAATCAGTGATCGATGAAATTATGGCGCTGGAGCCTTTGCAGCCGGTTCGGACCATCGCAACGGGGGCTGCCGCGAAAAAGGAAGGATTACCGTTTCACCTGCTGCGGCAGAAACTGGCATCCGATGCCGGGGCATATATTCTGATGCTCGGGACGGCCTGGGGCTTGACGGATGATCTAATTGCCTCAGCTGATTTCTTGCTGGCGCCTATTCGGGGCAATACCGGTTATAATCATTTGTCTGTGCGGGCGGCTGCCGCCATTATTCTGGACCGGGTGTTGGGAAATAAATATTAATCAGGAATACCGATCAGACGTTTGGATCTGATTGAATAATTAACAGGGGTTTTTGTCATGGAAAAAATCAAACAGCTTGAAAAAGAACAGCTTCGGCTCGATTATCCGGAGTTTTTTCCCGGAGATACCGTGCGCGTCCATGTGCGCATTCGTGAAGGGGAAAAAGAGCGGGTGCAGGTGTTTAAGGGCGTGGTGATCAGTAAGCGAAAAGGCACCACCAATGCCACATTTACCGTGCGCAAGGTCTCCTATGGGGTGGGGGTGGAACGGGTATTCCCCTTAAATTCACCGAGCATTGACAAAATCGAGGTTGTGGCCCACGGGCGGGTGCGGCGCTCCAAGATTTACTATTTGAGAAATCTTAAGGGCAAGGCCGCCCGGATCAAAGAGCTCAGGCGATAACCACGGCCTTTTACGAAGCCGTCATTTTTGAAGCCGGCAGACAAGTGGACAAATCCAAATGGCGCCGGATCAATGGATGCATGAATATCAGGCCCGGCAGCGCGGTTACAACCGTATCGCCGGAATTGATGAAGTGGGCCGCGGGCCGCTGGCGGGTCCGGTGGTGGCGGCCGCTGTCATTTTGCCGGAAGTGATGCCGGATTTGGGCATTACGGATTCCAAGCGGCTTTCCGCCAAAAAGCGGGAGGCCGTTTATGAGGCGGTTTATCAGCATGCCAGCGCAATCGGCGTGGGACTTGTGGATGCGGTTGAAATTGATCGGATCAATATCCTGCAGGCCGCTTTTATCGCCATGGCCATGGCGCTTTACAACCTGTCGCCGAAACCGGACTTCATTCTTGTTGACGGCAATCAGGCATTGCCGGTGGATGTGCCGCAGGAAACCATTATCAAGGGCGACCAGTTAAGCATTTCCATCGCGGCCGCCTCAATTGTCGCCAAAGTCACCCGTGACCGGATGATGGATGTCTATGACACGGATTATCCGGAGTATGATTTTGCCGCAAACAAGGGCTATCCCACCCAGGCCCATAAATCCGCCATCGAGGCATACGGGGCGTCGCCCATCCATCGCATGAGTTTTAAAGGGGTGGCCGCTTTCTCTTCTCAATAGCTACGGGTATCCCCATCAGATGTTAAACCGCAGACAAAAACTGGGCCAAACCGGGGAAGCGATGGCCGAGCGGCATCTCAAAAAAAACGGATATCAGATCCTTGAGCGCAATTACCGGAACAAGCTGGGTGAAATCGATTTAATCGCAAAGGATGACGGCACCCTGGTTTTTGTCGAGGTAAAGACAAGGCGTTCGGATACCTACGGCAGCCCGCGGCTGGCCATAACGCCCCAAAAACAGAAAAAACTCGCCATCACCGCCCTCGCCTATCTTAAACAGACCCGGCAGCTCAACTCTAAGGCCCGGTTTGATGTGGTTTTGATCAATACCGCCGTCAATCCCCCGGAAATCGAAACCATTCAGAACGCCTTCTGGCTCTGTTATGACTGAGCATACGACAGGTACCGCCCCGGGCATTATCTATATCGTTGCAACCCCCATCGGCAATCTGGCCGATATCACCCTCCGGGCACTGGACGTGCTAAAGACAGTGGATCTGATCGCCGCGGAGGATACCCGCCATACCCGGAAATTGCTGTCGCATTACGGAATCTCCGCAAAGCTCATCTCCTGCAATGAGCATAATGAGCGCAAACGGGCCGGGGAGCTTGTTCAAAGATTAACTGCCGGGGCCTCAGTGGCGCTTCTGTCTGATGCCGGCACACCGGCCGTATCCGACCCGGGCTATCGGGTGCTTACGGCCGCCATCGCGGCAAATATCCGGATTGTTCCCATCCCGGGCCCCTCGGCGGCCATGGCCGCACTGAGCGCCTCAGGCCTTGCCTCTGACGCTTTTCTGTTTGTCGGTTTTCTGCCGCACAAATCCGCGAAACGGCTTGCCCGTTTAAAACAGCTTGCGAATGTGCATGCCACCGTTATATTCTATGAGTCACCCAATCGGATTATCGGACTTTTGCAGGATGTTGCGGTGGTTTGGGGCAATCGGCCGGTGGTTTTGGCCCGCGAGATGACCAAGCGTTATGAGGAGTTTCTCCGGGGCCGGGTTGAGGATGTCAAGCTCGATCTGGAGAGCCGCTCAGATATTAAGGGTGAAATTACCCTTCTGGTCTCCGGTCAGGAATCAGCCTCGGAAGATTTTACGGAAGCGGTCAAAGAGGAGATCAGTGCGGCCTTAAGAGACGGTTCAGCGGGCACCGCCCGTCTTTCCCGGGACCTGGCCGGCCGCTACGGCATGCCCAAAAAGCAGGTTTATGAAATGATCCTTCAAATGAAATCGGAAATCCACGAAGAAAATGGCGAGAAAGGAGACGGAGTCAATGGATAAGCTGGATGCCATATTTGCACCTGAATCGGTCGCCGTGGTGGGCGCCTCATCAACCCCCGGCAAAGTGGGGCATGACATTTTTGCCAATGTGCTGCGCGGCGAATATAAAGGAACCCTGTATCCGGTAAACCCCAAGGCGCGCTCCATTTTAAGCGTCCGCTGCTATCCCACGGTCAAGGATATTCCGGACCCCATTGATCTGGCCATGATTATTCTGCCTCCGAATGCCGCGCTTCAGGCAGTGGCTGACTGTGTTGATAAAGGGGTTCGCGGGATTGTAATCGTCTCTGCCGGCTTCAAGGAGGTCGGCGGCGAAGGCGCTGAAATTGAAGAGCAAATAGCTGAAAAATGCCAGGCCGCCGGCGTACCCCTCATCGGCCCCAACTGCCTGGGTGTTATCAATCCCAGCCTGGATGTCCGTTTGAATGCCAGCTTCTCCACCCGGATTCCGCATAAGGGCAATATTTCATTTATCTCCCAGAGCGGCGCGCTTTGCACGGCGGTTCTGGATTTTGCCGCAGACCGGGGTTTCGGGTTCTCAAAGTTTGTCTCCATCGGAAACAAGGCGGATGTGGAGGAACTCGACCTCTTAAAATATTACCACAAGGACCCGGAGACCCATGTGATTATGGTCTATATGGAAGAGCTTCGCATGCGGGAGAATTTTATCGAAGAGGTAAAGGAGATTACCTCCGGTGAACGGCCCACGCCGATTCTGGTGATTAAATCCGGAAAAACCGCGGCCGGCGCCAAGGCGGCGGCCTCGCACACCGGTTCCCTGGCCGGCACAGAGGCCGTATATAATGCCATTTTTAATCAGGCAGGGATTATCCGGGTAGACACCGTGGATGATCTGTTCGATTATGCCGAGGCCTTTTCCGCCCGGCGGATGCCTACCGGCAATCAGGTGGCCATTATCACCAATGCGGGCGGCCCGGGAATCATCGCAACGGATATGACCGAGGTGTCCGGGCTCAGCCTGGCGAAGTTTTCCCAAAAAACCGATGAGGCCCTGCGCCAGCATCTGCCGCCCACGGCCAATTTCAACAACCCGGTGGATGTGATCGGAGATGCCTCCAAAGACCGGTACGAGCATGCCCTGGAGGCGGTGATTAAAGACAATGGGGTGGACGGGGTGCTCATGATTTTAACGCCCCAGTCCATGACTGATGCCATCGGCACCGCTGAGGCCATCGTCAATACCTATCAGAAAACCAAGAAGCCGATTGTGTGCAGTTTCATGGGGGTTGTGGACGTCTCGGCCGGAGTCAAACACCTGCAGGAGCACCATGTCCCGGTATACCGGTTTCCGGAAAACGCAGCCCGGGCCATGGGAAAACTCTATGAAGCCACACGCTGGCTGAAGCGCCGGATTCTGCCGCCCTATGATATTGCCTTTGATTCGAAAAAAGCGCGCCAAATTGTGGATGATTGCCTGACATCCGGCAAAGCCATCCTTGGCGAATATGACGGCGCCCCGCTCCTGGAGTGTTACGGTTTTAAGACATGCCCCATGAAGCTTGCCCAGACGGCCAAAGAGGCGGCCCAGGTTGCGGATGACATGGGATATCCAGTGGTGCTTAAGGTATTTTCCCAGCAGATTCTTCATAAATCCGATGCCGGCGGGGTCAAGGTGAATCTTAAAACAAAGGAAGCGGTGCAGAACGGGTTTACCGAAATTCTTGAAAACGCCATGACCTATGCCCCGGATGCAGAGATCGACGGGGTGCTGGTTCAGAAAATGGCGCCTCCCGGCGAGGAGGTGATCCTTGGCGTCAACCGGTATCCGGGATTTGGCCACCTCATCATGTTCGGCTTCGGCGGGATTTATGTTGAGCTTTTCAAAAACGTGGTCTTTCGCCTGGCGCCCATCGGCCGGAATAACGCCCGCCGGATGATCCGCAGCATCAAGGGCTATGAGTTGCTGACCGGCTTTCGCGGAAAACCCCAGGCGGATATCGAGGAGATCGAACGGCTGCTGGTGGGATTATCACAGCTGGTGACAGATAACCCCGAGATCAAGGAGCTTGATATCAATCCGCTGTTTGTCCATGAAGAGGGGGCAGGCGCCACCGTGGCCGACATTATCATTACCCTGGAATCCGCTGAGTCATAGGGCGCCGCCTGAAAGTGAAGCTAAAAGAAACTTAATGATATAAATTTGCTAAATATTCAATCCCTGCTGATTCGTACTCGTACTCGTACTCGTAATCGGTTTTTAATTTTTTCGAGTACGATTACGAGTACGAGAACCGTCCCGCTTGCGCGGGACTGAGTACGATGAAGTTACATAGAAGAAGATGAAGAAGTGAACTCCCCCCACCTTTATCCAGTTATCCGGGCTGTCCCCACCGCCGGCCGAAATCTTTCCGGAAAAGCGCAGGTCGATTTTTTAAGAACATACGCCCGGCAGGCGGTGGCTTATTCAGCCAAATTGCAGGGCTTATCTATTCGTTCATTTGATACGGATCCAAGCGGTGCTCCGATACCGGTTGACGGGATCTACTGGTCGCTTAGCCATAAACCCGGCTATGTCGCAGGCGTTGCCGCCAAACACCCAACCGGCATTGATGTTGAGAAAATCCGTCCGGTGGACACCCGGCTGATTGCGAAAGTGATTGATGAATCCGAGCGAAAATTACTTGATGCGGACCCAAATTTTCTTTTTTTCCGCTTCTGGACCGCCAAGGAGGTTGTCTTAAAACGGACCGGCGTGGGCCTTTCCGGGCTTTCCAGATGCCGGGTGCGAGAGGTTGTTGATGACCATCGATTGGTTGTCGTCTATGAGAAGATCGGTTTTACTGTGGTGCAGACGTTTTTCGATGATTATATCGCTGCTGTTCTAAAAATTGAGGACGAGGTTATCGATTGGCGGCATGTTTGGCTATAATCTTCTTCGAATCTGAAGTTTTGATGGCTTCGTAAAAAGTCCAATATCTGCGTTGCGCTGCATCCCTCGGAATTTCACGTACGCCTATGTACGCTGCATTCCTCGGGATTTGCGTCGCCTTGATCTTGAACTTTTTACTTTGCCATCTCAAGTCGACTTTTTACGAGACTGTCAAGTTTTTATTTGTTTGCTAAAAAATTTTAAAATTTCATATACAAAAAGATTGACAAAATGATTTTTTTGTGAAAGTAAGTATTACATAGGATTGAAGCTAAAAAATTCTCATTTGTATAAAAACAGAAACATTGTATTGCTTATCGAAATTGGCTGAAAGCATCAACTAAAATGCCTTAGATTAAGAAGCTAATCATATATCGTTATTTCGGTGCAGGATTTTTGGGGGCCGCCTTTTCTCCTGCCCGAATTTTTGTTGTGGCGGCTTATAAGTCGCCACAACATTATCAGGTTAAGTTATTAAAAATACAAATAAAATATTAAATCCAACGGACCCATCAAACCGGTGCAGGGTTTTTTGCTCCTTCTCCCCCTGCCGGTCCCCCCTGTTGCGGCGGTTGCCTAAACCGCCGCAACAATATCAATAAAAGGCTTGGGCCTTGTCTCTCTCTTTCATCCGTAGTTTGAAACAAATGCTATGGACAAGGCTATAAGGAGTATAAAATTAAATGAACTATGCAGGAGAGAGTAATGTCGGCTTTTCGGAAATTACGGAATTTTTATTGTTTTTGTTCAGGCTCTATCTAAGGGAGGAATTTTTTTATGCTGGCAAAAATTATAATAAAACGTCGATTTTTGGAGGATAAAACGGCGGAGATCCTGGAGTTAATGCGTGATCTTCGATTTGCCGCCATGTCCCAGGACGGATATATTGCCGGCGAAACCCTGATGCAGATTGACGATCCGCAAAAGCTCGTTGTCATCGGAACCTGGCAGGACATAGATAGCTGGCACAAATGGCAAAACACAGATGAACGCAAGGAGTTAGATGCCAAACTCGAAGCCTATCAAGTGGAACCAACCATTTACGAAGAATATGTTGTGGGTCCCAAGGCATACTAACTGGTATAAGTATAGCCAGGGCATCAATTATTTCATCATTGAATCTTTAGGGCAGCCGGGCGGCAATATTCCTATCAGTCCGGCTATCTTTAAGCCAAATCTATTGACTTTCGCTAAAACAATTTAACTCCTTAATAATACTAAAAATTTGGTTTTTTAAAAAAATAAAACGCATGATATAGGGCAAATTGCGTTCTCGGGTTAATAACACAAGTCTTTCTCTTCTCTCCTTTTTAATGCCATTTGGTATTTTACAAAAATTCTCGCAGTGGGTCTTTTATAACTGCCCAATCCATGTTACCTAACCTTTGGCATTCCTTTAATGCCATTCGGCACATTCGGCATTGATGCAAAAAGGAGGGTTGTAAAAAATGGAGAAATATCGGGTAGCTATTGGTAAGTATAAAACACCTTATGAATCGGTCAAAAGCGTGCTGGACTTGTGCGGCGGATTGGATCACATGCCTGCAGACGCCCGCGTGTTCATCAAGCCCAATATTGTTTTCTGGACCAAGGCGTGTACTTTTCCAAAATGGGGGGTAATCACTACGACCCGGGTCATTGAGGATGTTGTCAAAGTTCTTAAGGCATATGGTGTTAATCATATTACTATCGGGGAAGGGGTCGTAGCTGATCCTAAGGATAAGGAGACACCGGCGCATGCTTTTAAAACACTAGGCTATGAAAGGCTCCGGCAGCGCTACGGGGTTAATTATATCAACGTGATGGAGCGACCTTTTAAAAAGGTGGAACTGGCTGATGATATTATATTGAAATTCAATCGGGACATACTGGAAAGCGATTTCGTGGTGAATCTCCCGGTTATGAAAACCCATAATCAGACTTTGGTTAGTCTAGGCATTAAAAATCTGAAAGGCACCATTGACATCCCCTCACGAAAAAAATCGCATTCACCGGACCCGAAAAAGGATCTTCATTTTTATATTGCTAAACTGGCTGATAAAATGCCGCCTATGCTTACCCTGGTAGACGGTATTTATACCCTGGAACGGGGCCCCGCCTTTGACGGCAAGATGCACCGAAGCAACCTGCTCGTAGCTTCTCCGGACATCCTCTCGGCCGATATGGTCGCCGCAAGATTGCTCGGTTATGCGCCGTCCAAGGTGCCGCATTTGGCGTACGCTGCAGAGAATCGCGGCCGGCCGGCAGATCTGTCTGACGTATCGGTTGTTGGCGAAGCCATTGAATCTGTGGAAGCTTACCACGAATTTGACTTTGATTACTGCCACGAAGAAACCCGCGAACTGCCCGCACCCCTGGCGAAACAGGGTATTGATGGATTGTTTTATCGCAAATTCGACAATACCATGTGTACTTATTGTTCGGGCTTAAACGGACTGGTGCTCACCGCTATTCGTTATGCTTGGAAGGGAGAACCTTGGGATAATATCGAGGTGTTAACCGGCAAATCCATGGAGCCATCCTTAGGTATGAAGGCCACCATCTTGCTCGGACAGTGCATGTATAAAAAGAATAAGGATCACCCGAACATCCAGAAGATGATCGCTGTCAAGGGGTGCCCCCCGGATCCACAGGACGTTCTTAAGGCGCTGCAAGAAGCCGGCATCGACGCTGATCCGAACTTATTCGCCAATATCGAGTCTTTGCCCGGATTTTTTATGTCCCGCTATCAAAACAATCCGGAGTTTGACGAAGCATTTTTTCAAGCGGAATAAATCTAAAGCGTTTGATGAGTAATCAGGTGTGGAGGAAATCGAGATTTGGTATTATTGTTATTTTCATAAATAAGGGGCTTTAATGCCGTTTTTCACTATGCCGCCATGGTGGCCCAAAATACATATGCGCCAAATCGTCCATGATGGCTCAAGCTAAGGTCGATTGCTGCTTTAACACCTTGGATATAAACGATCGGGGGGCCCAGGGCGAGATGCCTTTTATGACGTTTTATATTTATCAGCTTGGGCTTTAGCTTCAAGTGCGAGGCAATGCGCCTGCATGCCATCTCTCTGACAATGCAAGATTGTCGTGCCGGAGGCAAATCACCAAGTCCTGAACTGTTCGGCAGTATTCTGGCCAGACCCCAGGCAATATTATTTAACTTTTGCCAACTATTATAAATGCCAATACAATGGATATAGGTTTCATGAAAAAAAAGATGCAACCGCACCACGCCGCGTGGTGTATGCACGAGTGCATTGGATATGGCAGACAGTGGCTTGGTGGCTAAGGCGACTGAATAGCGTTTGGGTGCCGCCGTTACACTATGAAAAGATTTGCTGATGGCCTTATAAGCCGCTTCTTTGGATGCCCAGAGGGCCCATAAATACCGATCTGGATCTTTCGCATGTAACACGGCTTGCTTTTCATCAGGGGTCAATACTCGGCACATAAAGCGGACATCTGTGCTTCTCCCCTTTGTCCCCTGCGTTTTGAGATCGACGATGTCGTTTCCTACATGAATCAAAATAGGCGATTTCCATTTTTGAGAGTTGATCGATAATCTGGCGGGCGCAGTCCCGGTGTGCCCGAAGTCCTCTTAATCCGGTTTTCGGGCGGCATTGACGTGCTGTGAGCGTGAACGTTTCCCCGAGTTTTGGAAAATTGCTGTAGGCTTTTCGCCGGTCACCCCGCAGGTAAATGCACAAAACACGGACGTCAGGGGTTTTATTTACCAGTCGGCCGACATGATAAGTACAGTTTTCCGAACTCACCCGGCCGGTTCGCGACCGGGTGCCTTCGGGAAAAATCATCAGGTTTTGGCCATGGTTTAACAGATACGCGCATTTATCCATGGACCGTTTAACCGAATGCCTGTCCCCGCCTCGCTTGACCGGGATGCATTTAACCAGGTAACAAAGAAAGCTTAGCAGGATGCCGCGGTTGAAATTTGCTTGCTCCGGCACGTTCCAGGGTATCAGGG
>JBKHAE010000150.1:0-6735 GCA_046543065.1 Desulfobacterales bacterium | reverse complement strand
AAAATTTTATCCCCGGTAAACTGAAAAGCGGGGTTTTCGTTCTGGCACTAAATATAGTCTAAAAAAAGATCTTTTGTCAATGCTGACGGAAATAAAAAAGACGCCTTGACACCTAAAAAACGAAACACTATATTCCGATTTAACGATACAATGACAAGGAATTGCGCAGTGAAACAGTTTATTAAAATCATGAAGGCTTTATCCGACCCCAGCCGGGTCAAGATTCTGAAAATGCTTCAGCGCCGGATGATGTGTGTGTGCGAAATCCAGGAAGCTTTAGGCATTGCCCAGTCCACCGCCAGTAAACATCTAAAAATATTGGAAGACGCAGGACTTACGACATTTCAGAAGGACGGCCTGTGGGTCAATTACCGGCTGGCGGACGGACGGGACAGCACTTATGCCCAAACGATTCTCGCCCACTTGAATGAGTGGCTGGAAGATGATCCGCATGTTACGGAACTCATGCAGCGGCTGCCGGAAATCCGGCGGGAGACCATCTGCCGCAAATAATTTTTTTTGGCGTAAATGTATCGTTATATAGAGATTTAATAATATAAATCCAATCAGGAAAGCGCTCTTATGACTGAGAGAAAAAAATTCATCTATCTTATATTAATTTTCCTTTTCGCCTATATCGTGCCCTTTACCCATCCACGGGTAAAAATGGCCATTATAGAGGCATTCCTGATGCTTCAGGAATACGCCCGGGAGCACGTGCTGCTTTGCCTGGTGCCGGCGTTTTTCATCGCCGGCGGCATTGCGGTCTTTATTTCCCAGGCCGCGGTGGTCAAATATTTCGGGGCGGAGGCCAAAAAAATCCTGTCCTACGGGGTGGCCTCGGTCTCCGGAACCATCCTGGCGGTCTGTTCATGCACGGTGCTGCCGCTTTTTGCCAGCATCTACCAGCGCGGCGCCGGCATCGGGCCGGCCATTGCCTTTCTGTATTCCGGGCCGGCCATCAACGTGCTGGCCATTATCTTAACCGCCCGGGTGCTGGGAATCGAAATGGGAATCGCCCGGGCGGTGGGCGCCATTATTTTCGCCATTGTCATCGGCCTTTCCATGGCCGGCATATATCGCAAGGAAGAGCGGCAGCGGCAGACCGGCGCCATGCAGATGCCGGAAGAAGAAATGCCGCGCCGGCTGTGGCAGGATCTGATCTTTTTCGCCCTCATGGTGATCTTCCTGGTATTTGCCAACTGGGGCAAGCCGGCATCAAGCCAGGGCTTTTGGGCAACCATTTATGCCATCCGCTGGTATATCGCCGGCGCCTCGCTGGTGCTGCTGGTGCCGGTGCTGTGGCGCTGGTTTCAAAAAGACGAGCTCAAAGAATGGGTCGGTGAAACCTATAACTATACCCTGATGATCATGCCCCTTTTGTTTGCCGGGGTTATGTTTGCCGGGTTTTTCCTGGGCCGGCCCACCCATGATGCCATTGTTCCGTCCAAATATGTGGAGGCCATTGTGGGCAACAACCCGGGGCAATTTTTTGCCCTCACCGGCATGGATCAGGGGGCGGCACACGACCTGATTGCGGCGGTATGGCCGGTGTGGACCTGCTTTTTCGCCT
Organism: Desulfobacterales bacterium; assembly: GCA_046543065.1. Lineage (GTDB taxonomy): Bacteria > Desulfobacterota > Desulfobacteria > Desulfobacterales > Desulfosalsimonadaceae > M55B175. The sequence continues at coordinate 5,162 of JBKHAE010000150.1, read as the reverse complement.
CCGTGTCCGCGGCGTTTATGTACTTTGCCACGTTGACCGAAGTGCCGATTCTGCAAAGCCTCATGGGCTCCGGCATGGGCAAGGGGCCCGCACTGGCCCTGCTTTTGGCGGGTCCGGCGGTGTCTTTGCCCAATATGCTGGTAATTCGGGGGATTTTGGGCACGAAAAAAACCGTTACCTTCATCGCCATCGTAATCGCGTTTTCAACCCTGTGCGGGCTGTTTTACGGATGGCTGTTTGTATGATTTCGATGTTTTAACTTAAAAATTTTCCGCTGTTGTCATTCCGAGAAGCGATAGCGACGAGGAATCTTGCTCATTAAAATATTTCTCGCTGCCGCTCGAAATGACAGTCGAGTTCGCATGGAGCTAAAGTTAACAGCATTGGGCGCAATTTCATTTTACCCATTCAAGGCAGGGAGGCTGTATGGCGGAAGAAACGAAGAAAAGCTGGAAAAAGCCACTGTTAATCATTGGCATTATGATCATTGCCTTTACCGGCCTGTCACTGATAACCGGCCTGTGGGTTTTTACGGCCATTCCCCTGGGCTTTTTGTTCGGAGTCTTTCTGGAAAAAGCGGATCTGTGCGGGGCGTCGGCCTTCAGCGAAGTGCTGCTAATGAAGGACTGGACAAAAGTCGCCGGTCTGTGGGTGGTCATCGCGGTAAGCATGGTCGGTTTTGCCGTTATATCAGCCCTGGGCTGGGTGAGCTTAAATCCCAAGCCGTTTATGTGGGCAAACGCCATTGTCGGCGGCGCGCTGTTCGGCACCGGCATCGTGCTGGCCGGGGGATGCGTCAGCGGCTGCCTGTTTAAATCCGGCCAGGGCAACATCAATTCCATGGCCGGTTTAATCGGCATTCCGCTGGGCGTGGCGGCTGTTAAATACGGACCGCTGCAGGGGTTCACCGCATATTTAAAGTCGTTTATCGTCAAGGCGGCAGACGGCGGCCCGGTGACCCTGTCCTCTGTGACCGGTCTGCCCTATGGGGTTCTGGCCGTTATCATCGGCGCCGTCACGCTGCTGGCGGCCTGGCGGATATGGCAGGTCAAACAAGCCCGTCAAAAAAAACAGACGGCTGTCATCAAAGAGGATATGCCCCTGCTGCAGCGGCTGGTGCTCCGGAAATGGAAGCCTTGGCAGGCGGGCATTGCCATCGGCCTGCTGGCGATATTTGCCTACATGTCATCCGCATCCAGCGGCCGAAATTATCCCCTGGGGGTCACCGGCGGGGTGCTCAATGCCCAGGTTCTTTTAACGGATGCACCGTTAAAACACGTTTATGCGCCGCCGGCGGTGGCATCTGCGGTTACGGCGCCGGTATTTACCGCAACCGAGAACGCCGCGCCGGCCAAGACAATCAAATGGTGGCTGGTTTTAGAAATCGTGGCCCTGGTTGCAGGTGCGGCCTTTAGCGCCCGGCTGTCCGGGAAAACGCAGTTTCTGCCCCGGCCGCCCGATCAGACGGTGATCGCCTTTATCGGCGGCCTCCTTCTGGGCACCGGTGCGGCCATTGCCGGCGGCTGCGTGGTGGGCAACATCATGAGCGGATTTGCGCTGATGAGTCTCGGAAACGTCTTATTCGGCATTACCGTGGTGCTGGCCAACTGGGCGACCACCTATTTTTACCTCATGGGCGGCGGCATCATGGATAAATAGAAATAAACAAAAAAGGAGATGCATTATGGACATCAAAATTCTGGGCCCTGGCTGCCCGAAATGCCAGCAGACCGAAAAAATCGTCAAGGAAGTGGTTTCCGAATCTGGTTCGGAGGCAACCGTGGACAAAGTAACCGACACCATGGAAATCGCGGGTTACGGGGTTTTTGGCACCCCGGCCGTGGTGGTTGACGGCGAGGTCAAATCCGTGGGCAAGGTGCCCAAAAAAGACGACATTAAAAAATGGCTGGAATAAAGGAGTGAAAATGAAAATACAGCGTTTTACCGCAGGATTTGTCATCGCCTTTTCTTTGGCGATTTTTGCGATACTCGGCGGATGGCCGGCAGCATCCGGGCCGTCCGCCGGACAGGCGATCGCGGCGGAAACCGATCAACAACCCAGATTCATCGCCTACTACTTCTATACCAGCCAGCGCTGCAAATCCTGCTACCGAATAGAAGATTGGGCGGAAACCGCAATAAAAAATGATTTCGGCCAGGAAATTGAAAACGGCGAGCTCGAATGGCGGACCGTCAATGTGGACCAGCCGGAAAACAAACACTTCGTGAAAGAGTTTAACCTCTACACCAAGTCCGTGGTCATTGTGGAGCAAAAAGAGGGCGAAACGGTGCGCTGGAAAAACCTCGAAAAGGTCTGGCGGCTTCTGCGGGACCAGGAAAAATACGCCGATTACGTCAGCAGTGAAATCCAGGCATTCATGGAGAAAAGCTAATGGAGCTGACCGCTCTTCCCATGATATCGGCCCTGTGGTTCGGGATCCTTACCTCGATTTCGCCGTGCCCGCTGGCCACCAACATTGCGGCCACCACGTTTATCGGAAAGCAGATCAAAAGCCGGTACGGGACCCTGGTGGCCGGGGCTGCCTACACCGGCGGCCGGGCCCTGGCATATATCGTGATCAGTTTCATCATCGTGGCCGGCCTGTTTTCCATCCCCGGGGTGTCCATGTTCTTGCAGCAGTACATGAACAAAATCCTCGGGCCGGTGCTGATTATTGTGGGCATCCTTATTCTGGATATCATTCCCCTGCGCCTGCCGGCCTGGGGAGGCGGCAATTCGGCTTTTGTCCGCCGGTTAAGCAACGGCGGCGCCATCGGGGCGATCTTTCTGGGTTTTCTGTTCGCGCTGGCCTTCTGTCCGGTATCGGCGGCCCTGTTTTTCGGCAGCGTCATTCCTCTGGCCTTGAAATTTGAATCCAGCCTATGGCTGCCCATGTGGTACGGCATCGGCACCGCACTTCCCGTGATCGGCTTTGCCCTGCTGCTGGCATACGGCACGCGGGCCGCCGCCGGTTTCGTCCGGGGGCTTACGGCCATGGAGCGCTATCTGCGCCGCATTACCGCGGCCGTGTTTGTCGGCATCGGCATCTATTTCACTGTGACTTATACCTTCGGCGGTGCCATGTAGAGGAAATTACAAATGCTGCTCCAATCCTATGAAAAACAAATCTTTCGGCCGGAATGCAACCCCAGCTTCCAATCGGTGCACTGCATTGCCCGGCTGGACCAGGATATTTCGGCCGCCCTGCCCTACTTGAATGCCGAACTGGGCGGCACCCAATATTTTAAAGACCCGCCGGCGGTGATGCTCCATGTGCACGGTAAGATCATCAAGGTCGGGGCGACCGAAATCGCCATCAACGCATTGCAGGATGAGGCAGAGGCGGACAAGATCCTGGAGTGGCTGAAAAACGAGGTAAGCCGGGTCTGGGCGGAAAAAGATACCATCACCCCCAGCGAGGAAAGCCGGAAAAGACCGCAGGTGTTTGAGATTTTAAAGCTGCTGCCCAAAACCAACTGCAAAAAATGCGGCCTTGCCACCTGCATGGTCTTTGCCGCCCAGGCGGCCGAAGGCGGCCGCGGGGCAGACGACTGCCCGGAAATCGACCCGGAAAACAAGGAAAAACTGGAAGCCTATCTTTCCGGTTTCCGATTTGAGTAAATCAAATAGGGAGGATCTGTTCATGACCGAATCCACCGTCAAAAAACTGCCGATTCTCGACCGGTTTCTGACCCTGTGGATATTTCTGGCCATGGCCGCCGGTGTGTCGACCGGCCACTTTTATCCGGGCGTCACGGACCTGCTGGATCATGTGACCGTGGGCACCACCAATATTCCCATTGCCATCGGCCTGATTTTGATGATGTATCCGCCCCTGGCCAAGGTGCGCTACGAAAAGCTGGGCGAAGTGTTCCGGGATTACAAGATTTTGGGGTTGTCTTTGGTTCAGAACTGGGTCATCGGCCCCATCCTCATGTTTCTTTTGGCCATTGCCGTGGCAATTTCGGTCTTCGGTATCAACTCCGGAGAGGCGTTTGCCGCAGTGATCGGGCCGCTGGTCGAAGTCCCCGTGCTGATCTCGCTTGTGAACGTGGCCCTGTGGTTAAAGCGCAAGTATTTCCCTTATGCCGTGGAAACGCCGACAGGGGTATGCCACGTGGCATGCAGGGATTAAAAAATAGTGCGATACGGCGAAATTAAACACCGGGGCAAAAAGCTGCCGAACAAGAAAGGCAATGAAGGTTAGATTCTTATGACGACAAATTTAAAGACACTTATCATAGATGCAGAATCAGGGTTTTATAAGATGAAGCGCTATCCGGTCGGGCGGTTTTTAGGACCGGTTGACCTCGGCCTTTATCTGTCAGGCAAATTCAACAGCCTGAATTTCGGGACGGGCCTTCTGGCAGGCTCTGTTTTTCCCGGTGCGAACCGGCTGGTTTTTACCGGCTTCTCGCCCTGTTGGGGGGGATTTTTCATATCATCCATGGGTGGGGCAGGCCTGGTTTTTGACAATCTTGGCATCAACCAGCTCTCAATTAAAGGCAAAGCCCCTGCGCCATCGATATTGTTTTTAAACCGGACACACGGAGAAGAAATCGAAGTTGAATTAGAGCCCGTTGACGTCCGGCAAGTATGGCATTCAGGGAGAGGTGGCATCTATTCTCTAATGGATTACACCTATGACAGATTCGGCGGCAAATATAAATCTGACCCCCGGATACTTGCAGTCGGCCCGGCAGCCGAAGCCAGCGATATCGGCGCAATAGGTTCGGTTCCCATCAAAAAAGGGGAGCTAACCAGGGTGGATACCTGGGCCGGCCGCGGCGGGCTGGGATCAAAACTTTTCAGGGAACATGGCATAGCAGCCGTCATTTATGGCGGCACACACATTACAGAAGATTTCATCAACAGAAAAGTGGCGGACGAATGGTTTCAGGATCGTTATGAAAAGAAACTGGCGGCAAAAGACATCGAAGCAACGACCAAATACCGTTTTGACCCCAAGTTTCAAACAGGCGGCACATTTGGCGTCAACTACGCCACAATGGGCGACAAGATTCTGGCCTTCAACTACCGCACGATATACATGACAGAGCAGGAACGAAATAAAATCCAAAAACACTTTATTGAAGAACACTACCTCAAGCAATTCAATGAAGAAACCATTAAAACGAAAAGCCAGAAAAACTGTGGTGAA
>JBKHAE010000149.1:0-6759 GCA_046543065.1 Desulfobacterales bacterium | reverse complement strand
ACAGTTTCGGGCTTTTCACGGAACTAGAAGAGGGCGTCCAGGGCCTGGTCCATGTTTCCGAAATTCCGGCCAAAAAGGGGGAGGACCCCCTTGAGCCGTTTGAGGTGGGCCAGACCATCGAGGCCCGCGTTATCGAGGTGCTGCCCGAGGAAAAAAAGATAAGGCTCAGCTTAAAGCCGGAGCCGAAAGAAAAAAGCGACCTGGGCCAGATGCTGCGTGAGAAGTTTGCGGAAAAGGGAGCAGGCAGGGCGGAGTAAGCCTGCGCTGCTCCCCTGGTGGCTTCCTAAAAAGTCCAATGTCTGCTTTGTGCTGCATCCCTCGGAATTTCACGTACTCGTATGTACGCTGCATTAGTCGGGATTTGCGGCGCACGGTAAATTTGTTCTATCTATTTATCAGGCGGGCGCGGTGGCCCGCCCTACGCGAGAATGCCGACATTTTGTAGGGTCGGCCACCGTGCCGACCTTACATGCTTTGCCATCCTAATATGGAACTTTCAATCCATAAACCGAAATGCCGGCCGGGCGGCCGGGCCATCTGAATATTTGTCCCCGGGAAAAATCCGGGTTCCCATCTGGACGGGCCTGCCGATTAAATCCAGGGAAGCCCGGGCCGGGTCCAGATCATAGAGATTGCCCATAATCCAGGGCCCTTCCTCAAGTTCCACAAGTACGATGATATAGGGGGCTTCACTTTCCCGCCCCTCGGCCGCCACGTAGACCGTGGTATACGTTGTGATTTTTCCCTTGCCGCTTAACTCTGTTACGTCCAGCTCAAAGCCTGTGCAGCTGCTGCAGCTCATCTGCGGCGGGCAGGTGACTGTGCCGCATTCTTTGCATTTTAAGCCCATGAGTTTATTTTTCATGAGCGCTTTGTGGTATTCTTTAAATGAAAGTTTATATTCCATTTTGTCCTCCTGGAGTCCGGTAAATTCCATTTAGTTCTCGTTCTCGTACTCGTAATCGTAATCGCTAATTAAGTTTTTACGGCACAATTACCATCCGGCATACGCGGAACTGAATACGATCATGTTTTAAGAAATCCGGTATGAGTTGCATTTTAGATTAAGATTAAGAGTAAGACGTTAAACCCCGGTCTGAAGAATCAGGTTGCTGATAATGCCGTCGCCGCCCAGGGTGTCCACCAGCCCTGTTTTGGCGCCTTCCACCTGGCGCCCTTCGGCCGCCATATCCCCTCTTAACTGACGGGCCACCTCACAGGTCTGTGAGGCGCCGGTGGCGCCGATGGGGTGTCCCTTGGCCTTTAATCCGCCGGAAATGTTGATGGGGATTTTCCCGTCGATCTTGGTCTCGCCCTTTTCCCAGAGTTCGCCGCCCTTGCCGTTTTCCGCAAATCCCAGGTTTTCCGAGGCGATAATGCTGGCAATGCTGAAGCAGTCGTGGAGTTCGCAGAGGTCGATATCCTCAGGGCCGATGCCGGCCATATCATAGGCCTGTTTGACTGAGAGCTCCCGGGCCCGGATCCGCGGCAGGAAAGGCGCCTGGGAACTCATTTTAGGGGAGGAGGCCTGGCCGATGCCGGTGATGTAGACCGGCTTGTCGGTGAGCTGTTTGGCTTTTTCTTCAGAGGCCAGCACCAGGGCGGCCGCGCCGTCGGAGAAGGGACAGCAGTCCAGAAGCCTTAAGGGGGAGGCCACCACAAAGCCCTTGGACACTTGATCCATGGTGATTTCCTTGTGCCTGAACTGCGCGTGCGGGTTTTTGGTGCCGTAGAAATGGGACTGCACGGATATCATGGACATCTGCTCCCGGAGTTGTTCCATGGCAACGTCGTATTTGTATGCATAAAGATTGGCCAGCAGGGCGAAGTAAGCGGGAAACGTAATCCCTGCCGGAAACTCATATTTAGCGTCGCTGCCCATGGCAAAGGTCCGGGTGGCAAGCGGCGTGCCCATGGCGGTGGCCTTTTCCGTGCCGCCCACCAGGACCACATCATAGAAGCCCGAGGCCACCCATATGAATGCGTCCCGGATGGCCAGCGTGGCGGACGCGCAGGCGCCCTCGAACCGGGTGGCGGGCACGTGATGGCAGCCAAGTTCATTGGCGATATAGGATTGAATCATGCCCTGACCTTCGGCAAAGTCGCCGAACACGTTGCCGCAGAAAAGGGCCTGGATATCCTTCGGGACGACCGAAGCCTCCTGCATGGCCTCCGTGCCTGCTTCGCAAAACATTTCAACCTCTGTCTTCGGCGCATCGGACACAAAATCGGTATGCCCGGTGCCCACGATGGCAACTTTTCTCATGGTATTTGTCTCCTTTTAAATTATTAAAAACATCCTTTAAGTCCACCTTTTGGCAAAGGGGGATTTAGGGGGATTTGTCATTATGTACAGAAAAATCCCCCCAATCCCCCCTTTTTCAAAGGGGGGATGAATTTGTCGCCTTTTCCGAATGCTTATGGCACAGGCTCATTATCATCTTTGTAGATTAAGATTAAGATTAAGATTAAGAGTAAGAGTAAGACGGTCCCTGCACCCTACACCTTACACCCTACACCTTTTTTATTTCGCCTGCATCCTGAGGGCGGAATCCAGCCGGATGGTCTCGCCGTTTAGCACCGGATTGGCGATAATGGATTGAACCATCTGCGCAAATTCCGAGGGTTTGCCGAAGCGCGAGGGAAACGGGAGCTGGGCTTCCAGGGACTCCCGGACCTTATCGCCCAGGGCGGCGAACATCGGGGTATCAAACAGCCCGGGCGCGATGGTGATCACGCGGATGCCGTGATCGGCGAATTCCCTGGCAATGGGAAGCGTCATGCCGACAATTCCGGCCTTCGAGGCGGCGTAGGCCACCTGACCCACCTGGCCCTCAAAGGCGGCGACTGAGGCGGTGTTGATGACAATGCCGCGCTCGCCCTCTTCATTCGGGGTGTTCTCGATCATGTGCGGGGCGGCCAGCCGGATGACGTTGAATGCCCCCACCAGGTTGACCTGGATGGTTTTGGTGAATTTATTGAGATCCATGGGGCCTTTTTTGCCGACTACTTTGGCCGGGATGCCGATACCGGCGCAGTTGATGACCCCGTGGATCGCGCCGAACGCATCCATGGTTTTCTGAACGCCGGCCTGAACCGAGGTCTCATCCGAGACATCCGTGTGACAGTAGATGGCCGAATTTCCCAGTTCCTTTGCGAGCGCCTCGCCGTTTTCATCCGAGAGATCGAAAATGGCGGCATTCCCGCCGTCCGCCACCAGGCTGCGCACCGTGGCCTCGCCCAGTCCGGATGCGGCGCCGGTGACAATAAATGTGTTTCCCTTGACCTCCATTTTAAAGCCTCCTTTCGTCAACGTAATTACTCTATCCTCGTTTCAATGCGGTCAAAAGTTTCGATAACGGCCGCGTGTTGAGCACATCTTTTTTGGTCAGCCAGCCGCGGCGGGCCTCGGTGACGCCGTTTCGGATGTAATTGAGGTTGTCCGTGCTGTGGGCGTCGGTTGAAATAACGATTTTAACGCCCTGCTCGGCCGCTGTTTTGCAGTAATTATGCGGCAGATCCAGCCGGTCGGGCTGACTGTTTAATTCAATGGTAACGCCGCGCTGCCGGGCGGCGTCAATAATGGCCTCAAGGTCGACATCCATGGGCTCCCGCCGGTTGATGAGCCGGGCGGTGGCATGGCCCAGGATTTGAAAATAGGGGTTGTCCATGGCCCGGATGATCCGCTCGGTCTGTTTGGGCCCGGCCAGCCGCTGCTGGTAATGCACCGAACCGATGACCACGTCAAGTTCCTTTAAAACCGCATCCGGCAGGTCCAGGCTGCCGTCCGGCAGAATGTCCACCTCTATGCCTTTGAGGATCGTAATGCCGTCTGTTTTCTCATTGATTTTGTCGATTTCGGCCATGTGCTCCCGGAGCTGCTTTTCATTGAGCCCGCCGGCCATGGCCACCTGCTTGGAATGCTCGGTAACGGCGAAATATTCGTAGCCGCGTTTTACGGCTGCCTCGGCCATCTCGGAAATGGTGTTTCGGCCGTCGCTTCTGATGGTGTGCAGATGCAGATCCCCGCGGATGTCTGCGACGGTGATCAAATCCGGCAGGGCCCCGGCTTGGGCCGCCTCGATTTCGCCCATGTTTTCCCGGAGTTCGGGCTCGATATAGGAAAGCCCCACGGTTTCATACACGGCTTCTTCGGTCTCGCCGGCGATTCGCTCCTCATTTCTGTACACGCCGTATTCGTTTATTTTTAAATTACTTTCAACAGCGAGTTTCCGCACGGCCACGTTATGCGCTTTGGAGCCGGTAAAGTAATGGAGCGCCGCCCCGTAACTTACCTGGGGCACGATCCGAAGATCTACTTGCAGCCCGGAGCGCAGATGCACCGAGCTTTTGGTCTGCCCGTGGGCGTCGATCCGGGCGACGTCTTCGAACTCCACGAACGCCTTCATGATTTCGTCTTCATGGCCCCGCCTGCAGGTTGCCAGCATGTCAAGGTCCCCCACGGTCTCCCTGCCGCGGCGGAAACTGCCGGCAATGGTGACCTGCCTGGCGCCCGCCTGGTTTCTGATGTGCTCGTCCAGGGCGGCGGCCACGGGTTCCGCATCACTGTATAGGATCCGCTTGCCGGCATCTTTTTTCAGCTCGCCGAGCGAGTTTAAGATTTTTTCCTGGCTTTTTTTGCCAAAACCCTCAAGCTCGGCGATTTTACCGGTTTCGGCGGCGGTTTTGAGCTCCTCCACGGTGGAAACGCCCAGTTTATGGTAAATGGCCGCCACCTTTTTGGGGCCCAGGGCCGGAATCGCCAGCAGATCGAGTAATGTGGGCGGGAGCTCGGTTTTTAGTTCCTGAAGGTCGTCAAGCTGGCCGGTCGCCACAATTTCTTTTATTTTTTCAGCAAGATCCTTGCCGATGCCCCGGAACCGGGTGAGATCGGCTTCCTCCTGCACCAGTTTGTGCATCTGTTCGCTCATGCCGTCTATGAACCGGGCCGCCTCCCGGTAGGCACGGACCCGGAACGGATTGGCCCCCTTGATTTCCATGAGATCGGCCACCTGGTTGAAAATATCCCGGATTTCCTTGTTTTGAACGCTCATCTGCCAGCCCTGTGCGGTTCGATCAAAATTCTAATCCAATAATGAACTTTTATTCCGGCATATGCAACCCCGGTCCCAATGCCTTTAACTTGAGAACGAAAATCGGCTCGGTTGTCATTTCGAGCGGCAGCGAGAAATCTTTTTATTACATGATTTTTTTAAGATTTCTCGTCACTGTCGTTCCTCGAATGACAGGAGCGGCATGTTAAAGTTAATGACATTGACCCCGGTCCTATAACTGAATCCTGTTCAGCCGGAAGGAGGTGTTTGACATGTGAAATCAATAAATTATATTAATTATGATGGCTTCGCAAAGAGTCCAGATCGACTTTTTACGAGCCCGCTTTGTGAAAGCGAGTATAACATGATATGCAGGAAAGGAGAAGTTGATATGCGGATACTTCATTTACATTATACCTCCACCGGCAATACGAAAAAGGTAGTGGAAACCATTGATAAGACCCTGGAAGATTTGGGCCATGAGGTGGAATCCATTGCCGTAGGAAAAAACACCGAGGCTGATGATATCGATGTGCTGGCCTATGACCGGGTATTTGCGGGCTCCGGCGTCTATGAATGGCTGCCCGGAAAATCCATGCAGGAGCTGTTCGGCAGGCTGCGGCGCAGATACGCGGAGGCCGGTGAAATCAAGCCGGGCTCACCCAAGCGGCCGGATAAGAGAGCGGTGGTCTACTGCACCTACGGCGGGGTACACACTGGTATGAACGAGGCCGTGCCCGCGGTGAAATATATGGCCCAGCTGTTTGATCATCTGGGATTTATAATTCTTGATGAATGGTATGTGCCCGGTGAATACGTGCCGGAGAAAATGGCGCCGTTTTCGGAAAAAGGCCGGATGGGCGATATCCGGGGCCGGCCGGATGAGCACGATTTGAAGGCGGTGGCCGAGAATGTGAAAGGCATATTGAATGTTTAGGTTGGCGGCACCCGAACGGCCATGTTAAAATTCCCGGCGCCACGCCGGGAATTTTTTTGTGCATTTAAGGCGGCGGCCAGGTATTGACATTTACTTTAAGTTCGTTATTTTTGCTGACTTATGAATGGCGACTGGATACCCCGACAGGCGAAAAAATCTCTTGAGCGGCTGATACCGCGGATACGGCCGGTGCTGGGCCCGGAGGATGAAATCCATCAGCAGCTGTGGGAGACTTTTGAATCCCGGCTGCGCCGGGAATGGGAACGTCTGTTCCGGCTTTTGGTGCACCTCTATGGGTGGCAGTATGATTTTTTCTATCATCTGGAGCAGATTCTCGCCACAGCCGTGCGGAGCTGGTCGGAGCGGCCGGATTATCTCAAAGCCCTGGATGCCGATCGGGAAGAAAATCCGCTCTGGTTTCAATCCGAAGAGATGGTCGGCGGGGTGCTGTATGTGGATCTTTTCAGTGATAAACTGGCCGGCCTGCCGGAGCATATCTCTTACTTCAAGCAGACCGGGCTTACGTATCTGCATCTGATGCCGCTGTTTGCCGTGCCGCACGGCTACAATGACGGCGGCTATGCGGTAAGCGACTACCGGGCGATCAATCCGGATATCGGGACCATGGAGGAGCTGTCCGCGCTGGCCCGGATTCTTCACGACGAGGGGATCAGCCTGGTGCTTGATTTTGTCATGAATCACACCTCGGATGAGCACATCTGGGCCCAGCGGGCCAAGTCCGGTGATCCGGATTTTCAGGAGTATTCT
>JBKHAE010000148.1:0-6855 GCA_046543065.1 Desulfobacterales bacterium | reverse complement strand
CAATTGAATTAATGGAAGCAGTTAGCAAAAGAATTTCCGGAAACGGCTTCCGGGAACTGATAAAAAACAATCATGGTCAAAAAATTACTCAGTATTTTTATTCTTATCGCATTGCTAATGCAAATATCGGCTTGCGGCTATCTTCTCCATCCCGAGAGAAGGGGGCAGACCGGCGGGCGCATTGACATGGGAGTCGCGGTCTTAGACGGGGTCGGACTTCTGCTTTTCCTCGTTCCGGGCATTATCGCCTTTGCCGTGGATTTTTCCAGCGGGTGTATTTATCTGCCGGGCGGCGCGTTTTCTGCCATTCCGGATAATGATGAAATCAGGATAATCCAGGTCGACCCAGCAGAACTCAATGAAGAAACCATCAAAAACATTATTATCAGGGAAACAGGTGTGTCCGCAGGGTTTGATCTGAACCGGGCAGAGGTTTACGCTTTAAATGAAAGCGGGGATGTCCCGGGCAGGTTTGCCGAGATGAAAAAGCTCGGCTATCATCATACCCGATAACGTGCAATACAATGGCGGAAAAGAGATGACATGGCCGTCGCATGACGAAAAGAAAAGGATCTCTTTTTAAAAAAAAATGAAAACATTCCCGTGAGCATTCAATTCTCACGGGGATGCCCGTTTAACTGCTCCGTAATTTAGGCTAAGGCAAAAAATCTGCACAGCCCCCCCCGTAGCTTTCTGCCACCAGCTTCCGCTGCAAGTGGCAAGACATGAAAATAACGATCCGCCCGTATTGTTTGCCGCCGCTCCATGCATGCATATGCGGAAACATTGTTGCCGGCCCGGTGTTATGCTATTATTTTGAAAGTATTGGTTTTAATTTGGGAAGCATGGAGCCGGCAAATGCCAAAAAAATTTCTGGAAATTTTCAAAAGCATCCTGGGTTCGATCCGAGAGCCCCTGGTGGTACTTGATCCGGATCTGAAAGTGGTAACGGCCAATGACGCCTTTTACCACACCTTTGATGTCAGCCCTGATGAAACTGAGGGCGTCCTGATATACGAACTGGGCAGCCGGCAATGGGATATCCCCAGACTCAGGCAACTGCTTGAAGAGATCCTGCCCCAAAATACCAGTTTTCATGACTTTGAAGTCGAACATGACTTTGCGGCCCTCGGCAGTAAAATCATGCATCTGAATGCCAGGCGGATCCATGGAGAGGGCAACCGAACCCAACTGATTCTGCTGGCAATCGAAGATGTGACCGATCGTGAATATTACAAAAGGCACCTTGAAAAAATTGTTGAACAAAGAACAGCCGACCTTAACACAGCCACCCAGGCTGCGGAAAAAAACAGGCAGGCGGCCGAGGACGCGCTTTTTGAAGTCAGCAAGCTCAAAGACCAGCTCGAAGCCGAAAGAGCCTATCTCCAGGAAGAAATCAAGCTGGCATACAATCATGAAAACATCATCGGCAAAAGCGATGCCATCAACTATGTCCTCTTCAAGATTGAACAAATCGCCGCGACGGATACCACTGTCCTGATTCTCGGAGAAACCGGGACCGGCAAAGAACTGGTGGCCCGTGCTGTCCATAGCATGAGCCTGCGCAAGGATCGGGCCCTGGTGAAAATGAACTGCGCCGCCCTCCCCTCCAACCTGATTGAAAGTGAACTCTTCGGCCACGAAAAAGGCGCTTTCACTGGCGCGCATTCCAGCCGCCAGGGACGCTTTGAAGTCGCCGACGGCGCCACCCTTTTCCTGGATGAAATCGGCGAACTGCCGCTGGAATTGCAGCCCAAGCTGCTCCAGGTAATTGATAAAGGGGAGTTTGAACGCTTGGGCAGTTCAAAAACCAAAAAAGTCGACGTTCGCATCATTGCCGCCACCAATCGCAATCTGCAAGCAGAGGTTCAAAAAGGCGCCTTCCGTGAAGATCTCTGGTACCGGCTCAATATTTTCCCGATCACCATGCCGCCGCTGCGGGACCGCGCCGAAGACATCCCGCTGCTGGTCAGTTTTTATATTGAACAGATCTCAAAAAGACTGGGCAAATCGATCAAGGTGGTCCCGGCGGGTGTTATGGAGGCGCTTCAGCAATACCACTGGCCCGGCAATGTTCGCGAGCTGGAAAATGTCCTCGAGCGGGCGGTGATCAATTCCTCCGGCACCAAGCTGCGGCTGGTGGATGATTTGAAAAAGCCCCAAAAAGATGCCGCAAGGCCGAATCAAACCCTGGAAAATGTCGAGCGTGAATATATCAAACGGGTGCTGGAACAGGTCGGATGGAAAGTGAGCGGCAAAAACAGTGCGGCTGAAATCCTGGGTCTGAACCGCAGCACCCTGCGCGCCCGAATGCGCAAATTCAATATCCGCAGATCCTGAAACCCTCATTTAAGATCCAACTTTGCTTTTCTTCCCCCTAGGCTCAAAAAAAGCCGGCAAAAGGTCATAAAGGAGTTGCATAGATGTGGTACATCCGGGCGAATTATTTTTTGCACATTCAAAGAGTTACATTGACAAATGGCTTTTTAGTCCCTATGGTTGTCTATAACGTAACGTCCTGGACAAAAAAAGAACACTTTAAGCTCCGGAACAATTCCGGGGCTTTTTTTATGTCATTTAACAAAGAGGTTTTATGAATTTTCAAACATTTAAGTTCCATCCTGCTGTCGCGGCGGGCGTAACCGCCGCCGGATTCACCGCGCCCACCCCCATCCAAAAACAGGCAATGCCCCCGGTCATGGCTGGAAAAGACGTCATGGGCCTGGCCCAGACGGGCACCGGCAAAACTGCGGCTTTCGCGCTGCCGATTTTAAACCGGCTAGTGGCGGGCAAACGCGGCACCACCCGGGCCCTGATCGTGGCCCCTACCCGGGAACTGGCCGAACAAATCCACGAGGCGATAACTCTGCTGGGACAAAAAACCGGCCTGAAAAGCATTGCCATCTACGGGGGCGTGGCCATCGGCCCGCAGATCAAATCTGCCCGCCGGGCTGACATCATCGTGGCCTGTCCCGGCCGGCTCATAGACCATATCGGCCGCAAAACGGTTGACCTTTCGGCCCTGGAAGTGCTGGTCCTTGATGAGGCCGATCATATGTTCGATATGGGGTTTCTGCCAGATATCCGCCGCATCCTGAAACAAATCCCGGCAAAGCGTCAGACCCTTCTTTTTTCCGCCACCATGCCCGAAGAAATCCGGCGCCTGGCAGGGGAGAGCCTGGTCGATCCGGTGACCGTAAAAGTCGGGATTACCGCGCCGGTCGAAACGGTTTCCCATGCCTTATTCCCCGTGGCCCAGCACCAGAAGACGCCGCTTCTGCTTGAACTCCTTCAGCAGACCCGGACCGATTCGGTCCTCGTCTTCACCCGTACCAAGCACCGGGCCAAGCGCCTCGGCGAGCAGCTCAGCCGGGCCGGATACCGGACGGCATCGCTTCAGGGTAATCTTTCCCAGAACCGGCGGCAGGATGCCATTAACGGCTTCCGCGACGGGACCTACCAGATCATGGTGGCCACCGACATTGCCGCACGGGGCATCGATATTGCCAACGTATCCCACGTGATCAATTACGATATCCCCAATACCGCGGATGCCTATATCCATAGAATCGGACGGACCGGCCGGGCTGCCCACACGGGCGAGGCCTATACCATGATCACCGAGGAAGATACGCAGATGGTCCGCGCCATCGACCGGATCATGGGCGCAAAGGTTGAACGCCAGACCCTGGCTAATTTCGACTATGAAGCCGCCCGGACTAAAGTTGACCAAACTCTGCCACCTTCAGGGCAGAAACCAACAAACCGCAAACCTGCAGGCCTAAAACCGAAGAGCCGCCGGTCTGCACCGGCAAAAAATCCTTACATTTCCCGCAAAAAAGCCGGGGTCTGAGAAATTCAGGGCAGAGGGGGTTCAAACAATAAAATAAGTATGCCATCCACTAATCTTTTTGCAGCCATTACTTGATGATATCATTACTTGATGATTGACCTCCCCCTCTCTGCCATATAGAATTAATTTCAGATATCCCCGAATAGACGATAACCCCACCAGACAACAGGAGGTTGATGATGCCAGATCCCTATGCAAACGGCAGTTCAGGCGGCGGCCCCACACAGCCGCCATTCCGTCTGGAAGACCTGGATTTCTCCAATTTGACGCGGATTATCAAGTTCATATTACTGGGATTGATTGTGCTGGCTGTCCTTATTGGCCTTAACTGGGCCCGGGGTTTTTACACGGACTGGCTGTGGTTTTCGGGCCTGGGCCATGAGCAGGTGCTGTTTGTCCGCATCACCGCACAGATCTGGCTTTTCCTGCTGGGCGTTTTGGTATTTGTTTCTCTGGCAGCGCCCAATTTTTATGCCATCTACCGGCACACGGAAGATTATGAATGGCAGCCGGAAAAAACGCTTTCCCGGAATCAATACGCGGCTGCCCGGCGGCTCGTTTTGTGGCTGGGAATTCTGTCCATAGTGATCCTGGCAATCCTTTTGGCGGGCTACCCAGCCACACGGTGGGAATCGTTTCTGCGCTTTTTTAACAGTGCCGCCTTCAATGAAGTTGACCCGATCTTTGGGCGGGATCTGTCCTTTTATGTTTTCACCCTCCCGGTTTTGGGTTTCCTCCGAAACTGGCTTTTGGGCATGCTGGTGGTGATTTTACTTTTTACCGCGGGATTTTATTACCTGACCGGCAATTTAAAGGAAGAGCCGTTTTCCGTTGAAGGCCGGTTCAGAACACACATGCTTATTCTGGGCGGCCTGATCTTTGTTCTGATTGCAGCGGGCCACTGGCTCGGGCGTTACGATCTGCTTTTCTCAAAGACCGGTGCGGTTTTCGGGGTGGGCTACACAGACCACAAGGTTATCCTGCCCGCGCTTACGATCCTGACATTTGTCGCCCTGATCAGCGGCGCACTGCTTCTGGTGGCTGCGGTACGCTCCGGCGGATACCGGCTGATTTTGGCAAGTATCGGCATGTGGGTGGTTTTGAGTCTTCTGGGTACCGTGGTGCTGCCCGGCATGGTCCAGCGCCTGCAGGTGGAGCCCAGCGAACTGGCCAGGGAAAGGCAATATCTCGCCAAAAACATCGCCTACACCCGAAAGGCTTACGGGCTTGAGGACATGGCAGGCAAAAGCCATCCGGCGCGCGGGGAGGTCCGAGCGGAAACCATTGATGAAAACCAGGGCACCATCCAGAATCTCAGGTTCTGGGACGAAGGGCCGCTGCTTCAGAGTTATAATCAGATCCAGTTTTTCCGGCTGTATTACGATTTTCTAAGTGTTCAGACGGATCGCTACACGGTGGACGGCGATCTTCGCCAGGTAATGCTCTCAACCCGGGAGCTCTCTTCCGAGAAACTCCCGTCGGAAGCCCAGCGCTGGGTCAACCGGCACCTTCAGTTCACCCACGGCTACGGGGTGGCCATGAGTCCGGTGACCGAGGTGGCAGAAGGCGGGCGCCCCGAATTTTTTCTCCGCGACCTGCCGCCAACCGGCAAGATCGAGCTTGACCAGCCAGAGATTTATTACGGACTAAAAAGCCTGCCGTTTGCTATCGTCAACAGCGATATGAAGGAATTCAATTACCCGGGTAAGGAGGGGCCGGTCTATACCCACTACAAAGGTGAAGGCGGGGTCGAACTAAGCTCCTTTTTCAGGCGCCTCTTGTATGCCTGGCAGTTCAAGGATTTAAATATCCTGATTTCAGGCGAGATAAACTCTGAGAGCCGTATCCAGTACAGACGGACGGTGGCAGAACGCTTTGCCGCGGTTTCTCCGTTTCTCAGGCGGGACGGCGAAGCCTACACCGTGGTGGCAGACGGCAGGCAGTTTTTTATCCAGGATGCTTACACCACAAGCGCCCGCTACCCCTATTCCACGGCATGGCAGAACCGGTTCAACTACATCCGAAACAGCGTCAAAACAGTTGTGGATATGTATAACGGCACCATGGACTACTACGTCTATGACGATTCCTGCCCCATTATCCAGACCTACATGAAGATATTTCCGGATCTTTTCAAGCCTGCTGATGAAATGCCGGACTATTTGCGGGACCATGTGAGATATCCCATGGACCTGTTCAGCGTCCAGACCCGGATGCTTTTGCAGTACCACATGACCGACCCGGTGGTATTCTACAACAAGGAGGACCAGTGGTCCGTACCCCAGCACGCGGCCTCCGGAAGCACGGATACGTTGCGGCCCTATTACATCGTGGCCAGGCTCCCGGGCGAGGAAAAGGAGGAGTTTCTCCTGATACAGCCCTTCACACCCGACAAGCGCCACAACCTGGTGGGATGGATGGCCGCGAGAATGGACGGGGAAAACTACGGCGAGAAGATCCTTTACCGCTTTCCATCCGGACGCCATGTGGACGGTCCAAGGCAGGTCGAGGCCAGGATCGACAACGATGCCGTGATCTCCGAGCAGTTCACCCTCTGGGGGCAGGTGGGCTCAGAAGTCATGCGGGGGGACATCCTGGTCATCCCCCTGGGGCAAAGCCTGCTGTATGCGGAACCCGTGTTTTTAAAACCTGAATCGCTTGAATTTCCGGAGCTAAGGCGCATCATACTTGCCGACAGCCGGCGCGTGGTGATGCACCCCAGTCTGGCGGACTCGGTGGATGCGCTTGTCGGAAAAAAGGCCACGGTTGCACCGGCTGTTGAAAGCGACGAGGAGCTCGAAGGTTATAAAGCGGCGGCTGAACCGGAAGAAACCGATGTCCCTGCGGAGGGACTGGAGGCCGTGCGCAAAGGCCTGCAGGAGGCCATTGACAGACTGCAGGAAGTGGCGGACCAGCTGCGTGATTTGGAGTAATGTTGCCGGGCAAGAAAAGAATGGGCAGGGATTTATTCCCCGCCAGAGAATCCAGCCTTCAATGGCGGG
>JBKHAE010000035.1:0-31626 GCA_046543065.1 Desulfobacterales bacterium | reverse complement strand
TAGGCTGAAATGCACATAAGCCGGGAGCCGGAAAAAGCCGCCTGAAAACGGTCGGCATTATCCTGTGCCTTTGGCAGATCCATTTTATTTAATACCACACATTGGGGCTTATCCAAAAGCCCCGGCTGATATCCGTCAAGCTCTCGGTTGATGGCGTTGTATGCCTGCAGGGGATCAGCGGGGTCTATGGCCGCCGCATCGATTAAATGCAAAAGCACGTGGGTGCGTTCCACGTGCTTTAAGAATTTATCGCCCAGTCCGGCGCCGTGGTGGGCGCCTTCGATCAATCCGGGAATATCGGCAACAACAAAGGGTTCCCCGCTTTTTGGGGTCACAACGCCCAGCGTCGGGGTAAGGGTGGTGAACGGGTAATCGGCGATCTTGGGCTGGGCCGAAGAAATTCGACTGATCAGGGTTGATTTGCCCGCATTGGGATAACCGATAATACCGACATCGGCCAGGAGCTTTAATTCTAGCTGAAGGGAATGGGTCTCTCCGGCAAGGCCGGGTTGGGCATGGCGCGGGGCCCGGTTGGTGGAACTGACGAATCGCCGGTTACCCCTTCCGCCGACTCCGCCTTTTGCGACCACCAAGGATTCGCCCGCCTGGGTAAAATCCTTGATCAAATCGCCGGTTTCAGTGTCCCGGACGATGGTTCCCGGCGGAACTTCGATGATGACATTTTCCCCGTTTTTGCCGGTCTTCTGTTTGCCCTGCCCCGGGCTGCCGTTGGCTGCTTTGAAGTGTTTTTTATAACGAAATTGATACAGGGTACGCCGGCGCGCCGAGGTTTGGATAATGATATCCCCCCCCTTGCCGCCGTCGCCGCCGTCCGGACCGCCCTTAGGAACATACTTTTCCCGCCTGAAACTGACACAGCCCGGGCCGCCGTTTCCGGCGCTGACATGAATTACGGCTTCATCAATGAATTTCACACGGCGTAGACGCTCACCCGCTTTTTGGACCGGCCCATGCGTTCATAGGAAACCCGGCCGTCGATCTTTGAAAACAGGGTATAATCCTTTCCCATCCCGACATTCTGGCCCGGATGAATTTTGGTGCCCACCTGACGCACGAGCACGTTGCCGGCTCTGACACTCTGGCCGCCATAGCGCTTGACCCCGCGATGCTGGGCATTGCTGTCCCGACCGTTCTTTGAACTGCCGCCTGCTTTTTTATGTGACATGGCTGTACTCCCTTATTCATTACTGACTGATACTGTCGATTTGAACCGCGGTAAACGGCTGCCGATGGCCCTGCTTGCGGCGATACCGTTTTCGCCGTTTATATTTGAACACCAGGACCTTTTTTCCTTTTCCCTGCTCCACAATCCGGGCATTGACGGAGGCGTTCGGCACTGTGGGCTCACCGATGTTTAATTCATTGCCGTCTGACAAAAGAAGCACTTTGTCAAAGGCCAGTGACTCCCCTACATTCCCCGGCATTTTCTCAATGCGGACAACGTCGCCCTCTTTCACCCGGTATTGTTTGCCGCCTGTGGCAATCACCGCATACATAATATCATATCCTCCAATCAGAATTATATTTTATATTATAAACTGGAAAAGTATAAAGTAAACTCTTATTTTGTCAATAAAAAAAGGGTTCATTCCAAAGAATGAACCCTTTAACTATGTTTCGAAGGTGTCTTACTCCCCGATTTCCTGCTTAACCCCCACAACAACCTTGTAGAGAATCGTGAGGATAAGAAATCCGGTGGCATAGATCGCGATGGTGATCATGATTTCCGGCACCGTGGGTACATATTCGCTGACATGGTGAAGCGGATTGGGAATAAATCCGCCGGAAATCATCCCCAGCCCTTTATCAATCCAGATGCCTACAAATATAGCCACACAGGCCACTCCCAGGACCGCCTCATTTTTTCGGGCCGCGGGAATTACCAGCAGTATGATGGCCGCAATCATCAGAAAGATCGAGGTCCACATCCAGGGCACCAGCACGCCATGGCCCTCGAGGCCGAAGAACAGGTACTGAAGATGGGCGGTGTGTTCCGGAATCTGACTGTATACGGCGACAAAGACTTCACAGAGAAAGAAGAAAATGTTGGCAATGGCGCCGTAGGTGACGATTTTGGCCAGGGTCTGAATCTGCTCACGCCCCGCATCGTAATTGGCAAACTTTCGAACGATAAAAGCCAGCAGAATAAGGAATGCCGGACCCGCAGCAAACGCGGAGGCCAAAAAACGGGGGGCCAGTACGGCCGTCAGCCAGAAGCCCCGGCCGGGCAGACCGCAGTAAAGAAATGCGGTGACCGTATGGATACTGATGGCCCAGGGAATTGACAAGTAGATAAGCGGTTTGACCCATTGGGGGGGCGGCACATCATTTCGTTCCGCATCCAGCACGTTCCAGCCGATCACAATATTTAAAAACAGATAACCGTTCAACACGATCATGTCCCAGAAGAGCATGGAATAGGGCGTGGGATGGATCAAGACATTGAACAGCCGCATGGGCTGCCCGAGATCGGCAATAATAAACAGCAGACACATGATCACCGAGGAGACGGCCAGAAACTCGCCCAGCACCGTGATCTTACCGAATTTCTTGTAATCATGCAGATAATAAGGAATCACCAGCATCACGGCCGAGGCGGCCACCCCGACGAGAAAGGTAAACTGGGCGATATAGAACCCCCAGGATACATCGCGGCTCATGCCGGTAATGCCCAGTCCGAAGTTGAGCTGGCGCAGATACACCCCGAAACCAACCCCGATGACCGCAAGCAGGGCCAGCAGCCACACCCAATAGCCTTTACTTCCTCTTAGCGCCTTTTCAAGCATAATCTACCTCATATAATGTAATATACCGAAGGGTTCGTGCCCAGGCTCTGCTTGCGGCGGATCGCGTAGTTCTCCCGCAGCACCTTCCGGATCTCAGAGTTCGGATCTTCGAGATCGCCGAATACCAGAGCACCCTCTGACACCTCAACACAGGCCGGCATTTTGCCCTCAGCCAACCGCTCCGCGCAGAAATTGCATTTTTCCACCACGCCTTTCATACGCGTGGGAAAATCCGGATTTTCCTCTTTAATCGCCGGCCGCGGATCCCGGAAGTTAAAACTCCTGGACCCATAGGGGCAGGCGGCCATGCAGAACCGGCAGCCGATGCACCGATGAAAATCCATCATCACGATGCCGTCTTCACGCTGGAAAGTCGCCTGGGTGGGGCATGCCTGTACACAGGGCGGGTTGTTGCACTGGTTGCACAGGGAAAGAATCGGCAGCCCGTGCAGCCGCTCGGCCAGATATTGATCATGCTTCATGGGAAAGATGTGCTCAAAACCGTCTGTCCAGAGCCATTTGATGGTATGGCGGTCATTGTCCAGATCCGGGACGTTATGCGTCTTGTGGCAGGCAGCCACCATTTTGTCACACAGACTCCGGGTCAGTTTGCGGGTATCCACCACCATTCCCCAGCGTTCGGCGGTCAGCGCCTTTTCCGTATTCTTATAGAGAGGCTCGGACGCGGTGCCTGCCGCAGTGACCGCTCCCGGCTTCAAACCCGTCAGGAGTGATACCCCACCCAGCCCCAATGCTGAAATTCCTGCGAATTTTAAAAAGCTTCGTCTTGAATCATCCATCACTTCTTCTCCTCCGGATAGGTATGGCAGTCCCAGCAGTAAGGATCGACCGATGTATAGGTGTGACACTTGTCACAGAAGTCTTCCTTGTTGGAATGGCAATCCATACATGTGTTTGAAAGACTTGCCATATATTCCTTGCCGCTTTTGTTTACGTATACCCGTTTGTCCTCGCGGGTCACCGTATCCCGCCATTCATCAAGAATCTGCATATGTTCGGTGCGCATGTAGGTGGTATCTTCAACGCATTTTTCAGCCTTCTTGGCCTTATCCGTCAGCTTCGGCTCCGGCGGCTGTGTTGCAGACCCGTGATTGTACCAGAAGGGAAATGTAAACACGGCAACGAAGATAATCAGTCCGACGATGATTTTTCCCTTATCATTCATTCGATTCGTCCTCCTCTTCCTTCAGGGGTTCGAACCGCAGGTTCATGGTTCGCTCGATCTCCCCGTCCATTACCAGGGCATTGGCCACCAGTTCGTGGACACCCGTGGTTCCCACCTCAGGCACCCAGTATTCCATAAGCGGCGGAAAGGCCGCCCGGTCGATGGCGCAGATGCAGGCCAGCATATTAACCCCGTATTTCTCGTGCACATGCTTTACCGCGTTGGCCCGGGGCAGCCCGCCCCTCAGCCGCAGGTCCATTACCTCTTCCGTGTTTAAACCGGATCCGCTGCCGCAGCAGAAGGTCTGCTCCCGGATCGTGTTTTCCGGCATTTCATAAAAGTTGTTGCATACATTCTGGATGACATAACGGGGCTCATCCAGTAGCCCCATGGCCCGGGACGGATTGCAGGAGTCGTGAAACGTGACCTTGTAGCTATCATTTCGGCTGGGATCAAGCTTTAGCTTGTTGTGCCGGATCAGGTCCGCGGTAAATTCGGTGATGTGGACCATTTTGGTGGACTTGGCGTTGTTAAATACCGTGCCCGTAATCGGCGATTTGGGAACTTCCATAAAATCGGCCGGGCCGTTCATGGTATCCATATACTGGTTGATCACCCGCCACATGTGGCCGCACTCACCGCCCAGAATCCATTTAACGCCCAGGCGGCGGGCTTCTGCATACATCTTGGAGTTCAGTTTCTTCATGGCATCCGAGGAGGTAAACAGGCCGAAATTGCCGCCTTCAGAGGCATAGGTGCTCAGGGTGTAATCCAGACCCAGCGCCTCAAATAGCATCAGATACCCCATGAACGTATAAGTGCCGGGATCGGCAAAGTAGTCCCCGGAGGGCGTGATAAAGAGGATCTCAGCGCCTTTGCGGTTAAAGCTGGGGTTTATCTTGATCCCGGTGATCTCCTCGATATCGTCTGTCAAAAAGTCGACAATTTCCTTAAACGCCTGGGGTTGTATGCCCAGGTGGTTGCCGGTGCGGAAGCAGTTGGCCACCGGCTCCATGATCCAGTTGATGTTAAGCCCCAGAAGATTTAAGAGTTCGCGGCCCATCATGGTGACTTCCGCCGTATCAATCCCATAGGGGCAGAAGACGGAGCAGCGCCGGCATTCCGAGCATTGATAGAAGTAGGAGAACCACTCCTTGATGGTGTCCTTGGTGAGACTCCGGCCGCCCGCAATGGAGCCCAAAATCTTGCCGGCCGTGGTAAAATCCTTTCGGTAGATGGAGCGCAGAAGCTCGGCCCGCACCACCGGCATATTCTTGGGGTCGCCGGTGCCGATAAAATAATGGCATTTATCTGCGCAGGCCCCGCACCGGACGCAGATATCCATAAATACCTTCAGGGAGCGGTATTTTTCCAGCCGCTCCTTGAAACCCTCGTGGATAATTTCCTGCCAGTTGTCCGGCAAAGGCCACTCTTCATCCTTTGGCGACCACTCCCCCGGCGCGCGAAACTCCATGATCTCTAAGTTTTTGCCTTTGGCCGGATAGGCAAACCGGCCCTCGGTAATGGGGGACTCAATTTTCTCCCATTCCTCCTCCGGGGGGGTATGATCTATGTTCTCAATCAACTCATCGGGTTTTGGGATTTCTGACATATCTACTCCTTTTCCACCGGGATGCCCGCTTCTTTGAGTTTATCCCTGAAATGTTCTTCATATTCTTCATAGGTATGAATTTTAACACTCGGATTCCACGGGTTAATGTGCCGCTTCATGCGATTGTTGTTGGCCAGGTTCCGGGTGGGGCTCAGGAAAACCCCGCCCATGTGCATGATTTTACTGAACGGGATATAGGCGACCAGGAGGCTTACAAAAAAGATATGCACGTAAAACAAGGCGCCCACCCCGCCTTCCGGGATACCGGGATGAAAAGAGGCAAGCCCCAGGGTAAGTTCCTTGACCTTCACTACGTCCACTTTTGTAAAATGGCGCATCAGAATCCCGGTCAGGGCGATGCCGATGATCAGAAACAAGGGGAAGTAATCCGCCGGCCGGGAGAAATAATTCATTTTTGGCAGAAGTATCCGGCGGAGCAGGAGCAGGGTGGCCGCCCCCAGCAGCACCACGCCGGAAAGGAAAAGCCCCGGCAGGCCGATTTGGAGCATGCCGTCCACGATTTCGAGCGCAGAGACGAAAAAGGGCACGGGCTCCACAAAGAAGCGCAAATGGCGAATCACCACGACCAGAAAAGAATAGTGGAACATAATGGCAAACAGCCAGAGCCAGACCACCCATTTGTAGGAAACCGTTTTCCCTTTGATTTCAACCCGGGTGTTTCTGAACAGGGAGCGGAACAGCAGGACCTCAAGCAGCATCCGGATAATCACGCCGCCGGTGGTGCTTGGATTGTCGATTTTGGATTGTTTGATCCAGTCTTGGGACGTCTGCTGCCCGCAGGTGGTGGTAATCCTGAACGGCACCGGGGATTTGGCCCAGTCAAGCACTTTGTTGATAAACCCCAGAAAAAATACCAGAACCGCCAGATAGGGGATTACAATACCAAAGAGGGCTTCCAGTCCGATGGCTGCTCCCACATAAGCGATTAATCCCAGCACGATCACCGCCAGAAGCGAATACAAATAACTGACATTCATTGACATTACCTCACTTTACAGTTTAACCTGTTTGTTAATGGTCCGGCTATGCAATAATATCTTCAAGGTTGTTTCCTTTTTCGGGAATCTCCTCAATATATCCCTTTTTGATCAACAGTTGGCGCACCCGGTCCCGTGACTGGTTGGCGCGCATCAGGAAAACCTTCTGGCGGCACTCCATGTAGAGATCAAACGCAATGCGCAGCAACTGTTCGATATTTGCATCCAGCGCGTCCAGATAGGCTTTAACCGCTTTTTCATTCTCATATTTTGTCAGACGTTTTCGAATCGATGGCTTAATGGAGAAGATAAACCCGATGGCATCCGACGGTTGGAACTCCTGCACCGATTGAATCCGGATAATTCCGTCAATAGCATTTTTAACCGCCTCCTGATCCCATTCGGATTTGATTAATTCATCGAACAGCTCGTTTAAGGAACGCTCAATGGTGCTGCCCACCGGGTTGGCAAACGGATCGGCGGTTTTTTTGAAAAATTGGGTGGAGTCGTCCGGATAAGCGGCAATGACCGCATTAAACCATTGGTTGATAATTTTTTTCCGCTTTTGCGATAATAGGGTTTCCGGATTCATGCTCAGTTACCTGTTACTATTTGACATAATTAAATATTTCATGATCAAATGAAATGTTTGGGATAGGTTTACAAAAGGTTGAATATATATTCAATTTTCCCGGGTATGTCAAGATTATTTGTATATATTTAAAAAAGGTTGTATATTACGGGTCCAAACCAAATTTGCTAAGGCGAAACCCCTTTAAACAAACACATGGAAGATCATGAATCGCATAAAGATTAACACGCTGCTGGCTGCGGCATCTGCATGGGACTCCGTCTGCGTCAAAGGCTGGGTCCGGACACGGCGGGATGCCAAAGATTTTTCATTTATCGAGCTAAATGACGGCTCCTGCAGGGAAAACCTCCAGGTGATTGCGGATGCGAACATGGCGGGATACGAAGATGTAAAACGCCTCTCCACCGGCTCCGCCGTATCGGTGACGGGGAAAATGAAACCTTCGCCAGGCAGGGAACAGGCATGGGAAATCCATGCGGACGCTATCGAGATCCACAGCATCGCCCCGGCGGATTATCCGCTTCAGAAAAAGCGGCATACGGATGAATTTTTGCGCACTATCGGCCACCTGCGGCCGCGCACCAATAAATACGGGGCGGCCTTCCGCATTCGCTCTGAACTCTCATTTGCCATCCATCAGTTTTTTCACGAACGGGGCTTTATCTATATCCACACCCCTATTATTACCGGATCGGACTGTGAGGGGGCTGGTGAATTATTCCAGGTCACGGCCCTGGATCTGAGTGATCCGCCAAAAACCGACGGCCGCATCGATTATACCCGGGATTTCTTTGAAAAACCCGCCAATCTCACGGTTTCCGGTCAACTGGAGGCCGAAATGATGGCCCTGGCATTAGGCGATGTATATACCTTCGGCCCCACGTTCCGGGCAGAGAATTCCAACACCAGCCGGCACATGGCGGAATTCTGGATGGCGGAGCCTGAGATGGCCTTCTGCGATCTGGTCGGTGATATGGATAATGCCGAAGCTTTTATCAAGTATGTCACCGACTATATCATCCGCCACTGCCCTTCGGATCTTTCCCTGTTCGCCCGGTTTGTGGATAAGACCCTGATGGCGACCCTCGAAAATATAAATGCCAGCGAATTTATCCGGCTCCCCTATACGGAAGCTGTCCAAATTTTATCCCATGCCAAAAACCGGTTTACCTATCCGGTCCATTTTGGCAGCGACCTTCAGACCGAGCATGAACGGTTTCTGGCGGAAACCCATTTCAAACAGCCCGTGATCATCTATGATTATCCTAAAACGATCAAACCATTTTACATGCGGGTCAATGCGGACGGCGAAACCGTGGCGGCCATGGATGTGATCGTCCCGCGGATCGGGGAAATAATCGGCGGCAGTCAGCGGGAGGAACGTATGGATGTGCTTGAAGAGCGGATGATTGAGACCGGCATTAATCCGGCGGATTACTGGTGGTATCTGGATTCAAGACGCTACGGCAGCGTCTATCACAGCGGTTACGGGGTGGGGTTTGAGCGGTTAATGATGCTGTTAACCGGTATCAGCAATATCCGGGATGTGATCCCCTTCCCGCGAACTCCGGGAAACCTTGAATTTTAAATATCCAGGGTGTTGACCTCTAAGGCATTGCTCTGGATGAAGTTCCGGCGGGGTTCCACCTCATCGCCCATCAAAATCGTAAACGTATCATCTGTATCCACAATATTTTCCACCCGTACCTGAAGCAGGATCCGGGTTTCCGGGGCCATTGTGGTCTCCCACAGCTGATCCGGGTTCATCTCGCCCAAACCTTTGTAGCGCTGAATGCTTAAGCCCTTCTTGCCGTCCTCTAACATCTGATTGATCAGTGTTTCCTTGCTCTCCACCTGGATGGGCTTGGATTCCTTGTCGGTTTTGTGAATGGAAAAGGGCGGGCGGTCATATTTGAGGATTTTCTTATATAATACCAGTGCGGTCTGAAAATCCGTGGAATAGACCAGGCCGCGGCCGATTTTTACCGGAATCCGGTTTCTGGCGGTCTGGTCTTTGAACACCTGATTTAGAATGTCCTGCTGGGTAGAGGTAACCATCATTTCATAAACATTTCGCTCCGGATTCCATTGGTAATCACTGGCCTCATAGCCGTTTTCCATCATTATTTCACGCAGCGCCGCCATTCGTTCTTCGCTCTGAAGAAATTCCTTGTCTTCCACCCCGCTTTTAATCATCAACTCCACCAGTTCTGAGTAAATCCCGTGTTTTTCCAGCCGGGTTAAAACTGTGAAATATTCGGCCAGATTGGAAATAAACATATATAATTCCCGGCCGGTAAACTCCTCCGCCCCGTCATCCAACGTAAGCCGCGCATTGTCGCAGACCCGCTCCAGGAGGTAATCCATGTATTCATGTTCATCTTTGAGATAAATGGCATTTTTGCCCTTGCCCACCCGGAAAAGCGGCGGCTGTGCAATATAGAGATACCCCCGGTCAATGATCTCCGGCATCTGGCGGTAGAAAAAGGTCAGCAGCAGGGTCCGGATATGGGAGCCGTCCACATCCGCATCCGTCATGATGATCACCTTGTGGTATTTGATTTTATCAATATCATATTCCTCACTGCCAATGCCGGTGCCCAGGGCGGTGATCATATTCTTGATCTCCTCGCTGCGCAAAAGCTTGTCAAACCGGGCTTTTTCAACGTTTAAAATTTTTCCTTTAAGCGGCAGAATGGCCTGGGATTTACGATCCCGGCCAAGCTTGGCGGAGCCGCCGGCAGAGTCTCCCTCCACAATAAACAATTCCCGGAACTCGGGTTCGGAATACTGACAATCCGCCAGTTTTCCAGGCAGTGTGGTATCTGCCAGCGCCCCTTTACTCCGGGCCAGATCCCTGGCCCGCTTGGCCGCATCCCTGGCCCGGGCCGCATCCACGGCCTTGGCCACGATTTTTTTGGCAATCGCCGGGTTTTCTTCCAAAAAAACGCTTAGTTTTTCATTGATCAGGGATTCGACAACCCCCTTGACCTCGGAGTTTCCCAGTTTGGTTTTGGTCTGCCCCTCAAACTGGGGGGATTTAATCCGGATACTGATAATCGCGGTCAGCCCTTCCCGCACATCATCGCCGGAGATTTTGGATTTCACGTTTTTCAGAAGCTCCGCGCCCACCGCGTACTGGTTAAGTGTTCGGGTAAGCCCGGTCTTAAATCCGATTAAGTGGAACCCCCCTTCGGCGGTATTGATATTATTGGCAAAAGAAAAAATCTTTTCTTTATAGGTATCATTGTACTGAATGGCGATTTCAGCCTGGATGTCGTTTTTCTCACCTTCAATTAAAACCGGTTCATGAATGGGGGTGTGGCGGCGGTTTAAATATTTGACGAACTGGGCGAGTCCGCCCTCATAACAGAACGTCTCTTTCTGATCCGAGCGCTCGTCTTCAATGGTGATATTTAAACCCTTGTTTAAAAACGCCAGTTCCCGGAGCCGGCGGTTAAGGGTCTCATAGTTGAATTCATCGGTGGTGAGAATTTCCATATCCGGCTTAAAGCGGATCTTGGTGCCCCGTTTCTCGGTTTCCCCGATGACCTTTAATTCAGAGCTCTTATGCCCCTTTTCATAGGACTGGTAATAAATTTTGCCGTTAAGATACACTTCCACCTCAAGAAAGGCGGACAGGGCATTGACTACAGATACACCGACCCCATGGAGGCCGCCGGAGACCTTATAGGACTCGTGGTCGAATTTCCCGCCGGCATGCAGTTTGGTGAGCACCACCTCAAGGGCGGGCATGTTTTCGGTTTTATGCATGCCCACCGGAATGCCCCGGCCGTTGTCCTCGATGCTGACCGACTTATCGGTATGGATCTTCACTGTTATCAGATCGCAGTAGCCGGCCATGGCCTCGTCAATACTGTTGTCCACGATTTCGTAGATCAGGTGATGCAGCCCCTCCACATCGACATTGCCGATGTACATGGCGGGCCGCATCCGGACAGCCTCCAGGCCCTTTAAAACGTTAATGCTTAATTCATCATAAGTATGTTTGGCTTCTTCAGTCATATTTTCATCGGCATGATTATGTTTAGATAGTTATCGGAATTTTCAGCCCGCACGATGCAGGGTCGTTCGCCGTCCACAACATTTAAGCGTACATTATCGCTTTCGATAAAATTTAAGGCTTCAATAAAATATCTGGGGTTAAAAGCGATCTCCAGGATATCGCGGTCATAGTCAATGGTCATTTTCTCTTTGGACTCACCGATATTGGGGTTGACCGCCCGAACCTGGAGTTCGTGGTTGTTATAGTTAAAAATAACCGCCTTGTACTCCTCTGAGGTGACGATGGTCATTCGTTTTAACATCATCAAGAGCGGCTCGCGGGGAAACAGGATATCATAGTCGGTCTGAATATTTAAAAGATCCTTATAGGCCGGAAATTCGCCGTCCAGCAGATTGATAATGATGGTTTCATTGGCTTTCCGGACGATGAAATGGTTGGACTGGATCCCCACCTCCACCGTACCGTCCTGGCTTAAAAACTTATTTACCTCAGCCAGGCCCTTTTTGGGAATGATCACGGATTCATCCGATGTAAAACCGGCGGATTCATCACAGATATAGTCTGTTTTGGCCAGCCGTTTAATATCGGTGGAGACCATGCGAACACAGTTTTCAGGATTTTCGGCAATTTTTTCAAAGTTCACCCCGATCATGTGTGCCCGTTTCTCATCCCCGGCAACGCCGATGGCAATGGATTTTTCAATCATCGACTTAAGGGCGCCGGCCTCCATTTCAAAAAACTCAACCCCCTCTGCTTTTGGAATATCCGGAAAGTCCTCCGGGTTCATGGCGACCAGGTGATACTCCACCGTATCGGAGGTAATGGCAATCCACCGGTTTTCCAGTTCTTCAATGTGAATCTGATCCGCCGGAAACATTTTGACGATATCATAGAGCTTTCGGGCATTAATCGCCACTGCGCCATCAGATTCCACAGTTGCGGGATATGTCCCCTCAAATCCGGTCTCCAGGTCTGTTGCCGCAATGACAACCTCTTCGGCTGCCGTTTGAATCAATACATTTTCCGTAATCGCCAGACTCGTTTTCCGGCCGGTTACACCCTGGACTTTGGTTAATACATCCAGCAGGCCGGATTTGGGTAAGATCATTTTCATACAATAATCCTGATAATAATTAATTTCTGTTTAATTTATTATTATTATATATAGTTGTTGAAATTGTTAAAAACGGTATAATAGACTATAAATATTTTTAATTTTATTGTGCCGGCTTGTTAATAAAATTGATGAAATCGATTCAATAACTGAACCGGTTTTAAAGAACCAAGTTAAGAACTGTGCAAAACTATTAAGTTGTCGACAAAATATCAATACAAATTTGTTTAAAACCAGGCAGCGAAATCCGTGGCCTCTCGGCGATGATTGATTTTTTAAAAAAAATATATTTCCGATACTTGTGGTGGTTCTGGCAGGTGGTGCTCATTATTTTCGCCGTATTTTTCATGATTTTGGGCATTCAGGTATTGATATTTGCCTACCGCTTAAATGATCCGTTTGATTTTATTCTCTCCTTTTTTGCCTCCAATCTGATGATTTTAATAAGCCTGGTACTGGCCGCGGGATTTGTTTACCGGATGTTTGGCGTATACCGGTTGATTTCGAAGAAGCGCCGTCATCCGGATAATAGCCAAGAATAATTGAAAACTATACATTGAATACCCCCCTGCCGTCAATGTTCGATAAATATTAAAGATTGGCGCCGGATAACTCCGGCTTGATAAAAACCGGCGGGTTTGCTAATAATCGGCTTTTCATGGCATCGTTTAGGAGTTAAAAGGTTTTATGCGAAGGTTTTTTAAATGGATCGGCATCCTGCTGATCATCGGGATACTGATGGCTGCGGCCGGAATAGGGGGATTATATGTCTATTTTGCGGCTGATCTGCCCAAAATTGTCAATTTGAATGACTATCAGCCGCCGGTCATCACGACGGTCTATTCCCAAAACAATGAAAAAATGGCTGAATTTTATAATCAGCGCCGCATTGTTATTGCATTGGAAGAGATGTCTGAGGATTTGCTCAATGCGTTTGTCGCAGGTGAGGATGCCCGGTTTTACGAACACGAGGGCATTGATTTCCACAGTATCATCCGGGCGTTTTTTAAAAATCTCGAAGCCGGCCGGATTGTTCAGGGCGGCAGCACCATCACCCAGCAGGTCGCCAAATCTTTCTTTTTAACCCCGGAGCGAAGCTATTCTCGAAAAATCAAGGAGGCTATTCTGGCCTACCGCATTGATAAGCGTTTTTCCAAAAAACAGATCCTTTTTTTATACCTCAATCAGATATATCTGGGCCATGGCGCCTATGGCATTGAGGCGGCCGCACAAAATTATTTCGGCAAATCCGCGGATAATTTAAATCTTGCGGAATGCGCCATGCTCGCCGGACTCCCCCAGGCGCCCAGCCGGTATTCCCCTTACCGGCAGCCGGAGCTTGCCAAGCAGCGCCAGATTTATATCTTAAACCGGATGGTGCAGGAGGGCATGGTTTCCCGGGATGCCGCGGATCAGGCCATTGATAGGGAACTTGATATAAGGGGCCGGAAAAATTGGTATATGGAGAATGTGCCCTATTACACCGAGCACATCCGCCAGAGTCTGGTTGAAAAATACGGCAAGGAAAAAGTCTATACCGATGGGTTGAAAGTCTACACAGCGGTGGATGAGAAAATGCAGAAGATGGCCAGAAATGCGGTGCAGAAAGGGTTATATGCCCTGGACAAGCGCCAGGGATTTCGCGGGCCGATCAAGGAGTTATCCCCTGAAGCCTTTGAATCCTTTTCCAAAAATCTTCAGGCTGAAATAGAGGAGAATCCCCTGAAACCGGGAGATCGCATAAAAGGGGTGGTTATCGAGGTCGACGATGCGGCAGACACCGTAACCGTGCGCATGGGTAACGAAAGGGGGGTTATCGCCCTGGCGGATATGCGATGGGCCAGAGCGCCGGATCCGGACATATTATATACGCGGGACCGGGTTAAAAATCCGGGGAATGTATTATCGGTGGGCGATGTGATCCAGGTGCGGATTAAAGAAAAACCATCGGATGACGGGCTGTGGCAGCTGGCCCTCTCCCAGACGCCCAAGGTTCAGGCGGCCCTTCTGTGCATTGAAACAGGGACTGGTCATGTCAAAACCATGATCGGCGGCCGGGATTTTTCAGACAGCCAGTTTAACCGGGCGATTAAATCCCGGCGGCAGCCCGGCTCCGCCTTTAAGCCGATTATCTATGCCGCCGCCCTTGATAAGGGGTATACCCCGGCCACTGTTATTTTTGACTCGCCCATCGTATTCAAGGATACCCGGCATGATTTTACTTGGAAGCCGAAAAATTATGACCAGACCTTTCACGGCCGCACTCTTTTCCGCACCGGCTTGATCAAATCCCGGAACATCATTACAGTTAAGATTTTACGGAATATCGGAATCGATTATACCATCGAGTACGCCCGGAAACTGGGGATAAAGAGTAATCTCAGCCGGGATCTGTCCCTGGCACTGGGCTCATCCGGCATCTCCCTGCTGGAAATCGTGCGGGCCTATTCCGTGTTTGCCAACCAGGGGTCAATGATTGAACCGCAATTTATCACCCGTATCGAGGACCGCCACGGCAATGTGATATATGAACCGGATCGAGCGCCCGAACAGGTCATCGAAAAAAGCACTGCCTACATTATTACGCATTTGTTAAAGGAGGTCGTCGAACACGGGACGGGTTGGCGGGCCAGGGCGCTGGAGCGGCCGGTGGCCGGTAAAACCGGCACCACCAACAACCTCTATGATACCTGGTTTGTGGGCTATACCCCCAGATACGTGACCGGTGTCTGGGTGGGGTTTGATGAGGAGGCCTCCCTTGGCAGAAAAGAGACCGGCTCCCGGGCGGCCAGCCCGATATGGCTTGATTTTATGAAACAGGCCCTGGCAGATCAATCCGAAAAGATATTTCCGGTCCCGGACAGCGTGGTATTTAGCAAGATTGATCTGGAGACCGGGCTTTTGCCCATCCCTGAGTCAAGGCATACCGCCTATGAGTGTTTCAAAGAGGGTACGGCGCCCAAGCAGAAGACGCAGGCCCCGGATGCCGTTGATTCGGAGGAGTTTTATAAAAAAGGCTTGAACTAAAAGGGTGATAAATCGAATCCGGGGGTATTTTTAAGTAACTTCAGAAAGTTTAGGGTTAAGGAATTTAAATATGGATGCAACGAATAAAGATAAACAGACGGTCCAATCCGAGCGCCGCACGGTTCTGTCCGAATACGATGCCAAGGCGATGCTTTCCGGCTATGGGGTGCCGGTGGTCTCGGAGAAAAAAGCCGCAGATATTGCTGAAGCGGTGGCCGCTGCCAGAGAAATCGGTTTTCCGGTGGTGCTTAAGGGACTCGGCCCGGAACTGCTGCATAAAACCGAAAATCAACTGGTCCACCTGAATCTGGAAAACGAGGCCTCCGTGGAAGCCGCGGCCAAAGCGGTTTATAAATCAGCGGGCGACCGCCTGGCAGCCTACCTCATTCAGGCCCAAATTTCAGGCAAACGGGAATTTGTGGCCGGACTCTTTAACGATGCCCAATACGGGCCGGTGGTGATGTTTGGTTTAGGGGGGATTTTTACCGAAGTGCTCTCTGATGTGACCTTCCGGCTGGCGCCCATATCCCGGGCGGATGCGGCTGAAATGATAACCGAACTGCGCGCCTCGTCTATGCTGGGCGCGGTCCGGGGGGAAGCGCCGGTCAACCGGGATCGGTTAATTCAAACCCTGACGGGATTGTCCCGGCTTGCCGAAGAACATGCCGATATCCGGGAAGTTGATATAAACCCGCTGCTGATTGACCCGGCCGGAAGTCCAGTGGCCGTGGATGCCCTGGTGATTAAAGGCGGCGGGCAAAGCACAAAACAATTTCCGCCGCCGGTCGATCCGCAGCAGGTGGGCGGGTTGTTCTATCCCCGGTCCGTGGCATTTATCGGGGCCTCCGGACAGATCGGCAAGTGGGGATACAATCTTTTAACCAATACCATCAGTGGCGGTTATGAGGGAGATATCTATCTGGTCAACCCCAAGGGCGGCACCATCGCCGGCCGGCCGGTTTATCCATCCATCGAAGATATCCCCGGCCCGGTGGATGTGGGGGTGGTGACCATTCCCGCGGCCAAGGTCAGGGGGTTGATTCCGCAGTTTAAGGAAAAGGGAATCCGCAATATGCTTCTTATTGCCTCGGGCTTTTCTGAAACCGGTGCGGAGGGGGCGCAACAGGAGCAGGAACTGGTGGATGCGGCCCGGGCAGCCGGAATTCATATTATCGGGCCAAATACCATGGGTATATCCAATCCGCATATCAATTTTTACTGCACCGGCAGCCATGTGCGCCCAAAACCGGGGGCGACCAGTGTTGTGGCCCAGTCCGGCAACATGGGCCAGCAGCTCTTAGCCTTTGCCGAACTCCAGGGAATCGGTATCCGTGGTTTTTGCGGTTCCGGCAACGAGGCCATGATCACCATAGAGGATTATCTTGACGCATTTGAGGTCGATGACCTGACTGAAACCGTGATGCTCTATATTGAAAGCGTGAAAAACGGCCGCCGGTTTTTTGAAAGCGCACGCCGGGTGGGCCGTAAAAAACCCATCGTGCTGCTCAAGGGCGGCCAGACGCAGGCCGGGATAAAAGCCGCCTCCAGCCATACCGGTGCGCTGGCCTCAAACAACCGGGTGTTTAATGCGGTCTGCCGGCAGGCCGGGATCGTGAAGGTGGAAAAACCCATGGATCTTTTGGATCTGTCAGCCGCGTTCTCATCGCTGCCACTGCCCGCCGGCAGCCGGGTGGCGATTATGACCCTGGGCGGCGGCTGGGGCGTGGTGGCCGCAGACCTGTGCGAGGCCTACGGCCTGACGGTACCGGAGCTTGATCCGAATATTATCGAGGCCGTCAATCAAATCCTGCCCCCGTACTGGAGCCGGTCAAACCCCATTGATCTGGTGGGGGAGAATGATCCCAACATTCCGATAACTGTTCTTGAGGCGCTAATGAAATGGGACGGCTGCGATGCGGTGATCAACTTAGGCAT
Organism: Desulfobacterales bacterium; assembly: GCA_046543065.1. Taxonomy (GTDB): domain Bacteria; phylum Desulfobacterota; class Desulfobacteria; order Desulfobacterales; family Desulfosalsimonadaceae; genus M55B175. The sequence goes on along the minus strand of JBKHAE010000035.1, from coordinate 14,328 downwards.
CATGGGCAGAAAACATATGGTCTCCCGGCTGGCCGATTCGGTGCGTCAGGCCGATCCCGCATGCCCGGCGGATTTTCTCGAAAAAATCAATCAGTCCCATGCTGAATTTGAGGATCAATACATCGCGCACATCGTATCCTTAATGGAGCAGCATCCGAAACCGGTGCTCGGGGTGAGCATGGTAAAGGATGATATTGACCGGACGGTCTATACCCTTGAAGACCACAAATACAAAGGACTTTTCTTTCCCGCGCCGGAGCAGGCGGTGAAATCCCTGGCCAAAATGTACGAATACCAGCGGTTTTGTCATCGCGAGGACCGCCGATGTCAATAAGGCTTTGATCATTCGGCAATTACGGATAATTCCGGCATTTCCGCATCAGCCAGCAGGCAGATGCGGGTGAGATTAAAGGCGTCTTTTAAAACCGCGAGGTTTTGCTTGTTTAAACCCTGCATCCGGGAGATGCTTTTCGGGTGTATCCGGAGCGTTATGTGGTGCCGAGCCGGTGAAATCTGCTGAAGCTCGTGCATGGCCTGATCGAGCATGATCGCTGAGAGCACCATATGGCCCAGGGCCGGATGATAGGGACCGGCCATCACGTTATCCGCAGACAGCCCTTCTGTTGCCTGAAGTCCCATCCGGATCACCTTGATCTGATTTTCCGTAAACAGATGATATAACTTTTTAAGCCGAATGATACAGGCGGCAAGGGATAGCGGTGTATAGCGACCCTCCCCGTACCAGCGGGCAAGGGGGCTGCCTTTAATCACCAGGGTGGGATAAATTCTGACAAAATCCGGCGCCATTTCCACAATTTCCCGGGCGGTTAAGGCGGCGGCCACGGCATTATCGCCGGGAAGGCCGATCATTATTTGAATGCCGGTTTGGTAGCCTGTCCGCTTTAACAAGGCCATGGCCTGCCGAACGGCCGCTGCATCATGGCCCCGCCGTGAAAGCGCAAGCACATTTTCGGCCATGGACTGGACCCCGATTTCGATCGTTCTGACCGGGTAAGGGGCAATCTGTTTGAGCGTCTGCGGGGTGATCGTATCCGGCCGGGTGGAGCAGCGGATGTTGTCGATCATCTGCAAATCTGCATATGCTGCCGCAACATCCAAGCACATTCGGATTTTTGCCGGCGGCAGGCCCAGAAAATTTCCCCCGAAAAAGGAGATTTCGGTTTTTCCCCGGTTTTTGCCTTTATACGGCATCAGCCGGTCGATCTCACCACGCAGCCCCTCGGCCGAGGGAAAGGGCTCGTTATTTCCGGTGATGGCGGTTTGATTGCAGAATACGCATCTGTGGGGACAGCCTGCGTGGGGGAGAAAAATCGGGATGATAAAGGGTTTGCTCATTCTTTGGCTTCAAGCCGGTCCAGCGCCTTTCGGGCGGCGGCCTGCTCAGCGCTTTTTTTGCTTTTGCCCGTGCCCTGGGTTCGCGTCGCCCCGATGGACAGCTCCACCTTAAAGGTCTTGTCATGATCCGGCCCGGATTCTTCGATAACGGAATAGACCGGGGTTTCTTTGATTTTGGTCTGGACCATCTCCTGGAGGCGGCTTTTAAAATCCCGGAACTGGTCAGGCATCTCAATCTGATCCAGAAGCGGGTCAAACAGGTTGGCAATCATCTGAAAGGTCCGGTCAAACCCGCTATCCAGGTAGACCGCCGCAGTCAGCGCCTCAAATGCATCCGCCAGGATGGATCTTTTTTTCTGCCCCTTGGTCTGGATTTCGCCCTTGCCCAGCTCGATTTCTCCGCCTAAATCAATTTTTTTTGCAATTTCAGAAAGTTGAATTTCGTTCACCAGATAGGAACGGGTCCGGGACAGATCACCTTCAGACAAGCGGGGGTAGCGTTCCATGAGCAGGTGGCTGATGATCATGTTCAAAACCGCATCGCCCAGAAATTCATAGCGTTCATTATCCGCCAGCCCGGCTTCCGGGTGCTCATTGACAAAGGAGCTATGCCGCAGGGCGGTTTGCAGGTGCGCTTTATCGGAAAAAATATACCCCAGGCGGGCTTCTAAATCTTTGAGTCTGTCATTTTCCATAGGCGATTGAGTTAGATCGGTTTTTCTTTAAGGCGGTCATGATGGATTCATAGATGGTGTAGGGGATATAGAGATCTCCCCGGCCGATACCCAGCTGAATTTCCGGGTTGATATCCCCGTGAAAATCCGTGCCCCCGGTGATAAGAAGGCCCAGTTTTGCAGCCAGATCCGTAAAAAAGGACTGCTGGCCGGCTGAATGCCCCGGGTAATAAACCTCGATGCCCTGAAGGCCCATGGCTATGAGCTCAAGCAGAAGCCGTTCATAGGTTTCTGCATCCCCCAGATCAAGTAGACCGGGATGGGCCAGCACGGCCAGGCCGCCGGCGTTTAGGATTTGCTGAATCGCCTCATCCGCTGGAATCCGAAATTTTTCAACATACCCCGGCCGGCCCTTGCCGAGGTATTGGTCAAACGCCTCATCCATAGAGGCTGCCAAGCCTTTTTTCACCAGCCATTGGGCGATATGGGGCCGTTCGATATGCGGACTTCCGGTTTCAGCCCGGATATCCGCAAGCGCTACCCTGATGCCGAAATGGTTCAGGCGCTCGATAATCTGCGGTGTCCGGTTTATGCGTGCCTGCTGCTGCTGACTAAGAATTTCATTGAACCCCGGGTGGTATACATCCATCCCGTATCCCAGGAGGTGTATACTGCCGTGAAGGCGGAAAGCGGGCGGCGGGGCGGCGCTGATTTCCACCCCTGTGAGGAGGTCTAACTGAGTGGGAGGTTGCGCATTTAAAAGCGTTTTCACCCCTTCGACGGAATCATGATCGGTGAGCGCAATGGCGCATAAATCCTGCTTGGCTGCCAGAGTCAGGATGGCCTGGGGAGAAAGCGATCCGTCCGATGCGGTGGAATGGATATGTAAATCAATTTTTCCAGATTTATAATCCAAGGGCTTTCTCTAAAGCCTCTTCCTTTGTCTTACACTCAATGCATTGGGTGGTCACCGGCCGGGCTTTCAGGCGCTCAATGGCAATATCATCCCCGCATTTTTCGCATACGCCGAAAGTGCCGTTTTCAATGCGATCCAGCGCTTTTTTGACCTTTTTGATCAGTTTGTGTTCCCGATCCCGGATTCTAAGCTCAAAATTCCGGTCCGCTTCATAGGCGGCCCGATCGGTGGGATCCGGAAAATTGTCCTTCGGATCATTCATGTCCGAAACCGTATCATCCGCCTGACTGAGCAGTTCATCCAGTCGTTTGGTGAGAAGGTCTTTAAAATAATCGAGATCTTCTTGTTTCATAATCAGGCGTCCCCTTTCCCTCTCCATGGTTTTCCAGCGGGTTGAGGCATTGATGCGAATTGTCCGCAACCCATGTACACATTATCGGAGGCTTTTCATTATCATGTTCAGAATTAAAAAGTAAAGCAAAAATTAAAACGCGCAACCCTTGGCGGACACGGATTCGGCGTGTGAAAAACCGGGGCAGCCCTTATTGGATGTCATCATCGAGGTTAAACAGTTTGCGGGTCATATCAATGTAAATGGATTTATTCCGGTGGGTGCCGGGGTTTTTGAGAAACAGGGTGGGATCATGAAGCATTTTTTTCACCATGACATCGGTCATCTTTTTTAGTGCATCTGCGGCCTCAGGCGATACATCCAGGCTGTGAAGGGTCTTATTCAATTCCGCCGTGGCAATCTGCTGCAGCTTATCCCGCAGCGCCACGATCGTTGGCACCACATCCAGGCTGTCATACCATTGGCGAAACCGGACCACCCCCTCATCTACAATGCGCTCGGCCATCATGGATTCCTGATGCCGGATCTGGATGTTTTCATTGATTACGCCCTGCAGATCGTCGATATCATAGACATACGCGTTGGGAATCCGGTTAATGGCCGGGTCAATGTCTCTGGGCACGGCGATATCAATAAAAAACAGCGGCCGGTTTTTCCGCCGGCGCATGATTGGCTTCACATGATCGCGGGAGATAACAAAATCCGGGGAGCCGGTGGAGCTGACGATAATATCCACGGATTTAAGCGTCTCCGGGATTTCTTCGATCCGGATCGGGGTGCCGTTAAACCGGCCGGCCAGCTCCACACCCACGGAAAAGGTCCGGTTGGCAACGAAAATACTGCCGGAGTGACGGCTTCGCAGCAAATGGGCAACCGCCAGCTCCGCCATTTCGCCGGCGCCCACCATGAGGATGGATTTGTCCGCCAGGGAGTCGAATATTTTTTTGGCCAGCTCAATGGCCGCATAGCTGATGGACACCGCATGGCCGCCGATGCCGGTCTCGCTTCGGACCCGTTTGGCAATTGAGAAGGCCTTGTGCATGAGCCGGTTCAGGATCACACCGGTGGTTTTGGTGTCCACCGCATGCTTGTAGGCCGCCTTCACCTGGCCCAGGATCTGGGGCTCGCCCAGCATCATGGAATCGAGACTGGCGGAAACCCGGAAGAGATGGCGGACCGCCTCATCGCCGGCATAAACATAGACCGCCGGCATAAACCGGGCAAGCGGCATGGATTTCCACTCGGCGATGCGGGCCGGGATTATCTCCCTGGCGGTTTCCGGCTGATCCGTGGTGACCAGTACTTCCACCCGGTTGCAGGTGGAAATCAAAAGCGCCTCCCGGATAAAGGGAAGTTTTCTCAAGGTAATCAGGGCGGATTCGGTTTCTTCAGCGGAAAAGCCCAGCTTTTCCCGGAGCTCCACGGGCGCGGTCCGGTGGTTTACCCCGATTAAAACGATTTTCAGCGCCTCCGGAGAGACCGTCTGGGGGGCAGCGGCGGATTTTCGGCTACCATCGGGTAAATTCATTGTGGTGCCCCTCCAGAAAAAAATTGACGCCGATAAAGGTAAATATCAGCGCCGCGAATCCGATAATCGCCAGAATCGCCGCCCGCCGCCCGCGCCATCCGGCTACCAGCCGCTCGTGGAGCAGCGCCGCATAGATAAGCCAGGTAATCACCGACCAGATTTCTTTGGGGTCCCAGCTCCACAGCGTGCCCCACACCTTTTCTGCATAGATAAACCCGGTGATCAGTCCGATGGTGAGCAGGGTAAATCCGGTAATGATAAACGCATAGCCCGTGCTGTCCAAAACCGCCAGGGAGGGCAGCCGCTTGAAAAAGAAGCGGGGGTTTTTGGTTTTAATGGCCCGCTCCTGGATCAGATAAAGAACCCCGGTCCCGCCGGCCAGGGCCAAAGAGGCCTCACCGATAAAAATAATAATAATGTGGCTGACCAGCCAGAGGCTGTTAAACAGGGTGTTGGGCTCTGCCGGGGCATGCTGCGGAAGACAGAAGGCCACAATCATGATCAGCGTGGCCAGGGGTGCTGTGTAGGCGCCCAGAATTTTAATGCGGAATCGATACTTAAGCAGCAGGTAGACCCCGGCAAGCGCCCAGGCGGCAAATGAAAGGGTCTGATGCAGATTCTGGACCGGAATCTGGCCCCAATGGATGTATTGGTAGCCGATCAGCCCGGTATGCAGAATAAATCCGGCCATCAGCACCCCATAGGCGATCCGGTGAAAAACATTCCGCTGAACGCTGAAATATCCAATATATGAAGCGGAACTCAACATATACAGCAGAATAATAAAGCCGAACACCGCTGTCATGACCCGGTCCCCTCCGAGACCTCTGTTTTTTGCATCAATTCGGTATAGTCAAAGCCCTCGCCCAGCACCTCAAAAAGAACCCGGTTGATGGCGGCGGTATCGTTTTGCCGGATAAGATCCAACAGGTTTTTTTCAATCAATCGCTTAAACAGGTGTTTATGGGCTTCCGGGGCATGGGCTTCGGCCAGCAGGCGCTTTCGGATGGCGCCCATTAACTTGAGAAACCGGTCGTATTCCGGGCCGTAGGCATCCTGCAGCTGGCGGCGCAGATGCTTGGCAAAGGCCGGGCTTTTGCCGGATGTGGAAATGGTGAGTATAAAATCCCCCTGCCGAATCACGGAGGGCAGAATAAAGTTGCAGACCTCGGGCACATCCGCAATATTGCAGAGCATCTGCCGGTTCTCGGCATCCGCGTGGATACGGCGGTTTAAGGCCATGTCGTCTGTGGCGCCGATGACAAGGAACATGCCGTTAAGATCACTGGATTCATAGGGGCGCTCTACCAATTGAACCCCGGGGTGATCCGTCATGTTTTGCAGGGCCTCGGCAAAGGCCGGGCTGACCACGGTGACTTTTGCCCCGCAATCTAAAAGCGATTTGACTTTCCGGGAGGCCACGCCCCCGCCGCCCACGACCAGGCAATTTCGGCCGTTGATATTTAAATTGACCGGATAGTATTTCATGCGGCTCCTTCAAGGGTCAAACACAAGAGATCCCGGGCCAATTCCATAGGCCCGGCGTAAGTATTTCGGCATTGATTCTCCATATCGACCGCTTCGCATTCCGGGTAAAAATGGGTGAGCACCAGTTTTTTGACTCCGGCCCGGGCGGCCATTTTCCCCGCCAGCGAAGGGGTAAGGTGGCCCTCCACTTTGCATTCATCCGGCAGCGCGGACTCGCATATCAATAGATCCGCCCCGGTGGAAAGCGCCACCAGGTTTTCACTTTCATCCGTATCCCCGGAGTAGACGATGCTTTTTCCGTCCGGTGCGTTGATGCGAAAGGCGATGCTTTCCGGCCGGTGCACCACGGGTGCGGTCTGAAGCAGGAACCCGGGGAGCTTTTTTTGCGTGGCGGCCGGCGCCATTTCAATCAGATGGCGCTTTCCCGCCATATCAATCCAGTCACCGTAAACCGCGCTTAACTGATTGAAAAAAGATTTAAACCCCGGTCCGCCGATCAGGGTTAACGGGTTTTTTCGCCGGCTGCCATCCGGATATTTATTGGCAAACAGAAACGGCACCAGCTCGCCGGTATGATCGGGATGGAAATGGCTGATCCCCAAGTGGGTCACGTAAAATATCGAAACCCCCGCTTCAAGCAGCCGCCGCATGGTGCCGGGGCCGCAATCGAGCAGAAAAACCGTGTCATCAAAAGAGATCAGCACCGAACAGGCGCTTCTTTCCAGGGAGGGCACACAAGTCCCGGACCCAAGGATCGTTACCTGCAGAGGCTTCTGGTTTGGCCGCATATCAATCGATTTCGCTGAATTTATCTATTATCCAGCTGTTAATGGCGTTGGGTTCGGATTCCTTGATTTCGGTTTTCAGGTTCTCAAACGGGATTTCCGCCCGGGCCATGTTTTTATGCCCGCCGGCCGGGCCGAGACGCCCAAACAGCTGGCTGGACACGCTTCCGGCGTCTTTTCGAAGCCCGTCGTTTCTGATGACGATAATCAGCCGGTTTTCAAATACACCGGAGACCAGGCTCCAGGTGACCATATTCACTCGCATGAAAAAATCGGCAATTAAAACACAGACATCCGGGTTTTTCACATCATCCAAATGGGCGAAAATCCGGTTTTGGTTTAATGTATAGCTGTTCAGGGCTTTTTTGAAATACTCCAGAAATTCGATCCGCAGATCCACCTGCTCCATACGCCGGGCCAGATGGATATTGGCATGGGTGAACAGATACTGAAAGGCACGGATATCCGCGTTTGTGGCGTTTCGCTCGAAATTGCCGGTATCGGTTTTGATGGCATGGAAAAGGCCGGTGGCCAGCAGCCTGGAGGGCTTGATTTTTGCTGCCCGCAGGTATTCGGTCATAATCGTGGCCGTGGCCCCGTAATCCGGCCGGATATCCTTGAACGGCAGCTGGCAGCCGGAATCCTCATGATGATCAATCACCACTGTAAAGGCGATATCGGCAAAGCTTTCGTTATGAACCGGCTGAGAATCCACGATGACGAATTTGTTATAAAAATGGAAATCAATTTTGGACAGGTGGATCAAGGTCACATCCAGCAGGCGAATCATGGCCATGTTATCCGGCCGCGTGATGGTGTTGATGTTGGATATGGTCACGTTGGTCACCCGCCGCCACAGCAGCCGGTTGATAGCCATGGCACTGGCAATGGCATCCGGATCGGCATTGATCACGATCAGGACGTGATCAGCCCCCGTGAACTGGTCATAAAATTGATTGAGTTTATCAAGGTTTGTCTCGACCAAACCCGCACCGCTCCTTATCGGCAACAGAGAATTTCTTAAGCCCTGTTTTATTCTTATCGTTTAATAAAAAAACCGGCTGAATAAACAATATCGGTAAAATTTAAGCGATAAGCCCGTATCCGGTTTAATGTCAATGAAAAAACCAATGGTCTTTCGCCGAAAATTTAAAAATATTATCATTCATCGGCGATTGTCGAGGGGGGGGGGTAAACGGCATGTATACGTTTCGCCTTTAGATGGGGGCACGTCAGCGCTGCTTCCAAAGGCGGCTTCTCAAAACGGCCGGCCGGATGGCTATGGCGTTTTTACCACGAAGCCGCCTTTGGCCAAACCGCTGGATTTGATCTGCTCCAGGGTTTCCTGGGCCTTTTCCGCGTTTGTGTAAGGCCCCAAGCGCACCCGGTACCAGGTCACTCCGTCCACTTCGGCTTTTTGCCGGTAGACCGGATAGCCTTTGGCGGTAAACTTTTCTTTAACGAAATCCGCATTATCCGCTTGCTTCAGGGCTGCAACCTGCACCCCGTATCTGGCGGGACTTTGATCCGGTTGGGGGATTGGGGCTTGGGTTTCTGTTTGGGTTTTTTGGGTGATCCGCAGCTCAACGCGCCGGTTAAAGCCTCTGCCCCGACTTGAATCGTTGGGCGCAATTGGATCTGTTTTGCCGGCGGATCTCGTGAGAAGCCGGTTTTCAGCAACGCCGTTTTGTATCAGATAATTTTTGACCGTATCCGCCCGCTTTTCGGCCAGCGCCTGGTTGGCTTTTTCGGTTCCGGTGATGTCTGTGTAGCCGATAATTGCTAAAGATACCGAGGGGTTTTTTTTCAGCGCGGCAGCGGTCTTATCCAGTAATTGGCGATAGACGGGCAGTAGTTGGGTTTCTCCGTAATTGAAATGGACGATTTCTATGGTTGTGCCCGGCGGCAGTGCATTCAAATTTTTAAGCTTCGCCGGCGGGAGGAAAGATGCTGCCAATCGGTTTTCCGCGCGTCGGTTTTCGGCGCGCCCGGCATCGGTCAGGTTTGAGGCCACCGGATCATTCTCCCCATATCCGACGGGGGTAAGCTGCTCCCGGCTTACCCCTTGCGATGCAAGATATGAAGCGACACTATTCGCGCGCTTTTTTGAAAGGTAATAATTATATTTGTCTGGACCAACAGCATCCGTATGCCCGGCGATTTCAAATTGTTTTTCCTCGTTTTCCTTCATCACCGGAACTTGCTGGTCCAGTTTTTCTTTATAGAATGGGTCGATGCGGGTTTCATCAAAATGAAAATATATGGTGTTCAGGGTGAGCCGGGGCGGCAAGGCTTTGAATCCGGCATAGGGTTCGCCGGCATCGATTCTCTCCGGTGAATCCAGTATTCCGGCAATAGATTCCGCTCGTTTTGAATCCGGCGGCATTGGCTGAGGGTGATATAATTCCGAGTTCAACGCGGCTTCCCGTGCCAGGGCGAGAATGTTTTTCGCCTCCTGGTCATAGCATTCCCAATACGTAATGGCGGCGGTTTTACCGAGTTCCATCGCTTTATCAATCTGTTTTTCCGCATACAAAGAATTCCCGTGATGTTTGGCCTTTTCGATAAGTTTTTGGGTTTTGCCAAAATCGCCGGGGGTACGAATAGCTTTGTCCTCAACCCCGAAATAGCCGGTTTGAAAAGAATTGCAGCCAGCGGCCAAAAAAAGGCATCCGATGGATAAGGTGATGACAAAGAATTTCATTCATGCATCCTTAAATTGCGTGTAAAAAGCCATTGATTTCCTGGAGTCTGTATTGTAATGAAATTAATATGTATTAAAATAAACTGTTAGTCAATGAGTTATGTAATAGGCAGACGCCACCCAGGCTCATCTTGGGTGGCGTCTTTTATTTTCGGGCCGTTTTAAGCAGAATAAACCCGAAAGGGACGTCAAAAGTATGCAAACCCTGCTGGTAATTGACAACTATGACTCCTTTACCCATAACCTGGTCCAGATGTTTATGGGGTATGCGCTTGATATCCGGATTTTCCGAAATGATGGGATTACCGTTGCGCAGGCGGTTGAAACAAATCCTTCGTATCTGTTAATCAGCCCGGGGCCAAAGGATCCCGAAAATGCAGGCATGTCAATGTCATTGATTCGGTGTTTTACCGGAAACATACCGATTTTGGGGGTGTGTCTGGGCATGCAGTGTATTAATGAGGTCATGGGCGGTTTGACGGTCCCGGCCCCGGTGCCGGTGCACGGCAAAAAAAGCCGCATTCTGCATAATCGGAGCGGCATTTTCAGGGGGCTCCCATCCCCATTCACCGCCGCCCGTTACCATTCCCTGATGGTAAAGCCCGCCGCCGGCGAACTTGAAATCCATGCATGGACATCGGATCATATTATCATGGGCCTTTCGCACCCCCGTTATCCTGTGTTCGGGGTGCAGTTTCATCCGGAAAGTTTTATGTCCGAATACGGTCAGGGGCTTATCCGGAATTTTCTTTCCTGTGGGGCAGAACCCCCGGAATATGCTTACAGCGCGGCATAAATGGCACAAACGATCGAAAACTGGTTGAATCACCACATCGGACGGATTACCGGCGTGCATACGAAACCAATTCGGCCGGTGGATGCATTCATGGATTTGGCGGTGCAGGCAGCCGATACCTGCGGTACGGTGGCCCTGATGAGCGACGGGGAATCCGACAGCGCCCGGTTTCATTTGCTGGCAGCCAGGCCCTGGCTTACGGTTAAAGCGTATGGCCGCGAGCTTTTTCTGTCTGCCGGCAATGACTCTGCGGTTTTTGAGGCGGATCCGTTCGAGGCGCTTGAGCGGCTTCTCACCTATTTCGCCATAACCCCGGAAAACGATCATCTTCCCGTGACATCCGGACTTTTTGGCTATTTTTCCTATGACCTTAAGGATTTTATCGAAAAACTGCCCCGGACCGCGGTAAATGACCTCTCCCTGCCGCACCTGTGCCTGTATGCCCCATCCGTTATTGTCATTTACGACCGGCAGGAAAAGTGTACCTGGCAGTGTATTCCGGAAATAAACGGCCAGCCGGCGGCTTCCGGCCGGGAGATAAGCAAAGGAGCCGGTGCTGGGCAGCGAAAAACAGAACTATCCTTTGCCAGCACCGGCGATTTGCATGCGGGAATGCTCAAGCCGACATATTTGGCGGCTGTGGCCGCGATCAAGGAATATATTGGCACCGGCCATATTTATCAGGCCAATCTGGCCCAGCGGTTTGAGACCGATTTTCATGGCAGCTCTTTTGGTTTTTTTAAAGCCCTGTTTGAAGCCGCGCCTGCGCCGTTTTATGCCTATATCCATGCGGGGGATCACCATATCGTTTCCACTTCGCCGGAGCGCTTTGTCCGGCAGGCCGGAAAACAGGTTGAGACCCGGCCCATCAAGGGCACCCGGCCCCGCGGCCGGACCGCCCATGAAGATCAGGCCATGCGTAAGGCTCTGGTTGAGAGCGCCAAAGACGAAGCCGAGCTTTCCATGATCGTTGATCTCCTGCGAAACGATTTCGGACGGGTCTGCCGGGCAGAGAGTGTCCTTGTGGCCGAACATAAGCGGGTTGAAGCCTATGTGAACGTGTTTCACCTGATTTCTGTTGTAACCGGGGAACTGCGGGATGACATGAAAACGGCGGATTTGATAAAAGCGGTTTTCCCCGGCGGCTCAATTACCGGATGCCCCCGTATCCGGGCCATGGAAATAATCGATGAGCTGGAACCTTGCCAGCGGCATATCTATACCGGCGCCATCGGCTATATCAGCTTTCATCAAACCATGGACCTCTCCATTGCCATCCGTACCGCCACCATTACCGGGGAAAAGCTGATTTTTTCCGTCGGCGGCGGCATTGTCCATGATTCGGATGCAGAAGATGAATATCAGGAGACCCTGCATAAGGGCCGCTCGCTTATCACCGCCCTGGCCGCTGAGAACCAAAAGCAGGCGGCAAAGATGCACGTTTGGCGAAACGGAAGGCTGGAGCCATTCGATGCGGCCGCCGTACCGATAGCCGACCTCGGCCTGCAATACGGGTTTGGTTTTTTTGAGACCATTCGGGTGGCAGACGGCCGGCCCGAGTTTTTAACGGAACATGTCCGGCGGTTCAACCATGCCTGGAAACACCTGTTTCAAACGCCGGTGCCGGATGTAAGCTGGGCTGATATCATTTCCCGGGTAATCAGGAAAAACCGCCTGTCTGAAACCGCTGCTGCGGTGAAGCTGATGGCGACCCGCGGCACCCGGTCGAATCCGCCGTATGATCATCAACTGGTGGTCACCGCCCGCCCTTACGTCCGGCGGCCATCCATTGCAGAAAATGGGGGGCTCTCCCTAGCCACCTATCCATATCCCCGGCAAACGCCCCTGGCGGATTTTAAGACCATGAACTACCTGTATTATTATCTGGCGGGAAAATGGGCGGCGGCAAACGGGGCGGATGAGGCCCTGATCATGAACCCGGACGGCAGCGTCTCGGAGACGAATACGGCCAATATTTTAGTAATTAAGGGACAGATTGTTTATTGCCCGGCCTCTTCCCATGTATTAGAAGGCGTGATGCAGAAACAGGTCCGCGAGGGCTTTGCGCAAATGGGGTATGTAATAAAAGACCAGCCGGTGTATCCCGCTGATCTTTTATCCTCTGATACCGTACTCCTTACCAATTCCCTGATCGGAGCGGTGCCGGCCACTTCACTGGACGGCAAACCGCTTCGCTTTAATCCGGAATTGTGCCGGCAAATTTGCCGGCAGATCAGCAGTCAGGATCTCCCTGCCAGCTGAACACTGGAACCTGCCATCTGAATTTTTGCATGAAGCAGGCGATGGCGCGTATTGCGTAAGGTTTATCAGCTCCGCACCGCCTCGCGTATCCGGTTCATGGCCGCTTCGATGTTTTCGTAGCTGTTAAATGCGGACAGCCGGATAAATTTTTCCCCGCAGGTGCCGAAGCCAAGGCCCGGGGTGCAGACGACCCCCGCCTTGTTCAACAGCATGTCAAAAAAATCCCAGGAATCGGCTCTGGTGTTTATCCAGATGTAGGGCGAATGGGTGCCGCCCACATAGTCATAGCCCAGGGCATCGATTTCCTTCCGGATGCGGGCGGCATTATTTATATAGAAATCAATGATTTCTCTGACCTGCTGTTTGCCTTCCGGGCTGTAAACCGCTTCCGCAGCCCGCTGCACGGGATAGGAGACCCCGTTGAATTTGGTGGAGTGGCGGCGGTTCCATAGGGCATGCAAAGAATGCGCATCGCCTTTGGAATCATAGGCCATGCAGTCCTTGGGCACCACCGTAAACGCGCACCGCGTGCCGGTAAATCCGGCGGTTTTGGAAAAGCTTCGGAATTCAACCGCCACTTCCCGGGCGCCTTCGATTTCATAAATGGAGTGCGGCAGGGCATGATCGGTGATAAAGGCCTCATACGCCGCATCGTATAAGATTAACGCCTTGTTTTCCTTTGCAAACTGGACCCACCGGGAAAGCGTTGATTTGGAAATCATGGCGCCCGTGGGGTTATTGGGAAAACACAGGTAGATGAGATCAATGGCCGCCGGCGGCAGGTCCGGGACAAATTCGTTTTCCGGGGTGCATTCCATATAATGGATGTTTTCATACCGGCCGTTTTGCCTTTCCCCGCTTCGGCCGGCCATCACATTGGTGTCCAGGTAGACGGGATAGACCGGATCCGGCAGGGCTACATGGATATCATTGGCCAGAATCTCCTGAAAATTACCGGTATCGCATTTGGCCCCGTCGCTGACAAAGATTTCATCTGCGGAAATATCCGCGCCCCGGGCCTGAAAATCCTCGGCCGCAATTTTTTCCCGCAAAAAGGGATAGCCCTGTTCCGGCCCATATCCGCGAAATGTGGCGTCTTCAGCCATCTCGTCCACGGCCCGGTGAAAGGCCGCAACACAGGCCGGCGGCAGCGCCCGCGTGGCATCGCCAATGCCCAGTTTGATGATTTCCGTATCCGGGTGGGCCTTTTGGTAGTCATTTATTTTATTGGCGATATTGGAAAACAGATAGGAGGCCTGCAGTTTTAAATAATTCTCATTAATTTGAATCATACCCGATCCTTTTTTTGGAAGTTGCTTTTGGTTATACCTAAATTGAGCGATTTTCAAATTTTTGAAACGCTCAATTTAGGATATAATAGAAATGTATTGGCCCTGTCAATTGCAAGCCTTCAGGGCTAATTTGTTCTGTATCCAAATCGAAATCGCTATCGGGATCGGGATCGAA
>JBKHAE010000147.1:0-7072 GCA_046543065.1 Desulfobacterales bacterium | reverse complement strand
ATCTTACAATTAAAAATGCTGAGGATATAAACCCTAAAGACAATGCATTTTATCGAAATGAAGACTTTTTTCTTGACTATGGTTGCACCTTAAGGGATTTTTTCAAGCTTGATGGCAACGATATCCTTTGTGTAAGCCATTGCCGGGCAAGAGCTTAGATTAAGATTAAGAGTAAGAGTAAGAGTAAGACGGCACTCAAGTTACTTTCTGCAAAAATGCCGTCACGGCGGCATAAACAAATTTTTACGCAATTATATACAGGGGGATGCCATGAAAGACCCATTGTTTCAGCCGATCTCCATCAACGGGCTGGATGTTAAGAACAGGATTTACCTGCCGGCCATGCATTTGAACATGGCGGAAAACTTTGAAGTCACCGACCAGCTTGTGGCCTTCTACGAGCGCCGCGCCCGGGGCGGGGCCGGCATGATCACCGTGGGATTCGCCACCGTGGATGAGATGTCCGGCAATTCTTTAAACATCGGGGCGCACAAGGACGACTTCATCCCCGGCTTAAAACGCCTGGCCGCGGCCATTAATGATAACGGCGCCCGCTCCTGCGTGCAGTTAAACCACTCGGGGCGCTACAATTTTTCCTTCTTTTTGGACGGCAAACAGCCGGTGGCCCCCTCGCCCATTGCCTCGCGGCTGACCAAGGAGACCCCGCGCGAGCTCTCCATTGAGGAAATCAAAGGCATTATTGAAAGCTTTGCCCAGGCCGCCGGACGGGTGAAGGCTGCGGGGTTTGATGCGGTGGAGGTCTTGAGCGGCACCGGATACCTGATCAGCGAATTTCTCTCGCCATTGACCAATAAACGCGAAGATGAATACGGCGGCTCATTTGAAAACCGCATCCGGTTCGGCCTTGAAATCATGCAGGCCATCAAAAAAACCGTGGGCGCCGATTACCCCCTTATTGTCCGGATGAACGGCAATGACTTTATGCCGGGCGGCCAGGGCCGCGACGAACTGCGGGAATATGCAAAGGCCCTGGTTTCCGAAGGGGGTGTTGACGCCCTATGTATCAACGTTGGCTGGCATGAGGCCCGCGTTCCCCAGATCACCACTTCCGTGCCCCGGGGCGCGTTTGCCTATCTGTCCCGCGGCATTAAAGAGGTGGTGGATGTACCGGTGATTGCCAGCCACCGGATCAATGACCCGGAAACCGCCCGGGAGATGATTGCCGACAGCATGTGCGACATGGTGGCCATGGGCAGAAGCCTGATCGCGGATCCGGATTTTCCGGAAAAATGCCGCACCGGCCGGGAAAAGGAAATCATCCACTGCGTGGCCTGCGCCCAGGGCTGTTTTGACAATCTGTTTAAATTAAAACACGTGGAATGCCTCTGCAATCCACTGGCCGGCCACGAATGCGAAATCAGCTGTGAAACCGCCGAAACCCCCAAAAAAGTAATGATCATCGGCGGGGGGGCCGCCGGCATGAATGCGGCCATTGCCGCAGCCGACCGGGGCCATGCGGTTACGCTTTATGAAAAAGGCGATCACCTGGGCGGACAGCTCTATTTAGCGGCCGCGCCCCCCGGCCGGGAAGAGTTCGCGGAGCTGGCCCGGGATCTGGAAAACCAGGTGGCCATACGGAATATCCGGGTCTGCCTGAATACCGTCGTGGATGAGGCCCTGATTGACAAGGAAAAACCGGATCACATCATCCTGGCCACCGGCGCCGTGCCCATGGCACCCCCGATCCCCGGTATTGAACTGCCCCATGTGGTCCAATCCTGGGATGTGCTCTCCGGAAAAGCCTATACCGGCCGAAATGTGGTGGTGGTCGGCGGCGGGGCGGTCGGCGTGGAGACCGCCCTGTTCTTAGCGGAAAAAGGCACCCTGAGTGCTGAGACGCTTAAGTTTCTGTTTGTGAACCAGGCGGAGGATCCGGATGTGCTCTATGAAATGGCCACCAAGGGAACCAAGCAGGTTACGGTGCTTGAGATGATGGAGAAAATCGGCAAGGATTTCGGCAAAACCACGCGCTGGGGCATGCTCCAGGATGTTTCCCGCTATGGCGTCCAAAGCCGGGTGGCCACCAAGGCTCTTGAAATAACGGAAAAGGGTATCAGGATCGAAACCGGAAACGGCCCGGAAGAAATTCCCGCTGATACCGTGGTGCTCTCGGTTGGCGCGCGATCGGACAATGACCTTGAGCAGCTGATTGAATCCAGGGGCATTGCCTGCACCGTGGCCGGGGATGCCGGCAATGTGGGCATGGCCTTTGATGCCGTGCATCAGGGATTTCGGGCGGGACTTAATATATAGAGAGAGAGAATCAATGATAGATGACTACCTGAAGCACAAGGCGGAACGCGAATCCCGGGGCATACCGCCAAAGCCCTTAAACAAGGATCAAGTTGAGGCGCTGACACAGCTGCTTATTTCGCCCAGCGGCCATGACACGGCCCTGCTGCTTGACCTGATTAAAAACCGCGTGCCGGCCGGCGTGGACCCGGCCGCCCAGGTCAAGGCGGATTTCCTGTTTAAAATCGCGTGCCATGAAATCAAATCCCCCCTGATATCACCGCAATCCGCGGTTTTCCTGCTGGGCACCATGGGCGGCGGCTTTAATATCGAGCCCCTGATCAAACTCTTAGATGACGCACAGCTTGCGCCGGAGGCCGCCAAAGCGCTTTCCGGAACGATTCTGATCTTTGATGCCTTTGACAAAATTTACGGTAAAGCCGGCAAAAACCCCCATGCCAAACAGGTTATCGAGGCCTGGGCGGATGCCCGCTGGTTTACCAACAAACCGCAAATCCCGGAATCCATTGTGTTGACCGTATTCAAGGCAGACGGCGAGATAAATACCGACGACTTTTCACCGGCCGGTGAAGCCTGGAGCCGGCCGGATATCCCGCTCCATGCCCTGAGCATGCTCCAATACCGCATGGAAAAGCCGATTGAAACGATCCGGGAGTTAAAACAAAAGGGCTACCCTATCGCATTCGCAGGGGATGTAGTGGGCACTGGCTCATCCAGAAAATCCGCGGCCAACTCCCTTATCTGGCATATCGGCGAGGACATCCCGCATGTGCCCAACAAGCGGCGCGGCGGGGTGGTGCTGGGCGGAAAGATTGCGCCCATATTTTTTAACTCCCTGGAAGATGCCGGGGCGATTCCCATTGAGTGTGACACCTCGCGGCTCAATACCGGCGATGTCATCGAAATCCGGCCCTATGAGAGAAAAATCCTGAACAAGGCCAGCGGGGAAAAACTCGCTGAATTTGCATTTAAAACCAGCCTGCTTTTGGATGAGGTCCGGGCCGGCGGCCGCATTCCCTTGATTATCGGCCGGACGCTCACGAACAAGACCCGGAAAACACTGGGGCTTGAAGCCTCAGAGGTTTTCAAACAGCCCATTGAGCCTGAAGATACCGGAAGCGGCTACACCCTGGCCCAGAAAATCGTGGGCCGGGCCTGCGGCCGGGCCGGGGTCCGGCCCGGCACCTATTGTGAACCCAGAATCGCCACAGTGGGCTCCCAGGACACCACCGGGCCCATGACCCGGGATGAGCTCTCCGAGCTTGCCTGTCTGAAATTCAACTCGGATTTAGTCATGCAGTCTTTCTGCCACACCGCCGCCTACCCCAAAAAGGTGGATGTGGAAATGCAGGAGAGTCTGCATGAATTTATCAAAAACCGGGGCGGGGTTGCGCTTTACCCGGGCGACGGGATCATCCATTCATGGTTAAACCGCATGGCGCTGCCGGATACAGTAGGCACCGGCGGGGATTCCCACACCCGATTTCCCATTGGCATCAGCTTTCCGGCAGGCTCCGGGCTGGTGGCCTTTGCCGCGGCGCTCGGCATGATGCCCCTGGACATGCCTGAATCCGTCCGGGTTTCTTTTACCGGCAGCTTAAGGCCGTGTATCACCATGCGCGATGTGGTCAATGCCGTGCCCTATGCCGCCATTGAGCAGGGCATGCTGACGGTTGAAAAAACCGGCAAAAAAAATGTGTTCTCCGGCCGGATTATTGAATTTGAAGGCTTTCCCGGGTTAAGCGTTGAGGATGCCTATGAACTGACCAATGCATCGGCGGAGCGCTCGGCCGCCGCCGCCACCATAGCCCTTGAAATGGAACCCGTAAAAGCCTTTGTCAGGGAAAACATCGCGCTTCTAAACTGGCTGGTCCTCAATAATTACGGCGACGCCCGGAGCCTGGAACATCGTATCCGCCAATTGGAACAATGGATTGATGCGCCCGAGCTCCTGGTGCGGGATGTGGATGCGGCGTATGCCGCGGACATTGAAGTCAATCTCGCAGAGATCACCGAACCCCTGCTGGCCTGCCCCAATGACCCGGATGATGTGCGAAAATTAAGCGAGGTGGCCGAAACGCCGGTGCATGAGGTGTTTATCGGCTCCTGTATGACAGACATTGACCATTACCGGGCGGCCGCAGCCATCCTGGACGGCCATAAGAATCTGCCGGTGCGGCTCTGGCTTGCCCCGGCCACCCGGATGGATGCCCGACAGCTGAAAGAAAACGGGGATTACAGCATTTTCGGTGCGGCCGGCGCCCGGATCGAAACCCCGGGCTGCTCCCTGTGCATGGGAAATCAAGCGCGGGTGGCGGATAACACCACGGTGGTCTCCACCTCAACCCGCAATTTTCCAAACCGCCTGGGCAACAACACCTCGGTTTACCTGGGTTCTGCCCCGCTGGCGGCGGTATGCGCCATTCTCGGCCGGATTCCCACTGTCGGGGAATATAAGGAACTTGCACCTAAATTGAGCGCTCCAAATTTTTAAAAGGAAATTTTTATATTTTTTTAAGGAACTCAGGCCCTATGCAGCTATCAGCGGCAGCACCCGCATCCGAATTTATCCGAAAGACCCTGCCGCGTCTGCTTGACCGCTATACCATCAGTTTTCTGGCGGAAGGCGACTGCATTGCATATTTTCTGACCGACAACGCAACGGATGATGAAATTTCGCAAAACCTCACCATTTCCCTCAATCGCTTTGCCCGGCGGATTGAGATCATCCGGTTTTACCCGGAGCTAAACAAGCAGCCGGATACCAAATATTTCTCAGCCGCCTGCTTTTACCTGCTCGTCCATCATTTCGCCCGGTATTTTGGCCTTTCCTGTGATCATAAAATATTTGTGCGCACCCAGCCGGAGATCTATACCCGCTTCTACAAATCCCTGGCGGATTTCAATTTTTACCCGAAATCCCAAATCGCCAACACCATCGACCTGCTCTCCGACTACACCCCAACGGACGTGGACATCTCGATGATCGCTGAAAAGGCAACGGACCCGGATGAACTGCTATTTATGATCGCTTAATTGAGCGTCTCTACCAGTCATAAAGAATTTCCCAGTGATCATTAAATGACTGATCATTCCTGCTGTAGCGCAGGGTAGAGGTTTTTCCCCGGCCGGGCTGTAAGTCTCCGTCTTCTTTCCAATAGCGGATATATACGGCCGGGATAAGCTGCCCGGCTCGACTGCTTCCGGTTGGCTCCGGGATCCAGTCCTCCTTTTCCTCGATCACCTTCCATACTGTATCGGTATCCTTATTTCTTACCCGTTCTCCCACCCGGGGCAGGCCGAACTGTTCCCGCAGCTCCCGGAATCGATAAGAAGCGGTTGCGCTATGATCCAGGATCCGTTCTCCCATGGCCGTGATCCCGAAGGCACCGATGGGGGCGGTAACAAGGATGGATAACACCGCCACCGCCAGGATGAGCTCGCCGGAGGCAACACCGGCGGCCAGAGGGACCGCGCCGATGGCGGCCTGCACGGTGGCCTTGGGCACGTAGGACACGATGCAGAACAGCTTTTCCTTAAAGTTGAGCGGGGTTCCGATCAGGGAGAGATAGGTCCCCAAGCTTCTGAAAACGAGACCGATGGCAATCACAGCAATTCCGGCAAGGCCGGCCTTCCAGGCCACGTGGATGTTAACCTGGGCGCCCACAAGCACAAAGAGCAGAAGTTCGGCAAACACCCACAACTTTTTAAGTTTCTGGGAGATGAGGTGTGCGATGGGTTCGGACTTTTCCAGGATTATAAAGCCGATGGCCATCACCCCCAGAAGACTGGCTACCGGCACTATGCCTTCTGCGGCCTTTTCCAGCCAGGTAAGAAAAATCGCTACGCCCATGACCATTATAGTGCGCTTGGGCGGCCGCCAGTCGTATTTTTGAAACAACAGATAAAGCAGGTAGCCCGGTATAATACCCAACACAATACCCAGAATAATGGACACCGGGATTTCGGTGAGCTTGAGCCACAGATTGACCTGCTCCCCGCCGTGCATGCCCATCAGAATGGTGAAAATAACGATCACGAACACGTCGTCCACCGATGAGGCGCCTAAAATCAGGGTAGGGATGCCTTTTTTCGCCCCCCGGCCGCGGTCCATGAAATCGATCATCAACGGCACCACCACGGCCGGGGATACCGCGGCCAGGATGGCGCCCAGAAGGGCCGAATCCAGGAGGCTCATGTGTAAAAGCCGGGGAGCGGCCAGCATGATACCGGCCATTTCAAATAAAGCCGGCACGGTGCTCATAATCAATGCCGCCCGGCCCACGCGGTTTAGGGTGTCCCGGTGGAGTTCAAAGCCCGCGCGAAGGAGGATAACGATAAGCGCTATTTTCCTGAAATCCCCGGATACGTCCATCATTTCAGGCCGCATCAGGCCCAGCACATATGGGCCGGCAAGGATACCCGCCAGAAGCATTCCGACCAGTCCGGGGACTTTGATTTTTCGGAACAAATAATCCGCCAACAGCCCCAGAATGATGATCACCGCAATGCTAAACGCCATGTTTTCCTCCTGTCTAAATATACCGCATTGCCATCCTTGCCATCGCCTGAAAACAAAAACCCCCGCCGGATATCCGGGCGGGGGCTGTTTATTATTTAACATTGATGACGCCTACCCGCCGATTGGGGGTAGAAGTCATCATCTTTTTTCGCAATCAGCGGAAAAAGCGGTTCTGGCAGACTTCATTGCCGTGGAGGTTGTTGTGCATGAAACGATCTCTTAGGGATTGTAACAAAATAAATAAAGCATTTATGAGTATAGCGGGCCAATAGTGTA
>JBKHAE010000146.1:0-7098 GCA_046543065.1 Desulfobacterales bacterium | reverse complement strand
TCAGCCTTGCCCCAATAGCGGTAATAGCTTGGGAAATCATCGCGTTCATCAAAGGCCAAGTTCATACCCCTTTATGAAAAAGCCACCGGAATCATTTTTTGTTTATAAAAGATTTCTCGCTATCGCTCGAAATGACAATATGGAGATTTTTAGCGTTACTGACTATAAGGATACCGCAGCGGCGGTATAAAGAGATATTTAAGACGCCTTCAATACAGTATTTATTTATCCAAAACCGAAGGCTATATACGAAGGATTTCAGCAAGCACCCGCCCGCCGAATTCATAAATCTCATTCGAATAGCGGGCCGTGTCCCGAAGTTTATCCATGACGGTTTGATATTCTAATAAATTTAAGGCGTTTTTGTACAGCAAAAAATTCAGCACCATCAGGGTATTAAAATATGGCAAATCTAACTTCCTTGCCCGCATCAGGATCTGTCGATCCTCGGATATAATCGGCAGGCAAAGCTTGTCCGCAGCCAGGCAGAGCATTTGATCCGTGTCCGCCGAGCTTTCCGCAAGGTTCCTTACATCAACAAGATGAACGGGGTATTCGTGGGCCTCACCGCCGAATTCGTTGATAACTCCGGGGACCGTCCACAGCTTAATCCACTGGCCGGTTAGTAATACTAAATCGATTTCTTGCAAATAAATCAATGATGACGTATCAATCATGGCCTGGGAAAGATGACCCAATCGGGTAAGGGCGGATTGGACATCACCGAATGGTTTGTCGCCCTGCATATTTTCAATCATCCATAAATCGCATAATTACTAGACAACAGGTGGTCTCTATGTCCCACTGGTTCTATCTGATCATCGCCATTTTACTGGAAGTGGCCGGCACCACGTCCATGAAGGTCTCTGAGGGATTTTCCAGGTGGCTGCCGTCCATCCTGATTTTTGTTTTCTACGGGCTCTCCTTTGCGAGCCTCACCCTGGCGCTTAAACGGATCGATGTGAGTGTCGCCTACGCCATCTGGGCCGGACTGGGTACAGCGCTGATTACGGTCATCGGGATAGCTTACTTCAAGGAGCCGGCCACGCTGATCAAACTCATCAGCATCGGCCTGATCGTCGTCGGGGTAATCGGGCTCAATTTAGACGGATATGCCCATTAATTGACCAATGCCGAAGCGAACACCAGCCGGACCCGGCGGTTTAGTTCGGGCAGCTTATCTGAGAGCACGGCATAGGTGATTTCATGGGGGTGCCCGATGCCTATGGCGGAGCCGTTGATTTCGGCAATATTGATCAATTCGTCGATCTTTTGGGCAATCGCCTGACGGGTCTGCACATGGTCTAAAAACACGTCCCGCTCGGCAAACGGGAGTTTAAACAGGCGGGCCGAGGATCGACACTGGCTGGCTGAGGTGGTCCGGCTGTCAATGAAAAAAAGCCCCTGTTTTTTTAATACCGTAAACACCTGATTCATCTGGTCTGCCATGGCGGTCATTTTTGATCCCATATGATTGTTCACCCCTTTTATATGGGGCACCGCCGCCAGATCGCTCTTTAACTGCCGGATCCGGTTATCGGGCGTCATACTGGTGAGCAGTGCACCCGGACCGGGGTCGATGTTTGGATACTCATCAGGTTCCATGGGCAGGTGCAGCATGACCTGATACCCCCGGCGGTTGGCGGCTTCGGCGATTTCTCTCTGATACCGGCTATAGGGGAGAATAGCATAAGTGAGCCGCGCCTCCAGGTTGAAAAACTTTTCCGCCATATCCTTTCGGTGGCCGATATCATCGATTATAATGGCCACTTTCGGACGGCCATCCGAAGCCGCCGGCTCCGGTTCAGGGGCGGGAAGTACTTTGGCCCGGGCGGTTTCAACAGGTTTGGACCCGGTTTTGGGCTGAGCTGGCGGGGCTGCCTGGCCGCTGCTTTTTTCAAACTGCTTGGCCTTTTTCGGAAGCCCCGCCTTTTGAGAGGCTTCCTCGCTTATAACGGGCGCATCCCCGGCCCTGCCCCCCTGTAACCAGCCGTAAATCCCGCCGCTTAATCCAGCGGCGAGCAGAACAAACAAAAGCACGCCATAGATGCCGGCAAACCGTCCAGACGCGGGCTTTTTGGCGGGCTTTCTGGAAGCCGGCCGGCTGCTGCTGGATTTTCGGGGCGGCGTTTTTTTCGCAGCGGAATTTGCGGATGCCGTGGATTTCTTTGCCGGGGTCCGTTTGGAGGGAACCTTTTTGACACTTGCGGATTTGCCCGCCGGCCCCTTGGCTGCCGACTTTTTAGCCGCCGGTTTCTTGGCAGCGGGCTTCTTGGCAGCGGGCTTCTTCGCCGAAGCTTTTTTCGCCGCCGGCTTTCTGGCCGTTGATTTGCCTTTTTGCGTGCCGGCGGTATTTTTCTTTGTCTTGGCCATTTAACCTGTTTTCCGAATCAATTGAAGCATGTACCCAAGCCTGAATTGAACGTTTCAAAAATGTGAAACGCTCAATTCAGGCCAAACTGATCGACGCAGAAAGGCGCAGCAAATAGTGGTTTACTGCGCCTTTCAAGGACTGTTTCGTTGACTGTTCAGAAATATCTAGTTTTTCGATATCCGGCTGAAAATCTGATAGCCTTTCAACAGTTCATATGCCCGGCTGATCTGGGAATCAAGCAGCATGGCCGAGGGGTCCCGGTCGCTGTGTTTGTAAACCGCGTCCCGTATCCGCATCAACTGCTGGATCTCGGCCTCTTTTTCTTGCTTTGTTTTCGTTTTTTTATCAGCAGCGGAGCTATCATCGTTCTGACCGGCATCCGTTTCTTTGTCATCCACAGACGGCTCCTTTTCTTCTGCTTCCGTGCTTTCGCCCCCCGGCATTAGATGGTTCAGCAGATCCTCTTCTTTAATCCGTTTGGCATCAAACCCCTCGACCGAGGATTCATCCAGCAGCCGGCGCTTAACCACCAGATCCGGATGAATTCCCTCTGCCTGAATGGAGCGGCCGCTGGGAGTATAATACCGGGCAATGGTGTACTTCAGGGCATAGCCGTCCCGGAGGGGCTTCACCGTCTGGACCGATCCCTTGCCAAACGAGGTGGTACCCAGCACCAGGGCCCGGTCATTGTCCTGCAGCGCACCAGCCACAATTTCCGCCGCACTGGCGCTGCCGCCGTTTATCAGCAGCACAATCGGATAATTGCGCTCCTTGTCGTTGGGATGGGCGGAATAGGACTCGCCATTCGCCTCACGGCCCTTAATGGAGACAATTTTACCCTCTTTCAGAAAAATATCCGAGACCTTGATTGCCTGATCCAGAAGTCCGCCGGGACTGTCCCGCAGGTCAATAATCAGCCCCTCCAGCGGATCGTTCTCCGCTTCTAATGCGGCTATGGCTTCCCTGACTTCGCTTTCGGTATTTTCCCTGAAATTGGTGATCCACAAATACCCATAGCCGGGCTTTAATGTCAGGTACCGGACGCTTTCCAAAGGAATGACCGTCCGCTCCAATGTGAAATCCAGGGTTTCCGAATTGCCCTCCCGATAGACCGTAATGTCAACGCTGGTCCCGGGCTCACCCCGCATCAGCTTAACCGCCTCCCAGAGCATCATGTCCTTGGTCCGCTGGCCGTCGACTTTGACGATAATGTCCTGGGCATGAACCCCGGCTTTATAGGCGGGGGTTCCCTCGATGGGCGAGATCACCGTCAGCCGGCCGTCCCGCTTGGTGATCACAATGCCGATGCCGCCGAATTCGCCTTTGGTCTCCACCTGAAGATCCTCATAGGCCTCGGGCGGCATAAAGGAAGAATGCGGATCCAGACTGTCCACCATCCCGTTTATCGCCTTTTCAATGAGTTCGGCGGTATCCACATCCTCCACATAGTTTTTTTCGATTTCCTCGATTACGTCGCTGAAAAGCTTCAGCCCTTTATAGGTTTCCTCTGACCGGTTGCGTTCCCCGTAAACACAGGTGGCAGAGGCCACGATAAAAGCGGTGATAAGCACCAGAATGCCGCTCTTGACTGTTGGTCTGTATTTGAAGGCCATATACGATTTCTCCTTTTATGTATTATCGATCCAATCGGATGGATTTACGGGATCGCCCTGATGCCGGATCTCAAAGTAAAGGGCGGGGCCGGAAAGTGCGCCGGAATCCCCGACCGTACCGATAACGTCACCGGTATCCACGTGATCCCCTTTTTTTAAAAAAAGTTCTTCCGCATGGGCATACACCGTATGATAGGCATTGCCATGGGCCAGAATGACCACATTGCCGTAGCCTTTCAGCCAATCCGCATAGATGGCTTTTCCGGGAAATACCGCCCGGATCGGGGTGCCCGGCGATGAGGCAATCTCAATGCCGTTTCTGAAATTGACCACACCGGAGCGGGGTTCCGTGTATTTGCCAAAATCCGCGATGATTCTACCTTGTACCGGTTTATTTAGCAAGCCCTGATATGCAGCAAAGGATTTTCCCGTCCCCGCCTCCTGCGCCGGACCTCCCTGAAGATCGGATACCGTTTGATCCAGCCGGGCGGCCGCATTTTCCAAATATTTCAATGTAGCCATCCGGTTGGATTTTTTGCGGCGGATCTCAGACAGAATCCGCTCCCGCTCGGCTTTTTTTTGTTTCAGCCGGGCCAGAGTTTCGGCATGTTCGGCTTCCAATTTGCGCTTTTGCCTCCTTTTTCCAGCAAGGCTATCAATGGCGGCCGACAGCTGGCCCTGCTTATCCAGAAGATCCGCCACCAGCCGCTGATCATGGGCCAGAATTTTTTCCATAGCCGCTTTACGGGTCAGCAGCTCATGCATGGATTCGGCGGAGGCCAATAGATTCATGGCCCCGACCCGTTTTATCTTATAAAGGACGGACAGCCGATGCATGGCGTATTTTTTCTCCCGGGCCACCGCCTTTTCCAAGGCGTCCGCCTGCTTGCGGGTCTCTTTGATCTCCATATTGACTTGGGCGATATCGGATTGTATCCCCCGAAGCTTTTTCCGGGTTTCATCAAGCGCCTTCTCGGTATCTTCAAGCGCCGCCACAACCCTTTTTTCACGACGGGTGTAATCCACAATTTCGGTCTGGCGGGCTTTTATCTTCTGCCGGATATTTCGGGCTTTCTCCCGGGCGGCCTGAATATCCGTGCGCTTTTTATCCTTTACCGTATGGATCTTATACAGGGTAACGAATTTCTCCCGTTCTGCGATAAAACCCACATCCCCGTCATGGCTTACCCGCAGCCACCCCGTATGATGGGCGAGCACCTGAACACGCGTATCCTTCTCCAGGACTTTAATCACCGGATGATCCAAGCCGGGGCCGGTCCGCATATTCAAACCGGGCACCAGGATCACGCCCACCTCCCGGACCTCCATACCAAATGCGCCGGAAACCGCAAACAGCCCCGAAAGGATCAGAAAAAGCCGGATTATATTTTTAAAAACCGCTTGATTGAAAAATGGCATCCCGCCCATCCAATCATCATGCTGCACAAAATAAGCCCTGCCAGCAGAGAGCCTGGAATAAACCGGAACTCAAAAAACGACACCAGGATATCCGGCGCAAAACCAGGGACCGTGGCCAAATAGGCCAGGTAAAGAAACCCCATGCCGATACCGGCCCCCGTAAACCCCAGCAACAGACCTTCAACATAAAACGGATGTTTGATAAACGCCTCATCCGCCCCCACAATTCGCATAATCTCGATCTCCTCCCGGCGGGAGTAGAGAATCAGCCGGATGGTATTGGCCACAATAAAAAGCGTGGCCAGAAAAAACATGGCCACCAGCACCAGGCCGGTGATCTTAAACAGGTTGTACACCCCGGCAAACCGGCTGAGCCATTTCTGGGCGTATTCCACATCATCAATGCCTTCAATGGCCCCGATATTGGCTGCCAGGCGGCCGATGGCATCGAGATTGATAAACGATTCGGACAGCCTTAACTCAAAAGCATCCGGAAGGGGATTCTCGTTTAAGCCCTCGAGCAGCGCAGATTGATCCCCGATATCTGCCTTTAAAGCGGCAAACGCCGACTCTTTTGGGACAAAATCAACACCGGCCACCCCATCCATAGACTCAATCTCTGCCATAACGGCATGGCGGCGGTTATCGGAGAGATCTCCGCCCACATAGGCGATCACCCGGACGCCCTGTTTCCAGGCATCCAGGAGTTCGGTGGCATTGATATAGAAAAGCGCAAATGCACTCAGGATAAACACCGCCAGGGAAATGGTCACCATGCAGAGCCCGTGCAGATAGAAATTATTCCGGATATCCCGGAGTGCGCGCTTGAAAGTAAACCTTATCATTGGCTCACCCGCCGCCTTTAATTCGCAGCCATCCGACCGCCAGCCAGCTGAATGAGGGGGCCGGAATGGGCGCGGATCAACTCGCTGTCATGGGTCGCAATAATGATGGTGGCGCCCCGGCTGTGCGCCCCTTCCAACAATTCAAATATGCGGCTTGCGGAATCCGGGTCCAGGCTGCCTGTGGGTTCATCGGCCAGAATAAATCTGGGTTCGCCCACCATGGCCCGGGCAACGGCCACGCGCTGCTGCTCCCCGCCGGAAAGCACCGGCGGATACTCCCTGGCCCGATCCGCGATCCCCGCCCGCTCAAGCACCGAATAAACCCGATCCTTGATTTCATCCGGCCGGGTCCGGGCCACCTCCAGAACCAGCGCCACATTTTCAAATACCGTGCGCGTAGGGATCAGTTTAAAATCCTGAAAAATGACGCCGAATTTTCGGCGCATCCAGGGAATCTGCCGGCGCGGGACCCGGGCAAGGTTAACCCCGTCCACCAGAATGGCGCCTTCCGTAACGGCCTCACCCATATACAGCAGCTTAATCAGTGTGGATTTGCCGGCTCCGCTGGCTCCGGTGATGAATACGAAATCATTTTCATGAACCCGCAGGGAAATATCCTTTAATGCCGCAATATCCCCGTATTGCTTGCCTACCCGGAACATCCGGATGGCCGCATTATCTAAAAAGGGAAGCCCTTCTGACTTTGACATTATTGAAGGCCGGCTTTTTATGGCCATCCATAGCTCCCTTCCCGGCATCTTCGGGAAACGGTTTACATTCAGGGCAAATTTGTTCTGTCTTTTCTTAGGCAGGCACGGTGGCCTGCCCTACAGCCACATGCCTCGTA
>JBKHAE010000034.1:0-32467 GCA_046543065.1 Desulfobacterales bacterium | reverse complement strand
TCAGCAAGTATCTGCGGTTTCAGGCGGTTGAGTTCCTCAACCAGGGTCAGGTGGCCAAGCAGCTGGCGCGAGGTGAACATATCGCACCAGCGGGGCATGCCGTAATTAATCGGGCGCATATCATTGCCGCGAGGGAATTTTTCTGTGGGAATCAGCCCTTCAGCCTCCCATCGCTCCCAGTTCTCTTTGAGCCGTTTTTCCGCCTTATCCAATGCATCAAGATCCTGTTGATTTGGCGGGCGGAAGAAGCGGATTTTTTCGGCTTTGATCTCGCCCTTTTTCTCGCCGCTCTTATAGCGAAGCGGCTGTCCATCCTTATCGAGCTTGGGCTGCAAGCGCACACCCACCACGCAGTAGAGGCGGTCCTTCCATGTGCCGTGCGGGGATTCGCCCCGGGCCTGGGATTTTATTTCATCTGCATCAATGGCTTGTCTGCAATGAATGCATGTGCCAACCCCCCTGTTCACGGTTGCAAAATTGGGATCTTCCCCAAGCGGGCCTTTCCCTTTGGATACCCGGTACGTCTCAAAACGGACTTTTCCGTATTGCTGCCGGCCGTCCGGAATGATTTTAACGCCCCACTGCTTGTCGCCCTCCTTGCTCAGCCAGCAGGTGTTCAGCAGAGGCGCATCCCCGCCGCAGTTGGGGCAGGTGACCTGGCGGCAGTAAAGGTAATCCATAATATATTCAGTATTAAAGGTATCTATGTGCTCAGGGCATTGTGCAAGATATCGACTTAACTCTTTAAATTCAGAAGAAGGCAGATTCTGTTTGTCGGGGAAAACAGCGGATAGCTTTTGATCTGCATAATCCAGAAGTTCAGATCCCCACTTTTCAATATTACTGGATAACTGGTGGCCGTATTTTGCAGGGAATTCCAGTGTTGCATGAAGAATAACAGACGCTACGGGATTTAATTCATTCGCAATAACCTTATAACCAAGGCGAAGTGCCTCGAACGGAATGGAGCCGCCCCCGGCAGTGGGATCAAGAATTACTTTTTCTTTCTGAACCTCCGTATTTGGTGCATTCTGGAAAGCCCGTTTGTAACCGTAAGGATCTCCTGGAAACCATAATCCTGAGGCTTTGCCCAAGGCTTTTTTATCGTTTGCCCAGGCTGGATCAGCGACCTTTTTCAAAATTGATAAATGGGCTCCAACAGTTGGCTTATCTAATGGCTTGGCTTCATTTTGCCATTTTAAAATAACATCTTGAAAACCATACAATTTTTCATTTTGTCGGCATTTATCTAAAAAATTTAATAAATCCGCTCTGATTTTATTTTCAGCATCAATTGCCTTTATGGTTTTTTCATCTACTAACAGAAATTCCTGACCATCAACTTCTTGAATTTTTTTGAGCAAATCCCCGTTGATAGTCCATTCAACCCCGTTGATCTCCACCACCCGCTTTTCAATCCCAAGCTGCCGTAAAAACCATTCCGGGTCGGTATCCGCAGGCAGGAGGGATGCCAGTATAGCTGCGCGACTGGGGGTTAAAGGCCGCCGCGCCCACCAAACATGAAGCCTATTGGTTGGAGGCGCCTTGCCGGTATCTCTTTCCCGCTGGGTTTCCGCGCCCACCTGATGGCAGGGGAACCCGGCCTCAATCAGTCGGAGATCATCTTTCCAGGATTCGGTCATTATCCGCCTCGTATTTGCCTGGTTCAGCCGCGCTGCCTGAGGTCAGTCAGCATTTTATCCACATTCGGATCCTTGGGGTGGCCTGCCAGCATCACCTTCATGCCGGCTGCGGCCCAGCGGTTGGCGGCATCGCCATAGGTGGTCATGCGGGAATACCAGTATCCGGCCTCTTCCCGGGTAAACCGGTCCACCCGGCGGGCAATCAGCTCAATGCGCTCCTCTTCCCTGATCCGCTCCTGCAGTTTAAAAATCAGGGCGAGCTTGTATCCGGCTTCCTCGTCCAGGGGGAGGTTTCCCCGAAAGGTTATGCGCGCCCCGGTTAAATATTGCTGGAGTTCAAGGGGGACGCCCTTGTAATCGTTTACCCGGGCCAGAATGGTTTTAATCACCGGCAGGCACCGGCGCTGATGCGGGCCGTACAGCAGGCCGCGCTCTTTTAATACGGAGCGGGGGGCAACCAGGTCAGCCGTATCGGTTCGCTGCTCCGGCAGGATCCGCTCCTTTATGAGAAATACCGGCACGGGCTTGTCATTATGCTCGGTTATGCGAAGCACCCAGGGGGCTTTTGCAATTTCAGGCGCTACCTTTTTATGGTAATGGGCCTGCTGCTGATTTTTTTGGGCTGTCTGCCTGGCCCCGGTTTGTTTATTTTTTGTTTGTTTGCTCATTGATACCCCGGTTTAGTTTTGATCTTTTTTGAGTTCATTAACAAACGGACAATCGCTTTCCGGGTGACTGATTGTCAGGTGGCACTCGGTTTGATCGCCGGTTTTAACGATTCCGTCGACGGTTTCAAAAAGCTCGCCCAAGTTTTTAACCGCCTCAGGCGGCGCGTTTTCCAAAGAAATCCGCAGGGTTCCGCCCTCGGGCAGTTCCATGTCGGTCATATCCAGCATGTCAATCCGGCTTTTACCGCCCCGCTCATAAAGGGCGCCGATCCGGCGGAGCAGGGGCATCAGCTTTTGGGCGCCATCCTTACCGGAGAGCTGGAGACTATGGTCTTTTTCCTCAACCCAGCCTTTTTCGGCGGCTTTGGCCGGGGTGACAATCACATCGTTTTTATCCGGCACATAAAAGGCGGCGGCCGTGCCTTTAATCAGCTCCGGCCTTTCTTCCTGATTGATACTGCCTTTATGCGCATAGAGCCGGCTTTCCTGTATCAAATTGGAAAGGGCGGTGCTGACCTTTTTTCCCGGCACCTCACCGAATTTTTCCCCCAGCTTTTCCGATAGCTCTCCCATTGTGCCAATAGAGGTCTCCTTGGTGAGATCTCGTATCCAATCTTGTATGCGGCGGGTATCCGGTCCTTTTGTTTTGCCCCATCCCCTTTTTTTGGCGCCCTCAGGGGTAACCAGGGAATAGCCCTTGGTGATATCCACATCAAGGGGCAGTCCCCCGTCATCCCGGCTGTAGAATTCATCCGGAGTAATGGTTTCTTCGTTTCCCATGCGAAACAGGCACCAGTTGCCCTGATCCACGCCTGCGCGGACAATCTGGTCAAAAACATCCGGGGACTCGAGTATCGGCCACTTGCGGATGCGGCA
Source organism: Desulfobacterales bacterium (assembly GCA_046543065.1). GTDB lineage: Bacteria > Desulfobacterota > Desulfobacteria > Desulfobacterales > Desulfosalsimonadaceae > M55B175. The sequence goes on along the minus strand of JBKHAE010000034.1, from coordinate 29,280 downwards.
GAAGTTTTCCTTCAGCTTGCTGACTTCAGCAATGTCCTGCTGCGTGAAAAAGGGCTGTCTAAGGCTTTTTAATGCGGATTGGGTGGTGTGCGCGCTTGTGATCAGTTCATTATCGTCATGGAGGACTTTCCGGATCTGCTCCATCACGGGGGTGCCGCTCTCGCCGCCCGAGGTACGGATTTCTTTGCAGACGATCTGGCCGCTGGCCGAGGGGTACCAGAGGTTGCGGTAGCTTTCGGTGACTGTTGAGATTAAAGAATTCTCCCGTTCCGTCTTCCGCTGCTTGAAATCGTCTTCTTCCAATTTTTTGGGATTAATGCCGTAGTTCTGCGGATTGTTTTTCAACTGGCGCATGGCCAGCACCGTGCGGGCCAGTTCATCGAGCTTTTTTCGGTTCTCATCCGCACGGGATGTGGCTTGCCCGAGGTTTAATTCCTGCTCCTGCTGCCCGGTTTTTGTCTGTACGGTATCCGGAACCAGCAGGAATACGAGGTTCTGCTCCACCCTGGGGCGGTTCGGGCCAGCGGTGGTGACAAAATCCTCGATCTTAATGGGGGCTGCCTTTAAAGAAATAAGTGCGAGCGAAGGCTTGCCCTGTTTATCCGGAATATGCTCTGGTGCTGCCACGTCGGCAACGATGTTAAATGGGGAGACATCCGCACTGACCACTTTGCGGGCGGTGGACTCAAGCAGTCCGTCAATAGCCTCGCCCTTGAGGCTGCGCCGCAGCTTGGCCAAGGCGATGTTTACTGAGGGATCAAGGCTTGCGTAATATTTTCCGTGATCAAACCGAAGGTAAAACGCGCTGTTGTTAATTTCCTTGAGCGCTTCAGCCACCTGCGGCGGGGTAAGGCCGGGGAAGCTGACTTCAAACAGGGCATCCTGCTCGGTCAGGCCGAAAATACCTGAGCCAAGCCCCTGGTCGCGCCCCACCAGACTGTGCAGAAAAATCGTTTTCCAGGTGTATTCATACAAGGGCCACCCCTCAGGATGCGGATTTCTGCGGTCTGCCAGCTCTGCATTGCTTCGGCCGCCGGTCAGGCCGTCTGTGTCCGCACCACCGACGTCTGCGTTTAATACAGGGAGGAGATCCCCGCTGCCGGAGCGGCCGATGACTTCGTTGACGGTCCGGTCGTTTCGAAGATCCAGATGACAGGTATGGATCATGGGGATGGCCGCTTCTTTGCGCCACAAGGTACGAACGGCAAGCGCCAGAATCCGCAGTACCCCCCGGGTTCCCTGAAAGTTTTCATACATGGCCAATTTATGATTTAAAAAATCAATAAAAGAGGTATGGAACGGGTAATGGGAGGCCATTCGGTCAAAAAAATCCTCGCGCGTGGCTTCATCCGGCAGAAGCGTGGAGTTTTTTTGATACATCTCCTGATATGCGGCGGCGGTTTCTCTGGCTGCGGATTGATCAATCCGGGTAAATAGGCGTTTGGCCAGAACCCTTGAAATTTCTGAGGCCTGCACCGGCACCACGGATGTGGCATCCCTTGAGACCACACTGGCGATACCCTCTACCGCCTGCTGGCCGATGCCTAAGGCGTCATCCGCATTCATTTCCTGGCCGGTGATATTGGATAAGAGCTTTGCGAGGTGAGAGGTCTGTTTGGCAAAGGCATCCGTTGCGCTGGCCAGGGTCAGTACCACCGATATGCCGGGACTTGAGCGGGCATACTCATGCAGGCTCATTAAAAAAGCGGCCAACTGCTCACTGCCGTCTGGCTTTGCCGCAGAGAGGCGGGCCGCGTATTGGGCCAGTTCATCGATCATCAAGAGGACCTTTCGGCCTTTAAACACGGATTCAAAATAGTTTTTGCCCGGCGCCGCATAAGATGCCGCATCCTCCTCCACTTCTTTATATAGGGCTTCCCCGCCTATCTGAAAGGCGATTTCGCCCCACAGGGTATAGGGAATCAGGCTTGTTCCCTTGGGCTTGTGGACCGGGATGTCATTGCCGGAGATGCCGACAACATCTATTTCCCCTTTTTTCGGGATATATTTGGGATCAATTAGTTGGCTGATGTGAGATGTCAGCTCATCCCCCTTGTAGCCAATGTGCGTGCAGGCGATCAGGGTGTGGGTCTTTCCGCCGCCGAATGCGGTCTCCAGCCGGTGAATGGCCGGTGCCGTGCCGTCTCCAGCCAGGCGGGCAAACACTTCATTCAGCACCATCTTGAATCCATCCGTGGCATACGTGCCTTCGGTGAAGAATTGTTCGGCATCGGTATAAATTGGATGAACGCCTTGCTGATGGGTCTGGTAGAATTTGATGACTTCATTTAGGGAAGCCGTAAATATCTCCGGATTAAATGTGCCGGCCAGGATGTCCTGCCTGGGTTCGCAGGTATTCATGATATTTTGCATTGGGAGCCTCCCGTGAACAAAGTATATTGAATCAATGGATGATTTGTTTTGAGCGAAGTTAGGTGGATATCAGGCTTATGCGCCTTTGGCATATATAGAGAAACGGCCGTTGCCCGTTCCATAGACAAATACCGATGTGAAGAAAATTTACTGTTAAAATTGGAAGTTGTATGCGTACATGTCATTTTTATGGGATATATCACGTATCCGTCAAGATGAATTTAGATGAAATCTCCCTGTGCAGGTGATTTTTTCCCGGTACTATTTGTTGGATGCGCGGATATTCAGTTGGCGTGCGGCGTTTTAACTGCTTTTGATCAATTAAGGCTTTTCTGATAATTTCCTTAACAAATTGCTTGCAGGAAAAAAAAGAACTTTCTGTGCTTTAAATTTTAACTGCGAAACTTCAGTTTGATGAAAGATTGATACTCTATTAGTTATCAGGAGGCAAAATGAGGGTATTCGGCATTCAATCCGATGGCCAGTTCAGCGAATATGTCCAGACACCGTTTCAAGCAGCTCATGAAGAGGCGATTCTCGAGGATTGGTTGGAATCCAATCCGGACGGCATTATTGAAGACGGATCAATTTTGATAATTGGACGGCAGGTCGTTACGAATTTCGGTGGCTTCATTGATCTCCTTGGCCTGGACCGGGAAGGGAATCTGGTTGTCATTGAATTAAAAAGAGACAGAACACCCCGAGATACCCTTGCCCAAGCGCTTGAATATACTTCCTTTATTGAGAAGCTTGATACTGGTCAACTCGAAGAGATCCTTCAGTCTTACATGAGTGATCCTTCATTAAGTCTTGCTGAATATCATCATGAATACTTCCAGCTTCGTGCGGATGAAGCCGCTGCATTTAATAAAGATCAGCGAATTGTTATAGTCGGTCAACGGGTTACAACCGAGATCAGGCAGATGGCCTCTTTTTTACGATCAAAGGGCATCCGCGTGACCTGTATCGAGTTTACGTTCTTTCAAGTCGAGGGTGGCACTCGCTTGCTGTCACACGAAATAGTGGTGGGGAAAGAATCTGATAAACCAGCGCGGGTGGCGTCCGGGTCCCTTCCTGTAAGAACTGAGGCCGCGTTCTTAGAGGCTTTAGACGATAACGGCAGGGCGGTTTTTGCCAAGTTACTCGATTTTGCAAAGACCAAATCAATGCCTGTCCATTGGGGGACCAAAGGCTTTTCCCTCAATATCGATATTGAGGGCGCCCATGTCGCCTTCTTTTATGGATATCCTCCGGATTCGGCCTATAAACAAACGCTGCGAACCTCTTTAAGAGATCGCGGCGGTGTGGAAAGAAAGACCGCTGTGCCGGAAGATATTATACAAGATTTATGGAACAAAGCTGAAAATATCGGCATATTTGTACCCTCCGGAAGCGACCTGAAGTGTCATATTACGCGCCGGTTCAACGAAGGTGAGGTGGAGGCATTATTGAACTGGTGTGAATCTGTAGAGCAGGCAGTCAAAGAATACGGCTTAAAAGCATAACCGGCCAAGAAACAAAAAAGAAAAGCCCCGGCAATCAGGGCCACATTTAACAAGCCGGGGCCTTTCCACAGGAAAAGCAATGCCTTATCTGTAAATCTGTTGCCATTCCCTGTCAAGCAATAATTCGGGCTAATAAGGGGCGCGCAATGCTCGACGGGCTGGGGTTCGTGGCTCGTGATGTGGCGGACATGCGGGATTATCGAGATAGCAATACGATAACGCGCCGGTTGGAGGACTTTGAACGCCACACGCACAAAGTGGATGTGGCGAAAAGTACCGGTTTTATTGAAAAAAGAGAAATGGCTCTTATTAACGAGTCCGGCCCCTACCACGCCATCTTTAAGAGTCGCAAGCCTGGGGCCAAAAAGTTCCGGCGCTGGGTGACTGATGAGGTTCTTCCGTCAATCCGGCTCTCTTCAGATGACAACACCAGGTCTGGTTCGTGGCAAATAATGTCTGTGATGCCCCTGAAACTTGCACAAAATATGTTCCACAGATGCTTGAATTGAAAAAAAAAGGCTATGTGGGTAGAACCCACTTAGGTCTACAAGCTGGGAAAAAACGATTTTAGTGAACAGGTGCTGGACTCGACCCGGAAACACATAGCAGCATGACGACAAATTTCCGGGGTTTTTGATCAAGGGGGTGATGGTACATTAAGATTCTTAAATTTGAGAGGTGACTGTACGTTTTATAAATTTTCGCCCCTGGGAAACATCTGGGAAACAAAAAGAGGGGGTATCCGTCAAGATAACCCCCTTTTATTATTTAGAAATTGTGGTGCCGAAGGCCGGATTTGAACCGGCACGGGCGTAACCCACTACCCCCTCAAGATAGCGTGTCTACCAATTCCACCACTTCGGCACTATTGGGATTGCGGTGTCTGCTGGGTTGGGGCGGATTCCTGAGCGTTTTCCCCCTCATCCCCGGCATTTGCCGCTGATTGGGAATCGGCGTTTTCAGATGTCTGCTCAGGCGGAGCTGCATCTGCCGGCAGAGTTTGGGTTTGGGTCTGCTGGGCAGCGGGTTTCACATTGGAAACCACGGATTCATCGCCGCTTTTGGATATATAGGCCAAGCTCAGGGAGGTCAGCATGAAAATTACCGCCGCCACAGTGGTGGCCTTGCCCAGAAAAGTGCTCGCGCCGGTATTTCCAAAAAGGGTTTGGTTGCCGGCCCCGCCAAATACAGCGCCCATGTCTGCGCCCTTGCCGGTTTGCAAAAGTACAATCGCAATCAGCGCAAAACAGACAAGCAGATGTAAGATAATAATTAGTATAGCCATGTGTCAGGTGTCTACTGCCTAAATTTTTGATTATTGGTAATGAATGATTTCACTAAACGTTTGAGGCTTCAGGCTCGCGCCCCCAACAAGTGCCCCGTCAATATCCGGGCAGGCCATGAGTTCGGCAATATTATTGGGTTTAACGCTTCCGCCGTACAAGATGCGGATATTTTCTGCCAAGTGAGCGTCAAAGGCTTTGGCGATTTGTTTCCGGATATATGCATGGGCTTCCTGAGCCTGATCTGAAGTGGCCGTTTTGCCGGTACCAATCGCCCATACCGGTTCATACGCAAGCACCGGGGGATTATCCGCATCGAAATTCATATTCTCTAACCCTTTTTGTATCTGTTTGTCAAGTACTGAAAATGTTTTTCCCGCATCCCTTTCAGATTCTGTTTCCCCGACACAGATCACCGGAGTCAGGCCGGCATCCATGGCCGCCGGAATTTTTTTATTGATCAGGGCATCGGTTTCATCGAAAAACTGCCGTCTTTCCGAGTGCCCGATAATGACATACCGGCAGCCGGCGGAGGCAATCATGGGGGCGGATATTTCACCGGTATACGCGCCTTCAGCTTCCCAGAAAAGATTCTGTGCCCCAAGTTCAATCAAGGAGTCCGCGATAATTTCAGAAACCGTGGTCAACGCGGTAAACGGCGGGGCAATCATTATGTCCACCGTTTCGGTTTTCTCAACCAAAGCGACCAGCTGACTGGCGGTTTCCGAAGCTTCCGGACAGGTTTTAAACATTTTCCAGTTACCGGCGATAAGCGGTTTACGTGATGCCATAGGCGACCTCCTGGGAAGAAGATTTATTACAATTTGGCTGCGACCAGCTCGGCCAGATCCACCATACGCTCGGAATAGCCCGCTTCATTATCGTACCATGAAAGGACTTTGACCATGTTGTCGATCATATAGGTAACCTCCGCGTCAACAATGGAGGAGAGTTTTGAGCCGTTAAAATCACAGGAGACCAGCGGCTCCTCGCTATACCCGAGAATCCCGGCCAGCGTCCCTTCAGATGCGGATTTCAATGCGCTTTTAACCTCCTCGGCGCTTACGCCGGATTTATTCAGATTGGCGACCAGATCGACGATTGACACATTGGGCGTGGGCACGCGAATGGCAAGCCCGTTTAGTTTGCCCTGAAGTTCTGGGATCACCAGCCCCACAGCTTTGGCAGCGCCGGTGGTGGTGGGTATCATGGAAAGCGCGGCCGAGCGTGCGCGGCGAAGATCCTTGTGCGGGGCATCCAGCAGCCGCTGGTCTCCGGTGTAGGAATGTATTGTGGTCATGAGGCCGGATGTAATGCCGAACTCATCATTTAAAACCTTGGCCACCGGTGCCAGGCAGTTGGTGGTGCAGGAAGCGTTGGACAGAATATGATGGTTGGACGGATCATAGGTTTCCGCGTTAACCCCTATAACAACCGTCAGGTCCGGCTCCTTGGCCGGAGCGGAGATAATCACTTTTTTGGCCCCTGCCTCCAAATGTTTGGCTGCCCCCTGCCGATCCCGGAAAAGGCCGGTACACTCGGCCACGATCTGTACCCCGTAATCCTTCCAGGGAAGCGCCGCCGGGTCTTTTTCGGCGTGCACGGCAATTGATCGGCCATTGACTTCAATCGCATTGTCTTTGGGCACAATGGGAACGTCCAGGTTTTGGTGCACTGAATCATATTTCAGCAAATGGGCGAGGGTGGCCGGATCCATCAGATCGTTGACGGCCACGATATCAATATCCGAACGATTCAAAGCGGCTCTGAAAATCATTCGACCGATTCTGCCCATACCGTTAATTGCAATTTTTGCGCTCATAGGAACCTCCTTTGAATATTTTGCCCATTATCATCGCATCCTCTCCGGTATCCGTGTAATATGCGGGACGCCTGCCGATTACGGAGAATCCCGCTTTCTCATACAAACGGATGGCCGCAAGGTTTGCCGGCCTTACTTCCAGAAAAGCATTGTCTATTGATTCAGGAATCTGGTCCAGGCACTGATCGAAAAATGCTGATGCAATGCCTTTGCGGCGGTGGGTTTCCCGGACCGCCACCTTCAGCAAATGCAGCTCCCCGGCAATCAGGCGAAAACAGAAATAACCGATGATTTGCCCCTGCACAGATTTTAACACAAAGTTATAGGCATATTCCTGGGCCAGTTCGCTAACAAAGGCCAATATGCCCCATGGATTTTTAAAGGCCTGGTTCTCAATGGCCGCCACATCCGCCAAATCATGCAGGCCCATGGGCATCAGTTGTATGCGGTTCATTCGCGCTTATTGCCTTTGACCAGTTCGCTGGCCAGGGAAATACTCTTTTTGCCGTAGGTTTCAATGGTTTTTCCCATGGCATGGAGGTCGGTCTCCTTTTTTCTCAGATTGACCGCCTTTATCAGCATGGGCAGATTCACCCCGGAAATCACCTCGATTTTTCCTTCTTCAAGGAAGGAATAGCTCAGGTTAGACGGCGTGCCGCCGAACATGTCGGTCATAATCAGGATGCCGTCATTTTGGCTGACTTTATTAATTCCATTATTAATCTTTTTTCGAAGCGTTTCAACATGTTCTCTGAGATCGATGGAAACAGCTGCAACAGCTTCCAGCCGGGTATCAAAAATGGTTTCCGCCGTATCAATGAGTATATCGCCGAATTGACCGTGCGTGACAATGACAATGCCTACCATAGTTCTCCTTGCATCATGCGTTCACATTAATATCGCGATGGGTGATATGGATCGGCCGGCCCGGCCGTTTGATTTTTTCGCAAATGGCCTCCGCAATCACAACGGATCGATGCTGGCCGCCTGTGCAGCCGATGGCAATGGTTAAATAGGCCTTCCCCTCCTTTTCATACAAGGGAATAAGGAAATTTAAAAGGCTCTGGAACCTGTCGATAAATTCGCGGGCGACCGGATTGTTTAACACAAACTGCTGAACTGTTTCGTCCCGGCCGGTTCTGGTTTTCAGGTGAGGGACAAAAAACGGATTTACAATAAACCGGACATCCATAATGATATCCGTATCCGGGGGAATGCCATGCTTAAAGCCAAAGGATATTACCTGGATCCGCATCGGGATGGCATCCAGACTGCTTTTAACGATATCAAAGATAATCGACTTCAGGTCATGGATATTGTATTTGGTTGTATCCAAAACGCGCGTGGCCGAGTTTCTTAATGGCTCCAGCAGCTTTTTTTCCTCACGGATACCCTCCAGAAGGGGCTTGTCCTGGGCCAGGGGATGGTGGCGCCGGGTTTCGCTGTAGCGTTTGACCAGCGCCGTTTCCTCGGCCTCCAGAAACAGAATTTCAAAATTATAATTTTTCTGGCGGAGTTCATCAAGCACCGGCCCATAAGTGGACAAAAACCGTTTTTCGCGCAAGTCCATGACAAATGCAAATCCATGAATATCCGAATCCCGCTGAATCGGAAGCTCCAGAAATTTGGGCAGCAGCTCGGCTGGCAGATTATCCACGCAGTAAAACCCGGCATCTTCTAAAGCCGCTATCGCCGTGCTTTTCCCTGAACCGGACAGACCGGTGATTATAATAATTTTTAGCTTTTTCATGGGAGCATCATGGGATCATATGATTTGATTGCTTGCGGCTTTTGCAGAATTTTTTGATTGACGGTTCAGCCTGAACGGGACGGCCTGTGATGTGGGCGTTAGAACTCCTCATCGACTTCCTGTATGGTCCGGATTACATCATCTGTGTCAGCGGCTTCCGAAAGCCGGCTTTTAAACCCGTCGTCTTTTAATAGTTTGGATATTTGGGCCAAAAGCCGTAAATGAATACCGGCTGAATTATCCGGCGTCAATAATAGAAAAAAGATGTGCGTCGGTTTTTTGTCAATGGCGTCAAAATTAACCCCTTTGCGGCTGAGGCCAAAGCCCAGGATAAGCTCAGAGAGGTTTTTAAGCTTGCCGTGGGGAATCCCGATCCCTCCGCCAATGCCGGTGCTTCCCAGATGTTCGCGTTCAATCAGTACCCGGACCAGTTCTTTATGATCCACCTGGGTGATCCGGGATACCGGCAGCGTCAGTTCTTCCAGCACGCCTTTTTTATCCGTGGCCTGAAGGTCGGTGTTAATAGTTTCTTTATATAAAAAATCCAGGATGTTCATATGGCTGAAGTTTTCGTGTCTGGGCAAAACAGTTGATACCGTTTGCGGGTTGACAATTATGAGAGCGGCTGTATGAGGCCGATATCCCCGTCATTTCGCCGATAGATGACATTGATCTGATTGGTCCGGGCATTGGTAAAAACCAGAAAATTGTCCGGGATCAGTTCCAGCTGCATGCTGGCTTCTTCAATGTCCATGGGTTTGTACTCGATATTTTGAACCCGTATCCGGGGGGTCGCGTCTTCTTCAGCTTCTGCCGCCGGGCCGGGGTTAGGGGCTTGCTGCATGGCCATTTCCTTCATTTCGCCGCGCGGCCCCTGCCGGTGCTTGCGGACTTTCTGTTTATTTTTTTTGAGCTGTTTTTCCAGTTTATCAAGCGCCAGGTCAATGGAGGAGTACATGTCGTTTGACTCTTCCCGGCAGTTCAGATTCAAACGGTCGCCGATAAGCTTGATTTCCGTGATATGCCGAATTTTTTCCACAGACAGCACCACATTGGCCTCCGCCGGGTTGTCCAGCAGCTTATCGAATTTCTGGAGCTTGTTCGTGACATAGGATTTAAGGTTTTCGGAAGGCTCAATGTTTTTAAATGTCACGGATGTTTGCATATTTATTCCTCCCTAGAATTGTTTCCGTTTGCTGGATGAGAGAATCCCTAAATTCTCCCGGTACTTCGCCACAGTCCGGCGGGCAATGTCGATATCCTGCGCTTTAAGCATTTCAGCAATTTTTTTGTCACTGAACGGTTTTTTCGGGTTTTCCGACTCAATCATTTTACGGATCTCCTCCTGCACGCTGGCCGAGGCGATGCTCTCTCCATGGGAGCGATGAATCGAACTATTGAAGAAAAATTTCAGTTCAAAAATGCCCTGGGGCGTATACGCATATTTGTTGTTGGTCACCCGGCTGATGGTTGATTCGTGCATTTCAATGTCATCGGCCACATCCCGGAGCACCAGGGGTTTTAGATGGGAGATGCCGTATTCAAAAAATTCCCGCTGGAATTTAACAATGCTCTGCATGACATTATATATGGTTTTCCTCCGATGCTGGATGCTTTTGATCAGCCATTCCGCTGACCGAAGCCGGTCTTTGAGGTAATTTTTGGCTTCATCCGAAATCTGTTCCCCTTTCTTGGCCGCCTTTTTATAATAGGAATTGATCTGCACCCGGGGCATGTCGTCTTCATTTAGCATGATAACGAAATCATCTTCATACTTATAGACATACACATCCGGTACAATATATATTTGCTCATTCTCAGCAAACTGGTCACCGGGTTTGGGGTCCAGGCGTTTGATCAAATTAACCGCGGCAATAACATCATCTAAATGGGTATTCAATGCTTTTGCAATAATTTTATACCGTTTATTTTCAAGATCTTTGATATGATCCGAGATGATCCGAACGACCAGCGGGTCATCAATGCCGAGATGGGCGGCCTGTATCAGCAGACACTCCTTCAGATCCCGCGCGCAGATGCCGGGCGGATCAAACGTCTGCATCAACTCCAGGACCTGTTTGACCTTATCCGCCGACACATCGGCCATCTGGGCGAGTTCCTCAATACTTAAATCCAGATACCCATCCTCATTGATGCTGCCGATGATATAGCTGCCGATGGCTTCCTCTTCTTCCGTGGGTTTGGTCATCAGCAGCTGCCATCTCAGATGATCGGCGAGCGAGGTCTTGCTTGCGGTAAACGCCTCATAATCCGGGGCTTCCTTTTTTTCGGATTCAAAATGGGCCTTGCCGGTGGAGCTGAACTCATCCATGTAGCTCTGCCAGTCTGCAAAGTCTTGAAATTTTTCTTCAATCGAGACTTCCTGCGGGGACTCATCTTGTGCTACTGGCGCCTCCGCCGCTTGTTCGGCATCCATCTCCTGCTCTTCTTCAAGCGTGGGGTTGGTTTCCAGCTCTTGCTGGATCGTTTCAACCAACTCCATGCGCGAGAGCTGAAGCAGCTTAATGGCCATCTGCAGCTGGGGGGTCATGACCAGCTGCTGCTGCAGACGGAGGTTTTGTTGGAGTTCAAGCGCCATATTAAAGTCTAAACTGCTCTCCCAAATAAATTTGTCTTGCGGTCGGACTGTTGGCGATCACATCCGGGGCGCCGGATTCAATAATCCGGCCCTCGCTCAGGATGTAGGCCTGATCGCATACGCCCAGGGTTTCCCGCACATTGTGATCTGATATCAGAACACCGATGCCGCGCTCCGAAAGGTGATGAATGATATTCTGGATATCAATGACCGCGAGCGGATCAATGCCGGCAAACGGCTCATCCAGTAAAATAAAACTCGGATCTGTGGCCAGGGCGCGCGAAATCTCAAGGCGGCGGCGCTCACCCCCGGACAGCACGCCGGCTTTTTGATGCATCAGCCGGTGAATGCCAAGTTCTTCCAAAAGCGCCTCTGCTTTTTGCCGCTGTTCGTTTTTATTTGAGGTTAGGGTCTCCAAGATCGCCATGATATTTTGATAAACTGTTAGCTTGGCGAATACAGAGGCTTCCTGGGGCAGATATCCGATGCCCTTTCGCGCCCGCTGATGCATGGGATAGCCGGTAATATTTTCCTCATCCAAAAAAACCTCGCCGCGATCCGGCCGGATTATCCCAACGGTCATATAAAACGTCGTGGTTTTACCCGCCCCGTTAGGCCCGAGCAGCCCAACCACGCTGCCGCTATGGATATCCAGATCAACGGCGTCCACGACCCGTTTGCCATTGTAAATTTTTACCAGATGTCTCAGAGAAAGAACCGTCATAAAAGGGGTGCCGGTATTTAATATCAGCTTTTCGGTTTCAGTTGTTAGCCTCCGGTTTTGTCTCCCGGCGCTTTTCAATTTGGTGAATTATCGCATTTACGCGTTGCTCCGGGGCGCCGTCAACGATTATTTCACCGGTTTTTTGGTTAAATGTGATTTTGCTGCCGGACACCACGTTGTTTTCACTCTTAATTTCAACTGTTTTGCCGGTCAACACCAACTCCTGTTTTTCCGGATGATAAACGGCCTTCTCGCAATGCGCGGTCCGGTTGTCCATGTTTATGCGGACATCCTCTATCGCCACCACCTTTTCGACATTCTCAGCGGCCATGGCGGATTCGCCGGAAGCCCCTTTTTCGTAAAAAATCCTTAGCTTATTTGACGTGATGGTCGCATCGGGCATATCGACTTCAACATTGCCTGTAAATTGAATATAATTCGACTCCTGCAGGGATACAAGCTTATCCGCACGGATATGCAGTTTATTATTTGCCGGGGCGGTTTCATCGGCCGATTGTGTATCAGCATAGGCGGCCGAAATCAGCCAGCCGGTCAGCAGACATATAAAAATTTTGAAAACAATCGGATTAAAAACTTTCAGCCGCATTAATGGTTCCTTTCACATGCCCCTGGCATTCAAATTTGCCGGCTGCCAAATCCACTTTCAGGGTGTCGGCTGTCAGCTCAATGGCCGGGCCGACAATATTGACGCCGCTCTGGGTTGATATTATATGCGAGTCATGGTTGTATTTCAAGCTCTCGGTTGTCAGCAGGTAACGCTGATTTTCAACAGTGACATGACCGGAAACCCGCATATTATTGGTTTTTAAATCCAAAAGCCCCTTGTCCGCGGTCAGAGAGGCCTCTGATGCCGATGAATCCAGAAAAAAAACAACACTGACCGCCGTTAGCCGGACATGATTTTTATTTGAAAGGAATTCGGCAGATCGGGCCGTAAGCCGCCATTGGGTTTCGCCGGCTTGGGTGGCGGTGTGATGAAAATTATTAATCGAGAGCTCGGCTTTTTTCTGCGGCGGTTTATCCTGCGGTGCCGGCTCACCATTGTTTTTCTGGGGGAGAAAGAAAGATATGAGCAATATAATTATTAAAAAAAGGCCGGCGCTGATGAAAAATATTTTAAACTTGCTTTTCCGGTGCAACTGTTTACGTCCACTGTTTGATCAGGGGGTCCCAAAGGCCCTTGGATTTAAGGAGCATTTCACAGACTTCGCGCACTGCGCCCCGCCCCCCGCATTTTTCGGTGATGATATCCGCCTGTTCACAAACCATTGAATGGGCATCTGCCACAGCAATGGCCAAACCGGCTTTTTTAAACATGGGCAGATCCGGCAGATCGTCGCCCATAAAGGCGATGGCCGAAGCCGGCAGTCCGGTCTCTTGTGAAATCCGGTCGAACACTGCGCCTTTATCTTTAATATTATCATATATCATTTGAATGCCCAATTCACGGCAGCGGCGCAAAAGCGCCGCCGATGACCGGCCGGTCACAATCCCGGTGCGGATACCGGATTGGTGAAGCATTTTAATGCCCAGGCCGTCTTTGACATTAAATACCTTGGTCTCGGTCTGATCCTCAGCATAGGCGATGGCACCGTCAGTTAATACGCCGTCAACATCTAACAACAGCAGTTGGATTGACTTAAATCGCTTGTCAGTCATGGGAGTTTATCCATAAAGGAGGGCAGGGCTAGTTAACCGCCTGCTGAATGTTCTTGAGCCGGATTAGCAGCTTTTCAACATCATCAAGCTTTATCGCATTGGGCCCGTCCGAGAGTGCCTGATCGGGGTCGGGATGGACTTCAATGAAAAGGGCGTCCGCACCGACCGCAATGGCCGCCTTGGCAAGCAAAGGGGCAAATTCGCGCTGGCCGCCGGAGGCCGTCCCCGCCCCGCCGGGCAGCTGGACACTGTGTGTGGCATCAAAAACCACGGGGCATCCGGTTTTCTGCATAATCGGGATGCTTCTGAAATCCGAGACCAGGTTGTTATATCCGAACATAGCGCCTCTTTCGGTGATCAGGATTTGATTGTTGCCTGCATGCCGGATTTTTTCCACCACATTGGTCATATCCCAGGGCGAGAGGAACTGGCCTTTTTTGATGTTTAACGGCTTGCCGGTTTTGGCCGCTTCAACCAGCAGATCTGTCTGGCGGCACAGGAAAGCCGGGATCTGTATAACATCAAGGACCCGGCCGGCGGGCGCGACATCGGCAAGCTGGTGAATATCAGAGAGCACCGGCACCCCGAGTTCCTTTCTGATTCGCGAAAGCACTTTAAGCCCTTCGGTTATCCCGGGCCCCCGGAATGAATGAATAGAGGTACGATTGGCTTTATCATAGGAGGCTTTGAAGATATAGGGTATATCCAGCTGGTCGGTCAATTGTTTAAGCCGGGCAGCGATTTCATAGGGCGTTTCATGATTTTCGATCACGCAGGGCCCGGCAATCAATGCAAAGGGACAGCCGCTGCCGATGGAGAAGCCGCCGATTTTGACCGGTTGTGTCATATATGCTCCTTTGGTAAGAATTCTAATTATTAACAAGCATCTGTTATCCCGGGGTTTGCGAAAAGTCAAGATGCGAAAATAAGATCTTGCTTAGCATTCGCATAGCTGTTAAATAAAAATAATTTTTTTAGCGCCAAAAGCAGGGAGAAGTCGGCAATGCGGTTTAAACGCAAAGAAAAGGGGAAGCGGCTCAAGCTTTTTCTCGTTATTATACTCGGTGCCGCCGTCATTGGTCCGGGCGGATGGTTTTTGTGGACCAAGTACGAGGGCAGCGCGCCGGAGATCGATCTGGATCTCAAGAAAGATGTGATCGGCGCGGAGACAGAGATCTCATGCAAGATTAAAGACCGCCTCAGCGGGGTTCGGAAGCTGTGGGTGGGGTTAATCAGAGACGGCGAAGAAACCGTGCTGCTTGAAAAATCGATCGATGCCGATGCGGAAGCATCTTCTGGTGCAGGTCGTACCGTAGATTTCAATATCACCATTAATACCGAGGAACTGGGGATATCGGACGGTCCGGCGGTTCTTCGGATTGTCGCCTGGGACCATTCCTGGCGTAACTGGTGGAAGGGAAACGTCGCCTATCTGGAAAAAGAACTGGCCTTTGACACCCGGCCGCCCCGGCTGACAGTGCTTACAAACCAGCATAATGTGGCCCAGGGCGGCTCCGGCCTGGTCGCCTATCGACTGTCCGAAACCTGTGAGAAAAGCGGGGTATATGTTGGAGAAGAATTTTTTCCCGGCTATAGCGGCTATTTTGAGGATGAGGCGATCTATGTCGCCCTGTTCGCGCTCCCCTATGATCATAGCGCGGACACAGACCTGTATGTAAAGGCCGAGGATGCGGCCGGCAATACTGCAAGGAGCGGATTTTATCACTATATTCGGAAACAAGAGTTTAAAACCGATATTCTTCCGATATCAGACCGGTTTTTAGAATGGAAAATGCCGGAATTTGAGGATCAAATAGCGCTCTCCGAAGACGCCTCCCTGATTGACAAGTTTCTCTACGTCAACCGGAAACTTCGGAAGAAGAATAATCAGACGCTTCTTGACACCGGCGGGCGCTCTGAGCCCGGCTTTCTTTGGCAGGGGGCGTTTGATCGGCTGCCGAATTCTGCCAGGCGCGCCAACTTTGCGGATCATCGGGTCTATACCTACAATGGCGAAAATATCGACCAGGCCGTTCACATGGGCATTGATCTGGCCTCCATCCGCCACGCGGATGTTCCCGCGGCCAATGCCGGAAAAGTGGTTTTTGCCGGTGAAATCGGCATATACGGAAACACCGTGGTGATTGACCATGGTTTCGGGCTCTTCAGCGTGTATTCGCACTTAAGCCGGATCAATTTAAATCAGGGAGAGCGCGTCGCCAAAGGCGAAATAATCGGCAATACGGGCACCTCGGGTCTGGCCGGCGGGGATCATTTGCATTATGGCATGTTTATCAACCATGTATATGTGAATCCGGTGGAATGGTGGGATGGGACCTGGATTGCGCACAATATTACATCCAAGCTTGATAATATCGAATCAATGAGCGACTAATTTCAGGAAATCGTTATAAATACGGGAAAGGCACCAGCCAATGGCGGGGTATCGCGTCAATAAAACCTATGCCGAAATCAACGAAAAAATCCGATCCGGGCAAGTGGTGGTGGCCACGGCCGAGGAAATCATCGATATCGTAAACGAGAAAGGGGCGGTGGAGGCGGCTCGGACTGTGGATGTGGTGACCACCGGAACTTTTTCCCCGATGTGCTCATCCGGCGCATTTATTAATTTCAAGCAGAGCTCGCCCACGATCAAAGCCTCTAAGGTCTGGTTAAACAATGTGCCGGCATACGGCGGACTGGCCGCCGTAGACTGCTTCCTGGGGGCAACCGAGCCCTGTGAAGAGGATCCTTTGAACAAAGTCTGGCCCGGAGAGTTCAATTACGGCGGCGGCCATGTGATTCAGGATTTGATTGCCGGCCGAACCATCCATATGCGGGCCACGGGATATGGCACCTCCTGTTATCCCAACCGGGAAGTGGAGCGCGAAATCACGCTGGATGATCTGCCCCAGGCCATCCTGTGCAACCCCAGAAACGGATATCAGAATTACAATTGCGCCATTAACCTGACCAATAAAACCATTTATACCTATCTGGGCACATTAAAACCAAAGGCGGGCAATGCCAACTATTCGACCGCCGGTCAGCTAAGCCCTTTATTCAATGATCCCTATTACAAAACCATCGGCCTGGGCACCCGGATTTTTTTAGGCGGCGGCGTGGGCTACGTTACCTGGCACGGCACCCAGCATAAACCCTCTGCACAGCGATCAAAAGGCGGAATTCCGATGAGTCCGGCCGGAACCCTCTGGGTGATGGGCGATCTCAAGCAGATGTCGCCGGATTGGATTGTCGGGGTCAGCATGCAGGGATACGGGGTATCTTTGGCTGTGGGCCTGGGGGTTCCGATCCCTATCCTGAATGAGGAAATGGCACAGTATACGGCGGTTTCGGATGCAGATATCCATACCCAGGTGGTCGACTACGGCAATGACTATCCCAACAGCGTGGACAGAAATTATGGGCATGTCAGTTATGCGGAATTAAAAAGCGGTGTCATTCGGATAAATGACAAAGAAATCCCCACGGTTCCGATATCCAGCGTGGTTAAAGCGCGGGAAATTGCCCGGCAGCTTAAAAAATGGATTGAAAAGGGGCAGTTTTTTATCGGCGAGCCCCAGTTTACACTTCCGGTCTGTTGAGCCGGACCCCCTAAGTTAACAGGTTAAATGCAGGTGGATGCAAAAACTGAATCAAAATTGAAAACAGAGAAGACAGGCAAAGCGGATACCCAAAAACAGCACCGAAAAAAGGGCAAGCTCCGGGAAAATATTGAGGCTGTTGTCATTGCGGTCATCCTTGCCCTGTTTATCCGGACTTTTGTGGTGCAGGCCTTTAAAATCCCCTCCGGCTCGATGCAGCCCACGCTTAAAATCGGGGATCACATTCTGGTGAATAAATTCATCTATGGGGTTAAGCTCCCCTATGTCCGCACCACGATCATTCCCGTGAGTTCACCGGAACGGGGGGATATCATCGTATTTAAATATCCGGAGGCGCCGGATAAGGATTTTATCAAGCGCGTGATCGGCATCCCCGGGGATACGGTCCAAATCAAGAAAAAACAGGTGTTTGTTAACGGCAAACCTGTTCGCCATGAATACGGCATGCATACCGATTCCAATGTTATCCCCGGCCGGGTCAATCATCGGGATAACTATGGGCCGGAAACCGTGCCGGAAGGTTCCTATTTTGTGATGGGTGATAACCGGGACAACAGTTATGACAGCCGTTTCTGGGGATTCGTAAAGGAATCTGCCATCAAAGGCGAGGCCTTCATCATTTACTGGTCCTGGGACAGCCAAGATTTTGGTGTCAGGTGGGGGAGAATCGGAACCATCCTTGAATAAGGGAGATATGCGGCCATGGGGCTTTTAAAAAAAGATTTGTTAGATATTGACTCCCTTTCTGTTGATGAAATTCAGACCATACTCGATACGGCGGACGGTTTGAAGGAGATCTCCAGCCGGCCGATTAAAAAAGTCCCCACGCTGCGGGGCAAGACCATTATCCTATTTTTTCACGAACCCAGCACGCGAACCCGTATGTCTTTTGATGTCGCTGCCAAGCGGCTCTCAGCGGATTCAATCGCCATTACCGCAAGCACCAGCAGCATGGTCAAGGGAGAGACGCTGATTGATACGGCTAAAAACCTTGAGGCCATGGCCCCGGATATTATCGTCATGCGCCACAGTTCGGCAGGCGCCCCCTATTTGCTGGCCAAAGCACTGAAAGCCGGGGTCATTAATGCCGGAGACGGCATGCACGCGCATCCGACCCAGGCCCTGCTTGACATGATGACGGTCCGGGAGGCAAAAGGGGATTTGGCCGGACTTCGGATCGCTATCATCGGGGATATTGCCCATAGCCGGGTCGCCCGATCCAATGTGGCAGGGTTTACCAAAATGGGCGCCAAGGTTCGGCTGGCCGGGCCGCCGACCATGATTCCGCAAGGCGCGGATATACTGGGTGCGCATGTGACCTATGATATGGAAGAGGCGATTGCGGATGTGGATGTGGTCATGATGCTAAGGATACAGAAGGAGCGGCAGAGAAGTTTTTTGTTTCCCTCCGAACGCGAATACGCCACCCGATACGGCCTTAACCGGCAGCGGCTGAAAACAGCCAAAAAAGACGTTCTGATCATGCATCCCGGGCCGATGAACCGGGGGGTTGAAATTTCCCCGGATGTGGCCGACGGTCCTTATTCGGTGATTCTTGATCAGGTGGCCAACGGGGTGGCGCTTCGGATGGCGCTGCTATATCTATTGGCAGGAGGTGTTCGCAATGCGGATCATCATTAAAGGCGGGCGCGTGCTTAATCCCGGAGAACTGGACGGCTTGATGGACGTCTATATCCAAGATGATATGATTGCCGGCATTGTCGAAAACGCGGACGCCCCCCCTCCGTTTGCGGCGGATACCGCGGATCGAATCATCTCTGCAGACGGCTGCATCATCTCGCCGGGCTTGATCGATATACATGTGCATCTTCGCGAGCCGGGCGAGGAGTACAAGGAAACCATTAAAACCGGGATACAGGCGGCTGCGGCCGGCGGATTTACCGGCATATGCTGTATGCCCAATACCCTTCCGGTAAATGATAGCAAAGAGGTGACACGCTATATAATCGGCCAGGCCAAATCATTGGCCTCGGTCCGGGTATTTCCGATAGCCGCCGTAAGCCGGGGGCTGGCCGGGGATTCCCTGTCGGAATACGGGGAGTTGAAAGAGGCCGGGGCAGTGGGAATTACGGATGACGGAAAACCCGTCAAAAATTCCCAGTTGATGCGGCGGGCTTTAGAATATTCAAAAAGCATCGGCCTGCGGATGATATCCCACAGCGAAGAGCTCAGCCTTTCAAACGGGGTGATGAACGAGGGGCCGACTGCTACCCGGCTGGGCCTTTCAGGTATTCCGAATGCAGCGGAAAGCATTATGGTGATGCGCGATATCGCGCTCGCTGAACTCACCAACACACCTGTGCATATTGCCCATGTAAGCACGCGGGAATCCGTCCGGGCGATCCGCGCAGCCAAAGCCGACGGCATACCGGTCACCGCGGAAACCGCCCCCCATTATTTTACATTGACGGATGAGGCGGTTGCCGAATATGACACGCATGCCAAGATGAATCCGCCGCTGCGGTCGCCGGAGGATCGGGAGGCGGTTTGCGAAGCGCTGGCAGACGGCACCCTTGACGTTATTGCAACAGATCATGCCCCGCATTCGGATCTTGAAAAGCAGGTGCCGTTTGATGAGGCCGCCAATGGTGTGATCGGTCTGGAGACCTCGCTTTCCCTGGGGCTTCGGCTGGTGAATGCGGGCCTTCTCACCATCTCCCGGTTAATCGAAATAATGGCTTTAAATCCCGCCCGGATTCTCGGATTGGGCAATGGACTGCGTGTCGGCGGCAAGGCGGACCTGACAGTGATTGATTTGTCCGCAAACTATCAATACCGTGCGGCCAGCGGATACTCCAAAAGCCGAAACACCCCCTTTGACGGCTGGAAATTTCAGGGCCGGGCCAAATGCACCCTGGTCAGCGGCCGGATTGTTCATGAAATCTAAAAATACCCAAAAACTTTCAATGACCGAGCAAGCCTTTAATATTCTGGTGGTTGATGATGAGCTCAGCATGCGGGAGTTCCTTGAACTGATGCTAAACCGCGAGGGCTATGCCGTTACCGGCGCTGAAAGCGGGCATCAGGCCAATCAGATGCTGGAAAAACAGTTTTTTGATCTGATCCTGCTCGATATCCGATTGGGGGACATCAGCGGCCTGGATGTGCTGAGAAAGGCCAAGGCCATTCACCCGGGCAGCATCGTTATCATGATTTCCGCCTATGCAACCGCCGAAAATGCGGTTGAAGCCATGAACGACGGAGCATACGACTATCTTCCCAAGCCCTTTGACAATGATGAGCTAAAGGACACCATTGCCAATGCCCTGCAAAGAAAGACCCTGAAGGATGAAAAAAAGCATATTGACTCCAAACTCCAGGAATCTCTGCATTTTGATCTGATCGTCGGCAACAGCCCACGGATGACACACATTTATGAGATGATCGATCAGGTTGCCCCCACCCGCACCAATGTTCTGATCACCGGTGAGAGCGGCACCGGCAAGGAGCTGATCGCCCGGGCCATTCACAATCAGAGCCCGCGCCGGGATAAGCCATTTGTCGTGATAAACTGCGGGAGCATTCCGGAAACACTGGTGGAAAGCGAGTTTTTCGGATACAAGAAAGGGGCCTTTACCGGGGCCAATCAAGATAAAAAGGGGCTTTTTGAGGCCGCGGATAAAGGCACCCTGTTTTTGGATGAAATCGGTGAACTGAGTCTTCAGATGCAGGTAAAGCTTTTGCGGGTCCTGCAGGAACGGGGGTTCAAGCCGGTGGGCGGCAATGAGGATATCAACGTGGATATCCGGATTCTTGCGGCCACCAATAAAAACCTCGAGGAAGAAGTGATTGCCGGCCGTTTCCGGGAGGACTTGTTCTACCGGATCAATGTGGTCGAGATCAAGGTGCCGCCCCTTCGGGAGCGGAAAGGGGATTTACGGGCGCTGGCCCAGCATTTTCTGGATAAGTATTCCCATGAATCCGGAAAAGAGATTACCAAGATTTCATCCTATGCCGTGGATCTTTTGAAAAAATATGATTTCCCCGGCAATATCCGTGAGCTTGAAAACCTGATTGAGAGAAGTGTGGCGCTTTCCACCACCAATATTATTCTGCCGGACAGCCTGACTCTGTCCATCCATAAACGCCGATGGATCGAAGGCATCGAGAATCGGCGGTTTGATCTGGATGAGGTGGCCAAAGGCGTATCCCTGGACAGCATCCTGGAGGAAATTGAAAAAGCCTATCTGCAAAAGGCGCTTGAATGCGCAAACAACAACAAGAGCAAGGCTGCAGAGCTGCTGGGAATCAGTTTCCGCTCCTTTCGGTATCGCTGCAGCAAGCTGAATATCGACTGATCCGCCGATTATCTCGTATCCTTAGAAAATATCACCTATGATCAGTGTAGAGGGTCTGACAAAAAGCTACGGGGATCTGCTGCTTTTCGATGATGTGGCCTTTAAGATAAATCCGGGCGAGCGCGTCGGCCTGGTGGGCCGGAACGGCCATGGCAAAACCACGCTCTTTCGGATGATCATGGGCGTTGAATCCCCGGATGCCGGCCGGATCGGTGTCCCCAAACATTATCGGATAGGCTATGTGACCCAGACCATTGACTTCAAAGCGCAAACAGTCCTTTCCGAGGGTATGCGCGGTCTTGTGCCGGATGCGTCCGGAGAACACTGGAAAGTTGAAAAAATTTTGTTCGGGCTCGGGTTTACGGCTGCTGACATGGAGCGCTCCCCCCTTGAATTCTCCGGCGGATACCAGGTACGGCTCAATCTGGCCAAAGTTCTGGTGTCAGAACCGGACATGCTGCTTCTTGACGAACCCACCAATTACCTGGATATTACCTCGATCCGCTGGATAAAGGGATTTCTGAGATCCTGGCCGCGGGAGGTCTTTCTGATCACCCATGACCGCAGTTTTATGGATGATGTGGTGACCCATGTGCTGGGCATTCAGCGTCGGAAGACCAGAAAAGTGCGCGGCAACACCGAAGCCTATTATGCCCGGATCGCCCAGGAAGAGGAAATTCACGAGAAAACGCGGCTTAAAAATGAACGCCGGCAAAAGGAGATGGAGCGTTTTATCAGCCGTTTCCGGGCCAAGGCACGGCTTGCCAACCTCGTTCAGTCGAGAATCAAGCAGCTGGACAAACTGAAAACCCACGAGAAGTTGGAGCGTTTTAAAAGTCTTGACTTTAAATTCCTGCAAAAGCCGTTTAACGGAAAATATGTCCTTGAGGCCAAGCATCTGGCGTTTGCCTATTCCCGGGAAGATCCCCTGCTGATCGATGATTTCAGCCTTACCATCGGTCCCCGTGACCGGATCTGCATCATTGGCAAAAACGGCGCGGGCAAAACCACCCTGCTGCGTCTGCTGGCCGGAGACCTGGAGCCGGTTCGCGGAACCATCAGCCGCCAGCCCAATGTAGCGGCCGGTATTTTCGAGCAGACCAACATCAACACCCTGGTACCGGAGCGTACCGTCGAAGAAGAGATCGGCTGCACCAATCCGGATCTTGACAGACAGGCAATTCGTAATATCTGCGGGGCCATGATGTTTTCCGGCGATGCGGCGCTGAAAAAAATCAGCGTGCTCTCAGGGGGTGAAAAATGCCGGGTGATGCTGGGCAAGCTCTTAGGTACGCCGGTTAATTTTCTGCTCCTTGACGAGCCCACCAATCATTTTGATTTGGAATCCACGGACGCCCTCCTGGCCGCAGTGGACGCATTTGACGGGGCGGTGGTGATGGTCACCCATAACGAGATGTTTTTGCATGCCCTGGCCGAGCGCCTGATCGTATTCCAGGAAAATGGCATCTCTGTTTTTGAAGGCGGGTATCAGCGGTTTCTGGAAACCGTGGGCTGGGAGACTGAGGCCGCAGAGGCCGGAGAAAACCAAAAACCGGCGGAATCATCTGACGAAAGCTTTAAAGCCGGGCCGGTGGATCCATCGATGGATAAAAAAACTTTCCGCCGGCTGCGTTCAACGATTATCGCCGAACGGGGCAGCGCGTTAAAGCCGCTGGAGGATCGGATTGCCGGGCTTGAGGAAGCGATTGTAAACGCAGAAGCCCGGCTTGAGACCTTGAATGAACAGATGCAGGCAGCGAGCAACAACGGGGACAGCGCCAAAATTGTTGAGCTGTCCCGGGAGATCAGCAAATGCCAGCGCCGGATTGATGAGGATTTTGAAACGCTGGAATCGGTCACTGCCGAGGCTGATCAGAAGCGGGCAGACTTCGACAACCGGCTGGCGGAACTGGAAAGCAGGAAACCTTTCTAAGGTTTCAGGTTTCAGTGTTCAGGTGTCAGTAAATGAAGTTGCTTTTACGCTCGGCCCCCGCGCGCACCGACCGCGGGGAATACTTTTAGTTTTTCTTCCAGACAATCTGGTACAGGTCCAGCCGCCGGCTGCGCACATTACGGACGCTTCCCTGCTCTCTGAGTTCCTTCAACAGATCCAGATCCAGGTCCACCATAAGCGTCATTTCCGTGTTCGGCGTGGCTTCGGCGGAGATGGCGTCATGGGGAAAAGCAAAATCCGACGGAGTGAAAACCGCGGACTGCGAATACTGGATATCCATGTTTTCCACATTCGGGAGGTTTCCGACGCTTCCCGAAATCGCGGCATAGCATTCATTCTCAATGGCCCTTGCCTGGGCACAGCGCCGGACCCGCAGATACGCGTTTTTGGTGTCCGTCCAGTAGGGGATTAAGAGAATATTCATCCCTTTTTCCACCAGATACCTTGACAGCTCAGGAAACTCCGCATCATAGCAGATCAGGATGCCCACTTTGCCGATATCGGTATTAAAAATCTTGAGCTCATCCCCGCCTTTTAACCCCCAGTACTGGGACTCATCCGGGGTGATGTGGAGTTTGTACTGGCAGTCCCAGGTGCCGTCGCGCCGGCACAGATAGGAAACATTATAGAGGTTGCCGTCCCGGTACTCCGGCATGCTGCCGGCCACAATGTTAATGTTGTAGCTAAGGGCCATTTTGATGAATTCATCCCGCAGGGGCTCGGTATATTCGGCCAGGGAGCGCATGGCCTCAGCCGGGTTCTCCTGGTTGAAATTTCTCATGAGCGGGGCATTTAAAAGCTCCGGGAACAGAATTAAATCCGAATTATAGCCGGCCACCGCATCAATAAAAAATTCCGCCTGCTGCATGACATCCTCAAATCCCTGGAAGGGCCGCATCTGCCACTGCACCACCCCCAGCCGGGGGTAGGCTTTTCTGCCTCCGAAAAGCGGGCGGCGCTTTTCATAATAAATATTGTTCCATTCCATGAGGATGCCGTAGGAATGCGACTGCCGGTCTTCCGGCATGTATCCCCGCATAACCTTTTTGATATGAAAGTCATTGGCCAGCTGAAACGAGAGGACCGGATCATAGATTTCGTTGTTTCGGACTTTCTGGATATACTGTTCAGGAGTCAGTTCATGGGAGTAATCCTTGTATCCGGGGATACGCGCCCCGAACAGGATGCCTTTCAAATTCATCTCTTCGCAGAGCTCTTTTCTGGCATCATAGAGCCTTCGGCCAAGGCGCAGCCCCCGATATTCCGGGTGCACAAACACATCAATGCCGTAAAGCGCATCCCCGTTGGGATCATGTGAGCGCATGCGGCCGTCGCCGACCAAGTCACCATAGGCATGACGGGTTTCATACTCATCGTGATTGACCATCAACGCCAAGGCGCCAGCCATCACTTTGCCTTTATCTTCAATACATATCTGGCCTTCCGGAAAGCGTTCGATCAGGGCGGCAAACTCCTCAAAATCCCATGCCCCGCCCATGGCCGGATAGACCAGCTCCATGATTTCCTTTATGTCCTGATAATCGGAAAGCCTGATATTGCGAAGTTCAAGTTTGTGTTCATATTGTTCATCAACGCTCATGCAGTCATACTCCCAAAATAAAATGGATCAGATAATCAATACGCGGCTTTTTCTATTATAAGATGAAGCGGGCAGCGGTCAAGCAGAAACCCGATTGACATTTAACGATTTTTGAATGTATTATAAAAAGATATTGGTCAAAGGCTTATACCTATAGGGCAGTCAAAATGAAGGAATATCGAGATATTTTTCAAACCGTGTGGGGTATTGCGCTCTTGCTGATGGGAATCGGCGTTTTTTTCCGCATCCCTTATCTCATGGAACAGGTGGGGGACATCGAATATTTTGTCAGCATCCTGGTGTTTATTCGCATCTGTTTTTATCTCATCGGCATTATTCTGATCGGGGGCGGCATCAAAAAGCTCTACGGACTCTGGTACCCCCCGCAGGCAGGCCAATAATGCCGGCAGCGAATAAAACCTAAATTTAGGTAAAATCGTAAAACATAGCCATAAACAAAGCGGGGAAAAATATGGAGGCTTCCGAAAAACTCAACCAAGTCCTCAAAACCACACCTGAAGATGAAACGGATGTACATCATCTAAAATCAGAGGTTGAATACCGCACCAAGCTCCAGGAAATCAGCAATCAGATTTATGCCGCGTTTAATCTCGATGAGATACTGATCGATTTGAAAGATGATATTGTCGACCTTATCGGGGCCGAACGCATTACCATCTACTATGTGGACGGCATTAAACGGGAGTTGGTGTCAAGGTTTAAATCCGGAGAAGAAATTTCAGAAATCCGGGTACCCATATCCGATAAAAGCATTGCCGGCTATTCGGCCACCCATCAGCGGATGTTAAACATCAAGGATGTTTATGACACCAACGAGTTAAACGCTCTGGATGCCTCATTGAAATTCGATAACCGCTGGGATAAGCGCTCCGGTTTTCGAACAAGACAGGTGCTTGTGGCCCCCATTCTGTTTAAATCCTATCTCCTTGGCGTTATCCAGCTGATCAATCGACGGGGCGGCGGACCTTTTACGCGGCGGGATGAGGACAACCTGAAAGAACTTACCAAGATCATGGGCATTGCCCTTTATAAACAGAAGCGCATGGCTTCTCAGGGCAAGGGCAAATTTGACTACCTGCTGGAAAATCATATTCTCACCCAGAAAGAGCTGAACAATGCTGTCTCCAAGGCCCGGGAGAAGCGGGAGCCGGTTGAAAATATCCTGATATCCGATTTCAAGATACCGAAAAAGGAAGTAGGCGTCGCATTGAGCCGGTATTTTGATCTGCCCCTTGTGGAATACAACAACACCATGCCAATTCCCGGGGAACTGCTGCATGGGTTGAAGGTCAAGTTCATGAAAACCAATGCCTGGGTGCCGATCCGGTCGGAAAACGGGGATATCATCATTGCCATCGACAATCCGGATGACATTCGGCGCGTGGATGAGATTAAAACGCTTTTTCCCAAAAAGAGCATTAAATTCAATGTTGCAGTCCGCGAGGATATTCTAAAGCTGATCGATCTGTTTACCTCGGAAAAGGGCCCTGCGGAGGGCTCCTCCATCGATGATATCATTTCCCAGCTCCAGGATGACGATGACACTTTCGAAGAGGAAGCCTATGATGTGTCCGAGGAAAGCAGCGCAGTGGTGCAGCTGGTCAATAAGGTCATCATGGATGCGAATAACCGGGGGGCGTCGGATATTCATATCGAGCCGCAGCCCGGTAAAAAAAATACCGAAGTCAGGATCCGGGTGGACGGTGCCTGCACCTTGTATCAGACGATTCCCTACAGCTACAAAAACGCGGTTATCTCCCGAATCAAGATCATGTCTGACCTGGATATCGCCGAACGCCGAAAGCCCCAGGACGGAAAAATCCGTTTTAAAAAGTACGGGGGAAAGGATATCGAACTGCGGGTGGCGACCGTGCCGACCCAGGGGGGGCTTGAGGATGTGGTCATGCGGATTCTGGCCTCCGGCGAGCCGATCCCTTTGGATAAGATGGGGTTTTCGGATCGTAATTATGAAAACTTCATTAATGCGGTAACCAATCCTTATGGTCTGATTTTTTGCTGCGGCCCCACCGGTTCCGGAAAAACCACCACCTTACATTCTGCGCTGGCGCATATCAATGAGGTGGACCGAAAGATCTGGACCGCGGAAGATCCGGTGGAAATCACGCAAAAGGGCTTGCGGCAGGTGCAGGTCAAACCCAAAATCGGCTATGATTTTGCCGCGGCCATGCGGGCGTTTCTCCGCGCTGATCCGGATGTGATCATGGTCGGTGAGATGCGGGACCGGGAAACGACCCAGATGGGCATTGAAGCATCGCTCACCGGTCACCTCGTGTTCTCAACCCTTCATACCAACAGCGCGCCGGAAAGTGTGACCCGATTGCTGGATATGGGCATGGACCCGTTTAATTTTGCGGATGCCCTGATCGCCATCCTGGCCCAGCGCCTGGTGCGCACACTTTGCAAAAACTGCAAGGAGTCTTATCACCCGGATAAATCCGAATACGAGGCGCTGGTCCGCGAATATGACGAAGAATTGTTTAAAAAGAACGTTAATATTCCGTATTCAGAGGACCTGATGCTTTACCGGCCCGCGGGCTGCGAGCAGTGTAACAACACCGGTTATCGTGGCCGCATGGGCATCCATGAGCTCCTTGTGGCTTCGGATTCGATTAAATCACTGATTACGAGCCGGGCGCCCATGTCTGAAATCCGGGATCAGGCCATTGCCGAAGGTATGACCACCTTGAAGCAGGACGGCATCGAAAAAATATTTGAAGGCCACTGCGATCTTCTGGAAGTGCGCAAGGTGTGTATTAAGTAAATCTTTAATAAAATTTGGAATTTTGTGTGTGAAGCGGCGTCGATTTTTAATTGGGAATAAAGATAAAAAGGGATTGACATATCAAGAAAAATGTGTAAGTAAGTAATACATAAAATCTTTATTTTGACAACAAGCCCTGGAATTATAATAGTATATTTTGGCAAAAGGCCGTTGATGTGCTTTTATAGTGAACAATATTTAACAAACATAAAATGATATGATTAATTATGGATAAAAAAGAAATTGACTACGAAGTAAACAGCGAGCTGTATGAGTTTTCTTCAGGCCCACCGGCTAAAAGAAAATTGGTCGACTCGCTACGGAGACTTCTTGAAGAAAATGATTTTAATTCAATTACTACGGCACAGATTGCAAAAACTGCAGAAGCGAACGAGGCACTGATATATCGATATTTCGGAAGCAAAAGGGGGTTGCTTCATTCTGTACTGGATGAATACCTTAACGAGGCATTAATAAATATTTATAATGATTTAAGGGATATAGAAGATTCAGTAGCTAAGCTAAAAAGCCTTGTATACAACACTTTTGTGATTTATAACCATCAAAGGGTATTTGCCAAGATTATTCTGGTCGAGGTAAGAAATTTTCCGGATTATTTCAGGAGCCCCACCTATCAGGTAGTTAAGAGGTATGCACGACTTTATTACGACATAATTCAGGAGGGCATCAATTCAGGGGCCATGAGGAGCGATATTCCCCCAGCCTATATCAGGGACGCGATTATTGGGGCACTTGAGCACATGATAATGCCGGCGGTAATTTTTGGTAAAACCATTCAACCGCAGGCTTACACGGACAAACTATGCACCATCATACTGAATGGAATATTAATATCGAGATAGTATTGAACTAAGGTGTAACGGTCATTTTGAATAAGTCGGGGGTGGAATTTTTTTGGCCATTCTTGTATGTAAGTGTTACAAATATTTTCTGAATATTAGACCATTTGAGGAGCTGCAGCAGTGAATTACGAGACAATTGTCGTAGAAAAATCGGGCGTGATTGGAAAATTGACCTTTAATCGGCCTAAGGTCATGAATGCCTACAACCAAACTGTTTCTGCAGAGATCATAGATGCTGTCAATCAGTTCGCGTCGGATGACGAGGTGCGTATCATCGTTTTTACAGGGGCGGGCAAAGCATTCATGGCCGGGGCAGATATCAGTATGGTGAATCAATGGGCTGCAATGGGAGAGACCCTTAAGATTCGAAAAATCCTGG
>JBKHAE010000145.1:0-7184 GCA_046543065.1 Desulfobacterales bacterium | reverse complement strand
AATAATGAAAAATCCCCCTAAATCCCCCTTTACAAAGGGGGACTTAGCGGAAATTGCCTTTTTTATAAACCTTTGCCAAAGCCAAAGGCACTGAAGCTTTTAAACCTTAAACTGTGAACCTTAAACCTTGAACTGTGAACGGTGAACCCTGAACCGTGAACCTCAAACGACTTCCCTCACCTCCCCCGCCGGCCCTTGGCGGCATAGAGGGCGGCATCCGCCTGACGCATAATATCCTCAAGTTCCGGCGCTTCAGCTTTTCCTTCAAGGGCTTCAATCCCCCAGCTCATTCCCACGCGAATTGAATGGCTTTCAGCCCAATCGATAAACTCTTTATTCAACCGCTTCATTACAGCATCTGCGTCCTCTTTGAAGCTGTTGGTCAAAAGAAATACAAACTCATCACCGCCAATACGAGCCGTAATATCCGTTTTCCGGAAATTTTGCTTTATCAGCCATGCAAACTGCTGAAGCACCCGGTCGCCCATAGCATGGCCCAGTTCGTCATTGACCGCCTTAAATCCGTCCAGATCGACAAAAACAAATACGAGCGGCAGCCGCGTGCGCTGGTAAAGCGAAAGCAGATAGCCGGCAGCGGATAACAATGCGCGGCGGTTTAAAAGCCCGGTTAACTCATCTTTTCTGGCATGTTCCTCGGCCTGCGCTTTTATCCGTTCGATGCCCCGAATCAGAAAATAGATGTAGTGGAGGCAGACCAGCAGAAAAATGCAGAAGAAATAAAACGGATAGGACGGCCAATGGCCGATCAGGTAATAATGGGTGGGAACAGACACAATGCCCACCAAAAATGCGTTTCCGGAAACAACGATAAAATTTTTATGCCCGTGCTGAATCCCGTTTCCGATAACGGCAATAACAATCAAAACCAGGGTGGGCGGAATGGCAAACGGGTCAAGGATAACCACGGTGCCGGCACCCAGAAGATCGATCCAGTTAGCCGCGCGCACGCCGATTATGCCAATGCCCCTTTTTTTAAAATACTGCCACCAAAGGATATGGAATGCGAAGAATACGGCGAATAATATGGCTATTACGGTGCCATTTAAAGCCAGCGGCGGGCGGGGTAAAAAATAGAAATAAAAAGCGGTGAGCGCGCCAAGCCCTATCCGGATGACAAACTGATACCACGGAATATAAATGACAATCCGGTCATCCAGAAGCTCATGGTTATCATCGGCTGTCATACATGCACCCGGGCTCCTTTTTTACGGGATATCAGAATACGGAATTTTCAAGGCACCACTGATACGTCTGCTGAATCCCCTCTTTTAAAGATATGGAATAGGACCAGCCCAGTTCATTCAGCCGGGAGACATCAAGGAGTTTCTGAGGCGTGCCATCCGGCCGGGACGTGTCAAACTTCATCTCTCCGGAAAACCCGGTAATGTCCCGGATCATCTCGGCAAGCGCTTTAATGGTCGTATCTTTGCCGCACCCGATATTGACCAGCGGGTTGTCATAGGCCTGGATCAGAGAATCAAAGGTGTTTGCATCCAGGTTAAAGATATGGATGCAGGCATCCGCAAAATCCTCCACATGCAGAAATTCCCGGCGGGGACTGCCGGTGCCCCAGACCGTTACATAAGGCGCATTATTTTTTGCGGCTTCATGAAACTTTCGCAGGAGCGCGGGCAGCACGTGGCTGGTTTCCAGGTCAAAATTGTCGTTCGGCCCGTAAAGGTTGGTGGGCATGACGGCAAAAAACCGGGTGCCGTACTGCCGGTTATAGGACTGGCACATTTTAATGCCGGCAATCTTGGCAATGGCATAGGGCTCGTTGGTGGGCTCCAGCGGCCCGGTCAAAAGATGGGCCTCCTTCATGGGCTGCGGGCAGTCCCGGGGATAGATGCAGGAGGAACCCAGAAAGATCAATCGCTTAACATGATTCTCCCGGGCCGAGTGGATGATGTTGGTCTGTATGGCCAGGTTGTCGCGGATAAATTCCGCCGGATAGGTATTATTGGCTACAATCCCGCCCACTTTGGCGGCTGCCAGAATGACATATTCGGGCTTTTCTTTTGCAAAAAAGGATTCCACCGCTTCCTGCCGGGTGAGATCAAGTTCTGCATGCGGCCGGGTAATAATATTTTTACAGCCAAGCGCGGTAAGCTTTCGGACCAGGGCAGAGCCGGCCAGACCATTATGGCCGGCCACATATATTTTCGCGTTTTTATCCATCCTTCTACATCAATGCCTCAAGGCTTGCGGGTATCGAAAACCCATTGCGCTGGCACACCGACTCTCTGGCCGCTTCCGTCAGATCATGTTCGACCATTTCGGCAACCATCTCGTCAAAAGAGATTTCAGGTTCCCAGCCGAGTTTTTTTCTTGCCTTGGATGGATCGCCCAGAAGCGTGTCCACCTCGGTGGGCCGGAAGTAGCGGGGATCCACCGAAACCACCGTCTGTCCCGGGGCCAACTTGTTTAATCCATGCTTGATTGGAAGGGCGGTGACAGGGGCAGACGGGGAAATATGATCGACAATCCCCTTCTCACTCGCCCCCTCCCCTTCCCAGCGCAGAAAGACACCGATATTTTTGAAGGATTTATCGCAGCATTCGCGCACCGAATGCTGCTCTCCGGTGGCAATCACAAAATCCTCCGGCTGATCCTGCTGGAGAATCAGCCACTGGGCGCGGACAAAATCCTTTGCATGCCCCCAGTCCCGGCGGGCATTCAAATTGCCCAGGTAGAGGTGGTTTTCCAGGCCCAGGGCGATCCGGGCCGCCGCCCGGGTGATTTTCCGGGTGACAAATGTCTCCCCGCGGACCGGCGATTCATGATTGAACAAAATCCCGTTGCAGGCGAACATATCATAGGCCTCCCGGTAGTTCACCGTGCACCAGAAGGAGTAGAGCTTGGCGCAGCCATACGGGGACCGGGGATAAAACGGCGTCTCCTCGCTCTGGGGCGTCTCCCGCACCTTGCCGTAAAGCTCTGAAGTGGATGCCTGATAAAATCGGATCTTTTTCTCAAGCCCCAGTATGCGGATCGCCTCAAGCAGGCGCAGGGTGCCGAGGCCGTCTGCATTGCCGGTGTATTCCGGGGACTGAAATGAGACCTGGACATGGCTCTGGGCGGCCAGGTTATAAATTTCATCCGGCTGCACATCCTGGACGATCCGGATCAGATTGGAGGCATCTGTTAAATCGCCGTAATGGAGGATAAACTTAAGATCCTGCTCGTGCGGGTCCTGATACAGATGATCCACCCGCTGGGTATTAAACAACGAGGCCCGGCGCTTGATGCCATGGACCTCGGAGTAGCCTTTGTCCAATAAAAATTCCGCCAGGTAAGCCCCGTCCTGACCAGTAATGCCGGTAATTAAGGCCTTTTTCGCCAATCGTCTATCCCCTTCTTTATGATTTGTTGATTTCAGACATCATCTCCGCAATTTCAGACGCTTTGCGGGCGTTTTCAGGCGGCTGCGAACCCGGCTCAGGCGATTCAGTCGTATCTTCATCTCCTGTTTGCGGGGATTGGACGGCCACGGCCTCGCCGTTTCGATCCAGCAGCACCGAAAAATTGACTTTAAGATCAAAATCAAGCTTATAGGCAATATCCCCCCGGTGCACCACAATACTGCCGGACTGGTGTTCCAGATCCCCGCCGGCATCTATCTCATAATGCTCACGGATTGCCTGCCGGACCGGGGTCCAGTCCAGATGTTTGCCAATGAATCGAATCAGCTTGCGTTCACCGGATCGAATGATATCCTTGTTGCTGTATTTCAATACTTGAATCCTTTATGCCGGGTTGATAGAGTAAAATATTTTATAACTTTCCGGTATCATGTTTTTTTTTATATGTAAAGCACTGACAGTAGGGCAGGCCACCGTGCCTGCCTGAAAATAAAACAAATTTGCCATGGGAGCATAAATGGGCACCACTGAAAACCGCATAGCTGATCTGCGGAAAAAAATGCAGGATGAAAATATTGACACGTTTCTTGTTCTGATCGAAGAGAACCGGCGCTATTTAAGCGGATTTACCGGAGAAGACGCCCAATTTGACGAATCCGCCGGCGCCCTCCTTATCACCCCGGATGCGCAGGTGCTGGCCACGGACTCGCGGTTTGAAACCCAGGCCAGACAGGAATGCCCGGCCTATGATATGGTGGTCTATCAAAAAGGCCTGGCAAAGGAACTGCCGAACCTGCTCGAATCCCTAAAAACCAGACGCCTGGGTTTTGAAAGCCGCCGTATGTCTTATGAAGTTTATACAAAGATCACAAAAGAACTCAATGAATACGGCCTTTCCGTTGAACTAGTCCCTTTCACTGAAATGGTGGAATCGCTTCGGCTGATAAAGGATGAATCAGAAATCAGCGCCATTCAGAAATCCGTGCTGCTTGCGGAAGCTGCATTCAAAGAATTTATTCAAACGATTAAATCCGGTCTATTTGAAACTGATGCCGCCTGGGCGCTTGAAAAGCAGATGCGGGAAGCCGGCGCCCAAGCGTTATCCTTTCCGGTCATTGCCGCCTCCGGCCCGAACTCCGCCCTGCCCCACGCCATTCCTATGAAGCGGCCCTTTCATAAAAACGAGCCGCTTCTTTTTGACTGGGGCGCCAAATTAAATGGCTACTGCAGCGACATGAGCCGCACGGTTTTTCTTGAAAAGCCGGATAAAGAGTTTAAAGAAATATACACCATTGTCTACGACGCCCAGCAGAAGGCCATTTCCGCCATAAAACCCGGCATGACCACCCGGGAAGTGGATGCCGTTGCCAGAAATCACATCAAAGAAAAGGGGTATAAAGATTATTTCGGCCATGGGCTGGGACACGGCGTTGGCCTTGCCGTGCATGAAGGCCCTTCGCTTAGCCCTTTGGCAGAGCGGGAAAAAACGCTTTCCGAAAACATGGTGTTTACCGTGGAGCCGGGCATCTATATTCCGGGAAAAGGCGGCGTGCGCCTGGAAAACATGGTGGTGGTCAAAGCGGACGGCGCAGAAGTCTTTAATGCGCTTGAAATCCGAATGGATATGATTTCCTGATGGCTGCACTCAATCTACTGGTTGATCAATACCTTAATTACCTGGTAGTGGAAAAAGGGCTGTCAGCCGGCACCATTGATGCCTATGCCCGGGATCTTTCCCGCTATGTGCGGTTTTTGCGGGCAAACAAAATTTCAAATATCGCGGAAACTGATACGCCGGTTATCCTGAAATACCTTTTAAATCTGCGGGATAAGGGCCTGGGCATTCGCTCCCGGGCCCGTCATCTGGTCACATTAAGGGGATTTTACCGGTTTGCCGTTCAGGAGAAGGTGATTAAAAAAGATCCGGCCCGGCTGGTGGAACTGCCCAAATTCGGCGTGCGCCTGCCGGATGTTCTGTCGTTTGAGGAAATCAAAAAACTGCTTGGCGCGCCGGATACCAAAACCGCCAAGGGGATGCGGGATGCGGCCATGCTGGAACTCTTATATGCGGCAGGCCTTCGCGTAAGTGAGCTGATCATGGTCAAAATGACCGAAATCAATCTGGAGGCGGGCTTTGTCCGCGTTTTCGGAAAAGGTGCAAAAGAAAGAATCGTTCCCATTGGCGGGTATGCCAGGGAAAAAATCCAGACCTATATCAATCTCGGCCGGCCGGCGCTGGTGAAAGAACACTTAAGCCCCTATCTTTTTGTGGCCAGGGCCGGAAACCCTATGACCCGCCAGGGATTCTGGAAGCTTTTAAAGCGCTGCGGGGCTCAGGCAGGCATCCAAAAGGAAATCACCCCGCATTCTCTTCGCCATTCGTTTGCCAGCCATTTGCTGGAGGGCGGTGCGGATCTGCGGGCGGTTCAGATGATGCTTGGCCACGTGGATATTTCAACTACGCAGATCTATACGCATGTCGCCCGCGATCACTTAAAAAAAATGCACGCAAAATACCATCCAAGAGGATAGTAAATTATTAATCCGACGGCGCGTTCAAATCCCCCAGCTTCTCCTCAAAATGCACGCCTATGCCGGTGGCGTTAACACGCACGATTTCCCCTGTTATCTTAACATGCCCCTGGGTATCCGGATGCTGAAAGGTAAGGACAAGCGGCCGCCCTTTTTCCAAATGCTGCAGATGATCCTTCAGGGTTTCCACATAGGCGCCGCCGGAGCTGATATTTTTGATAAACCCGTTAAACATCCGCCCGTTAATGGAAAACTGGACGCTCATAAAATAATTTTTCCGCGGATATTTCCGTTTTTTGGGCGTGAGATGATCTTCCAGATCCATTAAAAGCTGATGGCGCTCTTCATCAGTTAACTGCTGGATCAATTCATACAGCCTGGCAATGACCTCTGCAGGCTGGTCATCTCTAAGGTCGGATGTGTTTGAATCGGACATGGCCCCTCTGCCGAATTAAAAGCGGATAAATTTTGCGAATTCAAAATAGCAGTGAAAGGCAAGGTTAAAAATGTATATTTATAATATCTGGGAGTTTAATCCCTGTCAATTAAATAAGCTGTATTGTATGTATAAATAGTCAGTGGCGGAGAAAAATCAACGCCCGGTTAATTCCTGAAAACGGCAGGCGATAGGTTTCAACATCAATTTTTAATTTATCGGCCGGATATTTTTCTTTCCCGATACTTAGCGAAGAGCTCGCCAACAGCGCATCAATCTCCGCCTGATAGTTGCTCCCCTTCATGGCGATAAGAACCCCTTCTTTTTTAAGCAACGGGAAAGCGAGCTTGATCAAATGGGCCAAATCAGCTACCGCCCTTGTAATAACCGCGTCAAACCGCCCCCCTTCCCCGGCCAGTTCCTCGGCCCGGATCTGACGGGCAGCAATATCCTCAAGCCCCAGCTGCCGGATCACATATTTCAAAAAATTGACTTTCTTGCGCCTGGCGTCAATCAGGGTCAAATTCAATTCCGGAAAAACAATTTTTAAGGGAATTCCCGGAAACCCGGCCCCTGTGCCCAGATCAAGTATTTGTTTTTTATCGAACAGATATTTTCCGGGGATAATGGAATCCAGTATCAAGCTTTCAGCAATTTCTTCCGGATCCGTAATGGCGGTAAGATTTGTCGTTTGATTGGCACTTAAAAGTTCTTTGACAAAACTGCCAAGTAAACCCAATGTTTTCTTATCCACCTCAATATTAAAATCCCATGCCGCAGAACGTAACCAATTGCTCCATTCCTTTGTCATGTCTATACCTTGGGAAGCACCC
>JBKHAE010000033.1:0-32580 GCA_046543065.1 Desulfobacterales bacterium | reverse complement strand
ATCGCCAACCGGGACCTCGGCGATGCGGCCGGTCCGCTTGACAATGGCGCCTTCCTTGATCTCAGTGTCTTCACCCATAATGGCAACGCCCACATTGTCTTCCTCGAGGTTCATTGCCAATCCGAGTACACCATTCGGAAATTCAACAAGTTCGAGTGCCTGAACCTGCTCGAGTCCATAAACGCGGGCGATGCCGTCACCAACGGATAAGACCACGCCGGTTTCACTCAGTTCAACCTTCTTGTCAAATTCCTGAATCTGATCCTTAATAATTTGACTGATTTCTTCGGCTTTTATTTCCATTAGACCCTCTCACCCCTTTTTAATGATTCTCTCATATTTTCCAACTGCGTCTTTATACTTCCATCCAGAACCAGATCCCCGATTTTGGTGACAACCCCGCCAATAATGCTCGGATCCTGTTCTGACTCCAACACAACGTCTTTCCCGGTCATTTTTGAGAGCGCATTGCGGATTTCTTCGAATTTTTCATCGGACAGTTCGGTGGCCGAAACCAGATTGGCCCGCACGATGCCTTTCAGCTCATCCGCCAGCTTGTTATAGTTGGCGGCTATCTGGCGAGTATAGGGGATACGCCCCTTATTGAACAGCAGGATCAAAAACGAGCGCATCACATTTGAGATGTCCACCGCATCAAGTACCGCTGTAAAGACCTTCCGCCGATTCTCGGTGCTGTACAAAGGGTTGGTGATCATCTGCTCAAGTTCTTCCTGTTGATCCAACAACTCGATAAAGCCGTCGAGCTCCTCCCTGTAGGTTTCAGCCTGTCCGTCATCCTTGGCGATCAACATCAAGGCTTTTGAATAACGTCTGGCAATCGCAGAACTTCTCACTTTTTCACCACCTCATTTAAGTATTCGTCAATTAGTTGGCTCTGGTCGTCTTCTGTAATGCGACTTTTAAGCTTGTCCTCAGCTTTGGCAAACGCCTTTTCAAGCACATCGACCTCAAGCTGCTTTTTGGCCTGATTGAATTCGTGATTAATGGTCCGGCGGGCCTGCTCTTCCAATTTGGCGGCAGAGGCTTCGGCTTCCTTGAGAATTTTTTCCCGGGCCGCCTCTCCCTGTTGTTTATACTGCTCGATGATCTGTTCAGATTCTTCGGTGAGTTTGGCCAGCCGCTCATTATATTCGGCCAACTTTTTCTCGGCCGCCTTCTTTTTTTCCTCAAGATCCGCCAATTGTTCCTGAATCCCTTTAATGCGGCCGCTTAAAAATTGAGAAGCGGGTTTTCGCAGGAGGAAAATCAACAGGGCAAGCAGGACGGCAAAATTCATGACCCGGTAGGTGTCGGTGGCTTGCCATCCGCCGCCGCCATGATCACCGCCGCTTGCAGCGAGGACCGCGGTTGGCAGAAGAAGCAGCAGGCATAGCAGCAAAGTAGTAAGCAATGGTCGTGATTGGCGCAATAGACCTTTCAATGTCATTAAACCGCCCTCCCCAGAATTTTCTGGCTGATATCATCAGCAAATTTATCCACCTCCGCCTCCAAGGACTGCCGGGCCGATTCCATGTCTCTGGCAATCTGTTCCCGGACTTTGGCCAGATCCTGGCGGGCCCTTTCATTGATCTCCTCGATCTTTTGCTTTTCAAGCTCTTTGGCCTCATTTTCAAGGGTCTCCTTTTCTTGAACCCCTTTGGCCCTGGCCTCTTTCAGTCCGTCCTTGATGGCTTGATCCTTGTCGACCACATCCTGCTCAAAACGCTCGATACCCGTTTCAAGCCCTTCTACTTTTTCAGTCCGCTGGTTGATAATCCCCCGAATGGGCCGGTAAAGAACAAGGTTTAACGCCCATATCAATACAACAAAATTGATGATCTGAATGATGAGCGTGTAGTCGATACTTACCATAAATTTATCCCCCGCAATTTGACCAATCGTCCATAAAAGTTTCCCTGGATGACAAACTTCATATATCCTTAAATTTAAGCAAAAAGAACTATCACCAAACAGTTACATTTGTCAAAACTTTTTTGAAAAATTTTCTCCGTTACTGCCCGTATGCCGCCGTTTATCCAAACACTGTCCGCTGCCCTAAAAATCATACCTCAAAACCTATGTTTCTCGGCTACTGACCGGGAGAGATCGAATGCCTAATCTTTCATAAATTTTCGCATACTAATATTCATTAGCAGTCCCAGCCCGATAAAACTGGTTAGTATGGAGGAGCCCCCATAGCTCATCAGCGGCAGCGGCATGCCGACCACCGGCATGATGCCGATCACCATCCCGATATTGGTAAATACCTGCCAGAAAAACATGGCCGTGATACCAACTGCTAAAATAGCACCGAATTTATCCCGGCACGCATAGGCGACGTTAAGCCCGAAAGCAATCAAAAACAGATAGAGAAACAGTACGGCAAAGGAGCCTACAAACCCCCATTCTTCGGCCAGAACCGAAAAGATGAAGTCCGTATGCTGCTCCGGCAAAAAGGCAAGCATCTTCTGCGTGCCATCTAAATAGCCCTTGCCAAACAGCATGCCCGAGCCCACGGCAAGTTTGGATTGCCGGATATGATAGCCGGCACCCAGCGGATCGCGGTTGGGAAAAATAAGCGTCAGAATGCGTTCCTGCTGATAAGGCTCCAACAGATTCCATGCCAGCGGCAGGGTCACGGCAATCACCAGGATAAAAAAAATCAGGGTTTTTCGTTCAATTTTGGCAAAGATAACCATGGTTGCGGCGATTAAAGCAATGGTGCCCGCGGTGCCCAAATCCGGCTGGGCGGCCACCAATAGGAAGGGGATGCCGGTTAGTACCATCGGGGGAATCAAGTCTTTCAAATCAAGCCCCGCCGGCTTGACCGCACTGGCAAGGTATTTGGCCAGGATGATTATCACACCGAGCTTGACCGGCTCAGAGGGCTGCAAAGTAAATGGGCCGATGGCAAGCCAGCGGGTGGATCCGCCGACATGCTTGCCAAAAACAAAGACCAGCAGAAGCAGCCCCACGCATCCTATATATATTATCAGGGACCATTGATCCAGATGCTTATAGTTAAATAAAAATACGGCTACCATAACCAGAAACCCCACGGAAAGCCATATCATCTGCTTATAATACAGAATACTACGGATCTCGCTGGTTTGGACGGCGCTATAGAGCAGCAGCAGCCCTATGCCGGCAATCAGCAGGGCAATCAGCAAAAGGCCCCAGTCAAAGTACTGAATCAATCGTCGGTCAAACATCAGGAAATATAAAAACGAGAAAATTTTATCGACAAATGGGACGGCGGCAGAGCCGTCCATGAAAAAAGACTTGATGCGTGCGGGTATTGCCTTATCGCAATCCGGCTGTTATTGCAAGCTTTAACCGGTCTCTAACCGGACTTAACCATGCCGCAGCAACTTAGCGGCTTGATCCGGCCGGTTCCTGTCTGCTATATAAAACATGGATCATTTGCACGCTAACCGATTCGCCGGGCAGAAGATAAGGAGGAACAATGGCCAGCAATGTATTTTTTATCGATTTCAAAGCGTCCTATAAGGAAAACTTCATCACCAAATTAAAAGGCCTCATGGATAAGGCCGGGATGCCGGGATGCATCAAAAAACGGGATCTGGTCGCCCTGAAGCTTCACTTCGGCGAACTGGGCAATACCGCATTTATCCGGCCCGTCTATATCCGGCACATTGTTGACGCCATTAAGACCGCGGGCGCCTTTCCGTTCCTGACAGATGCGAACACCCTCTATGCCGGCTCGCGGGGCAATTCGGTGGATCACCTGAAGACGGCAACGGAAAACGGATTCGCCTATTCGGTGGTTAATGCGCCGCTGGTAATTGCCGACGGACTGCGGGGCAAGTCGGAAACCGCGGTTGCCGTTGATCAAAAAAACTGCAATGCCGTCTATATTGGCTCGGAAATTATTGAGGCGGATGCGCTGATTTCTGTTGCCCATTTTAAAGGCCATGAGCTATCCGGGTTTGGCGGAGCCATTAAAAATGTGGGCATGGGATGCGCCTCAAGACGCGGAAAAATGGATCAGCATTCGGGGGTTTCGCCCAAGATAAAGCAGAAAAAATGTGTGGGCTGCGGGGAATGCGCCCTGCACTGCGCCCAGGAGGCCATTTATTTTGTGGAAGAGAAAGCCCAGATCGATCCGGAAAAATGTGTGGGCTGCGGGGAATGCATTCTGGTGTGCGAAACCGGCGCGGTTCAAATCCAATGGAATCAGTCTATCCCCCGATTTCTGGAATATATGGTGGAGTATACCCATGGGATATTAAAGGATAAGCCGGATAAAAGCTTTTTCATCAATTTTATTAACCATGTCTCGCCTGCCTGCGACTGTCCCCCATATAACGATGCCCCGATTGTCCGGGACATCGGGGTCGCCGCCTCAACCGATCCGGTGGCACTGGATCAGGCCTGCGTGGATCTGGTCAACCAGGAACCCGCGCTCCCCGATTCCTGCATCAAGCACAACCAGGGCCCCGGAGAGGATAAATTCAAGGGGCTTTACCCGAAGGTGGACTGGCCGATTCAGCTCGATTATGCAGAAGAAATCGGCCTGGGCACACGGGCATATGAACTGATAAGACTCTGATTACGCCCTATTCCGCTTTTTCCGCTGTATTTTTAAACGCTGTTTTGGGGAAAAAACAATAGGGGCATTGCTCGGGCGGTTCTTCGCCGTAATGAACATATCCGCACATCCGGCAGCGCCAGGCAGTTGTTTCCGCATCATCCGGCTGATTTACGGTCTCCGGCTCCCGCTCAATGTGCAAAGGCAAATCTTCCAGGGGCGGCATCACCGGCTGATAGGAATGCATCGCATGCCCCGAGACGATCAGCCGCTGGACTTCGCTGGTGCCCTCGTAAATCCGGAAAAGCCGGGTATCGCGCAGCAGTTTTTCTATGGGAAACATCTTGGTGTAGCCGTAGCCGCCGAAAATTTGAAGCGCCTCATTGGCCACCTCAAGCGCGGCCTCTGAGGCGTATTGCTTGGCAATGGAGGCATTTATGGTCGGATCAATGCCGCTGTCCGCCTCCCATGCGGCTTTCAATGTAAGCAGTCGGGATGTCTCCACTTTTTGATACATCTCGGCGATCTTGAACTGAAGCGATTGGAAGTTGGCGATCTTTGTGCCGAATGCCTGGCGCTTTTTGACATAATCAATGGCATATTCCATGGCCGAGCGCGCGGCGCCCACAGAAAACGCCCCAATGGCCGGCCGCGTGCGGGAAAACGTCTTCATGGCCAGGTAAAACCCCTGCCCCGGCTCAGCCAGCACATTCTCCTTGGGCACGCGCACATTGTCAAAATGAATGCCCACGGTGTTGGAGCAGCGCTGACCCATTTTAGGGATGGTTTTCCCCACCCTGACCCCTTCCCAGTCCCGCTCCACCAGAAACGCGCAGATGCCTTTATGCTGAGACTTGGGATCTGTGGTGGCAAAAATGGAATAGTAGTCCGCAATTCCGCCGTTGGTCACCCAGTATTTGGTGCCATTTAAAATATAATCCTCCCCGTCGGGGGTGGCTTTGCAGCGGATGCCGGACACATCGGAGCCCATGGTGGGCTCAGAGGTGGCAAAACTGATCAGCTTGAATTCATTTGCAATTTCCGTAAGATATTTTTGCTTGGCTGTTTCATTTTCGGATAAGATCAAGGGCTCCATGCCGAGGGAGTTGTCAAACACAGAAGTGGCAATGCCGGGGCAGGCGGCAGCAATCTCTTCGGTGACAAGCACGCCTTCAACGATGCCATAGCCTTTACCGCCGTATTGTTCCGGAATGTCCGTGCTGGAAATACCGGCGTCATAGGCGGCCCGAAGCACTTTCAAGGGCACCTCATCGATTTCATCGTAATACGCAGCCACCGGCAAAACATGCTCAAGAGCAAATTTACGCGCCTTTTGCTGCAATTCCACCTGCTGATCCGTTAACTGAAAATCAAGCATTCTCGCCTCCTGCCCCAAAAATTGTTGGTCTGATTATAAAAAATTGCCTTCCCGGGCCTATCATTTTATCTGCTGAGTCATCATAAATCGTGCATTATAAGTGCATGCATTAAACTCCAATATAAATTGCGCGGCGGGGATTTCAAAGAATATAATTTACTTTTGTATCATTAACCTGCCTGATCTCAAACCCAAAAATCACCGATCATTGATTTGCCAAAGCCTTAATGCGGCATTATCATTTAGAAAAACGGCATTTAGAAAAACCGCAGACAAGGAGGATAGACGATGGACAAGAGTGAATTATGTCAAAAAATTAAGGAAATTTATCCGGATATCGGAGAGTGCGGCATTGACGTGGATGTCAATTATGATGACGACCAGGACCGCTGGACGGTGGATTTAAAAAAGGATCAACATCACCTGAAAACCTTTTTGGAAGAAGGGGACGCGGAGCTCTGCATGCAGGGCAAGCAATGCGTCAGCCTGGGCATTGAAATCGCCCAGTTAAAGGACAATATTTCAAAAATGTAGACGACAAAGCATATGCCCCGGGCGGAGACAAAGTATATTCTCTGACCCGGGCATATGCATCTCGGACGCAATTATCCTAGCCATTAAAACTAAGCTTTTTGCTGCTTGCCCTGCTGCTGCTTCTTAACCTTGGCCCATTGATCGCGCAACGTGACAATGCGGTTAAAAACCAGATGCTCAGGCTTTGAGTATTTCATATCCTGACAAAAATATCCCAGCCGCTCAAACTGGCACTGGGCGCCGGGCCCCGACTCAGCAAGGGCTGGCTCCAGTTTGGCCTCACCTAAAATTTCAAACGATTCAGGATTTAAAACTGTTTTAAAATCCGCTTCTGCCGCCGGATTTTCAACTGTAAACAAATGGGTGTAGAGCCTGACCTCCGCATTTACCGCATGGGAGGCAGACACCCAGTGAAGGGTGGATTTTACCTTTCGCCCATCCGGCGCATCCCCGCCCCGGGTTTTTGGGTCATAGGTGCAGCGCAGCTCGATGATCTCCCCGCTTTCATCCTTAATCACGTCTGTGCAGGTGATAAAATAGGCATATCTGAGCCGCACTTCACGGCCCGGGGCCAGCCTAAAGAATTTTTTGGGCGGTTCTTCCATGAAATCCTCTTTTTCAATAAAGAGCTCCCGGGAAAACGGAATCTCCCGGGTCCCCATGGCCGCGTCCTCCGGATTGTTGATGGCTTCCAGGGTCTCTGTTTCCCCCTCCGGATAGTTTTCAATTACCACCTTAAGCGGCCGCAGAACCCCCATAAAACGGGGGGCCCGTTTATTTAAATCCTCGCGGATGCAGTGCTCAAGAAGGGCCAGATCCACCATGCTGTCCCTTTTGGCCACGCCGATCCGATCGCAAAAATTGCGTATTGCGGCCGGCGTATAGCCGCGCCGGCGGAATCCGGATATAGTAGGCATCCGGGGATCATCCCAGCCGTCCACATAGCCCCCGTCCACCAGTTCGATCAGCTTCCGCTTGCTAAGCACTGTGTAGGAGAGATTCAGCCGGGCAAATTCGAT
Organism: Desulfobacterales bacterium; assembly: GCA_046543065.1. Lineage (GTDB taxonomy): Bacteria > Desulfobacterota > Desulfobacteria > Desulfobacterales > Desulfosalsimonadaceae > M55B175. The sequence continues at coordinate 25,097 of JBKHAE010000033.1, read as the reverse complement.
CTGCTGAGGATGATAGGCCTCGAGCGTATCAAGTATCCAATCATAGAGTTCCCGGTTGTTTTCAAACTCTACCGTACAGATGGAATGGGTGATGCCTTCAATGGAATCCGAGAGGCAGTGGGCAAAATCATACATGGGATAAATATGCCACTTCTCGCCGGTGCGATGATGGGCCCGCTTGCGTATCCGGTACAGGGTAGGATCGCGCATGATGACATTGGGCGATGCCATATCAATCTTTGCCCGCAAAACGCATTCGCCCTCTTCAAACTCTCCGGCGGCCATCCGCTTGAACAGATCTAAATTCTCATCAACCGACCGGCTGCGGTATGGGCTCTCTTTTCCGGGCTCTGTGAGCGTGCCCCGGTGCGCCCGGATCTCATCCGAGCTTAAACTGTCAACATAGGCATTGCCGGATTCTATGAGGGTCAAAGCATATTCATAGAGTTTATCAAAATAATCGGAGGCAAAATACAGATGCCCTTTCCAATCAAAGCCCAGCCATCTGACATCTTCTTTTATGGAATCCACGTATGTCACATTTTCCTTCAACGGGTTGGTATCATCAAAGCGCAGATGGCAGGTGCCGCCGAATTCCTCGGCAAAACCGAAATTGAGGCAGATGGATTTGGCATGACCGATATGGAGATAGCCGTTAGGCTCCGGCGGAAACCGGGTAACCACCCGGCCGCCGTATTTGCCGGAGCTGGTATCCGCCTCAATGATCTGCCGAATAAAGTTCGAGGGGGCGGAAGATCCGGATGAGGATATATCTTTAGAATCAGCTGTCATCTTGTTTTGACTCCTTTATATGCGTTTCATCTTTGGATTCTATATAATTTCGCATCAGTTTGCCGGCAATGGGCCCGGCGCCGCTGGATCCGTGCTCTCCGTGTTCAACCAGCACGGAAACCGCAATCTCCGGTTCTTCTGACGGGGCATAGCCGATAAACCAGGCGTGGGGGCGATACCGGTCTTCCAGATTTTCCTGGCGTTTTTCACCTTTCTTGCGGCTAACGATCTGGGCGGTGCCGGTTTTCCCGCTGATCTCGATCGACTTGTCCCGTACATGCCAGTAGGCGGTTCCATGCCTGGCATTAACCGCCCGCCAAAGCCCTTTGCGAATTATGCGCAGGGTTTTTTGACCTGCCGGCAGGCGCCCGTTTATTATTACCTGGCCCGATTTTACCCGCTTGCCCTCCACTGTTTCAATGCTTTTTAGAATGGTCGGCTGATACCGGATGCCGCCATTGGCCACGGCTGACATTAAGACCGCCATCTGAAGCGGGGTTACCAGATTATATCCCTGGCCGATGGCAATTGACAGGGTTTCGCCGCCCTGCCATGGCTCAGCATAACGCCTGAGCTTCCATTGCGAGGTGGGAATAAATCCATCAGCCTCCCGATCCAGGCGTATGCCGGTTGGTGTCCCCAGGCCGCAGCCGCGGGCATATTTGGCCAATGTGTCCACTCCCAGGCGCCTGCCCATTTGATAAAAAAACACGTCGCATGATTGAGAAAGCGCGCGAATCATATCCAGGCGGCCGTGTCCGACCTCCTTCCAGCAATAGTAGAGCCGGTTGCCATATTGATAATGCCCGGGGCAATAAATCTCTTCGTCGGTATTGACAATATCCTCTTCCAGAGCCGCCATGGCGGTGACAATTTTATACGTGGACGCCGGCGGGTATTCCCCCTGGATAACCTTATTCACCATGGGCTGCTTCGGATTGGCAAGCAAAGCATGCCATTCTTTACTGCTCATCCCCTCCACGAAACGGTTCTGGTTAAACCCCGGGCTGCTCACCATGGCCAAAACCTCACCGGAATTTGGATCCATCGCCACCACAGCCCCCCTCTTATCCCCCAGAAGCGATTCAGCCATTTGCTGAAGTTCATAATCAATGGTCAGGTAAACATTGTGCCCGGGTTCGGCCCGGACTTGATCCAGCACGTCAACGATTTGCCCCCCGGCGTTTACCTGCACAATCCGGCCGCCCGGGGTTCCGGCAAGATAGGCCTCAAATGCCTTTTCCACGCCAAAGCGGCCAACATAATCACCTGTATACCTTTTATTAAACGCACTTTTTCGGATTTCCGCCGGGTTTACTTGGCCCAAATACCCCAGCAAATGGGCGGCCAATGACGGCTGCAGATAGTGGCGGCGGGCCCGTGCCTCAATGTTAACCCCCGGCAGTTCGAACCGATGCGAGGAAATGGCCGCCATGGTATTGCGGTCAATATCCTCCTGTATCAGCACCGGATCATATCCCCCATTGGCCTTTTCAATGCGGGCCCGAATATCTTCCGGGTCTTTATTCAAATAGGTACAAAGCTTTTCAACTGTCTGATCCAGTGGTTTCGCATCCTTTTCCACAATACTTAAATTAAACGAGGGGCGATTTTCCACCAGCAGATGGCCGCTGCGATCATATATCAGGCCGCGAAATGCATTAATGTGCTGCCGCCGGATGCAGTTGTCCTTGGCCAGAGCATAATAATGCTCCCCTTTAACAATCTGCATATAGAGGAGCCTTATGCCCAGCAACAGAAAGGCCGCTACCATAAAGCACATAAACCCGAAGACCCGGTTCCGGTACCAGTCCGTATCAACCCGTTGAAAATATTTTTGAAGCTGACTGGGCGGCGTCATTTAAAAACAGCCTGTTTATAGATATTATCGGGTGGCCCGGATATGCTCCACACCGGCAGATACGGCGGTAAACACCCGAAAAATCAAGGGAGCGGTTAAAAGCACCCAGATTAACTGCACGATGACCAGTTGAACCGAGTTAATCAGAACCGCCGGATCCGGATGGGCCAGCATGAGCAGCAGGCAGAAGAGCAAATTCTCAACAAAAACGCCCACCGCGGTACAGGCGGTGAACAAAAACGTCTCCTGGGCCTGAAAGTAGGCGGCAATATTTCGAAAAATAAGAAAAACAATCATAAAAACGGCCATATAAATGCCATTTGGCGCCCCGGACACCGTATCCATGAAAAACCCGATAATCAGAACCATCGAAATCCCGGCGGACAGACTCCGGAACAGGCTCAGATAAACCACAAACGGAATCAAAATGTCGTAGAAAGCGATAATATCCGGAAAATCAGACAGGATCGCTGTGTGCAACCCCACCAAAATGATCCCCAAGATTAAATAAACTACATCGCGCATCAGTTCTCGGCAACTTCGTAATCCGGGGGATTTAGCAGCACCATAACCTCTTCCAGGGTTTTGAAATCAACAAACGGGGTAATTTCAATATCCTGAAAAAGACCGGCATTGCGGCGCACCACTTTGGAGACGCGCCCGATCCTAAACCCTTTGGGATATAATTGATCAAATCCGGAGGATATGACAATGTCATCGATCCGGACTTCCTTCTTCCTGAGCGTATAATCAAACAGGCATTTCCCGTTATCCGCGCCTCTGGCAATGCCCCTCGCCCGGCTGCGCTGAATCATGGCGTCAACCGCGCTGTTTCGGTCAACAATCAGCAAGACTCTGGCATGATCGGCGGTCGCATGCAAGACATGCCCGACAATGCCCCTGGCGGTCAGTACCGGATTCTGGGCTCTTACCCCGTCCGCAGTGCCTTTATTAATGACGATGGTCCGGTACCAGGGGGATGGATCCCTGGCAATCACCTCTGCCGCGAGATACTCAAATGACCGCTGCTGTTTTAAGCGGACAAGCTCCCGGAGCCGTTCATTGGCCAGCGCCACCTCCCGGCACTCATGGTTGGCCTGTTTGGCCTGCGCCAGCTCTTTTTGCAGCCTTTCATTCTCATAGCCCACAGACACCAGCCAAAAGTAGTGCGCCCATAGGTCATCCACAAATTCCACGGATGAATGCAAAACCTCCTGCACCGGGGCGACAAAAAAAATCGCCGCCCTTGCGGCGGCTTCGTAAACAGTGGAGCTGCGAATCATATCAATGGAGAAGACGAGCGCATTTAAGGCGATCAGAATGATCGCCCCGGCAACGACCATCGATTTTTTTGAAAACATGAATCAGTCGATAACTACCTGTTTGAGGATTTCAATGCTGTTTAATGTTTTCCCTGATCCAAGGGCGACAGTGGATAAAGGGTCATCGGTGACTGTAATCGGAAGCCCGGTCTCCTCCCGCAGCAGTTTATCCAGGTTTTTCAGGCAGGCACCGCCGCCGGTAAGGACGATGCCGCGGTCGACAATATCTGCGGCCAGTTCCGGAGGGGTCTGCTCCAGGGCTATCTTTGTGGTTTCAACAATCGCATCAATTTGTTCGGAGATCGCCACCCGGATCTCCTCTGAGTCAATGGCAAGGATCTTGGGAATCCCCGAAACCAGGTCCCGGCCTTTTACCTCAATGGTTTCATAATTTTCTGAATCCGGATAGGCGTTGCCGATGGTGGTTTTTATAATTTCCGCGGTCCGCTCCCCGATTAAGAGGTTATACTTGCGTTTCACATACTGCATAATGGCGGCATCCATCTTATCCCCGGCCACCCGGATTGAGCGGCTGTAGACAATCCCTGCCAAAGAGATCACCGCGACTTCGGTCGTTCCGCCGCCGATATCCACCACCATGTTGCATGTGGGCTCGGTAATCGGCATGCCGGCACCAATGGCCGCAGCCATCGGCTCTTCAATCAGAAACACCTCTCTGGCGCCGGCGGATTCGGCAGCTTCTTTGACCGCGCGTTTTTCAACAGGTGTAATTCCGGTGGGAACGGCAATCACGATCCGGGGCCGGACAAATGTCCGGCGGTTGTGGACTTTGCAGATAAAATGGCGGAGCATGGCCTCGGTCACGTCAAAGTCCGCAATCACGCCGTCATGCATGGGGCGGATCGCTACAATATTACCGGGTGTTCGGCCAAGCATGTTCTTGGCCTCGAGACCAACCGCCAGCACCCTATTTTTCATGCGATTGTCCGTTCGAACAGCCACAACCGAAGGCTCACTTAAAACAATCCCCTTGCCGCGCACATAGACCAGGGTGTTGGCTGTGCCCAGATCTATCGCCAAATCATTTGAAAAAGCCCCCAACAATGCATCAAGAAACACCGTGTCGCCTCCTTTTAAGCCCGATAACCGTTTTGTCCGCTCAGAATTAACTCTTATGGCTAACAGAAACGCGGGGGCATAGCAAGCACAAAAATGGGTCGGGTAATGCCGGAAATCCCTTAAATACCAGCCATCAGGGTATTGTGCAAAAGCGGACGAAAGTGCCTGATGGCCTCATTATCCCGGCGGGGATGAATCCGGTTGGTGAGCAGCACAATGATAATCCCTTGATCCAGCGCCATCCAGAAAGAGGTCCCGGTAAACCCCAGATGCCCCACGCTTGTTTCTCTATCAAAATATTCACCCGCACTTGAGGCTTTTTCAGCGGGCACATCAAATCCCAAAGCGCGATCACAGGAGTGATAGCGGCTCAGAAACCGGCGCAGCAGGGAAGGCGCAAACAGCCCGACAGCACCGCCAACCCCCTGCAGCAGATGCGCAAGCAATGCATGGACCGCCTCTGCCGTGCCGAACAATCCGGCATGTCCTGAAACCCCGCCCAATGCATAGGCGTTCTCATCATGGACTTCCCCTTCCAGCACCCGATTTCGCCACGGGCAGTCTTCTGTCGCGGCAAAAACCCTGGCCGATGGCCCATCGCAAACATCAATAAAAAACAGACCCTCAATCCCAAGGGGCTGATAAACCTCCCGGGTGACAAACTTATCCAAACCGCAGCCGGCAATCTTTTCAATCAAGAGGTGCAGCAGCATGAAACCGAGATCGCTGTATAGCGTTTTTTGGCCTGTGGGATAGGCAAGCGGCTCATTCTGCAGAAGCGCATAGAGCCTGTCTTTTCTTTGGTTCAGGGGATGGGCGCACAGTTCATGGTAGTAAGCACGGTAGTCCGGCAGGCCGGATACATGCGCCAGCAAGTGGGCCACCCGCATGCCGGCCTTATCCGTATTTTCGAACTCCGGAAGTATGTCGGCCACCGGCTGATCAATAGTTAGTGCATTCTGCTGGACAAGTTTCATGACGGCAAGCGTGGTGGCCAGCGGCTTGGTTAATGAGGCCAGGTCAAAGACAATGTCGCCGGTCATTGGGCGGCCGGTATAAATATTGGCAACACCGTAGGCCTGAAAAAAACGGATGCTGCCGGAATCGGCGACAAGCAAAACCCCGCCGGGAAACACCCGGTCGGCAATCGCCTGCCGCATCAGCCCGTCTGCATGATCCATTCGACTCATGCCAAACCGGCATCAGGCGTTGCTTTTCCGGCAGCTTTCAGCGTTTTATGGAAAAACCGGGAATGGTAGGTCAGGGTACCGCTGCCGGCATCCAGTACGGCCTCGACGCCCATGGGCAGCATCATATTGCCCGGCCCATGGCCGGCGGGCATGCCGCCTAATACGGGAACGGACAGATCGGAAAATATCTCCTCTGCAATGGCATGGATCTCTTCAGGCGGACCGCAATTGATAAAATTTCCCAAAATCACCCCCTGAACATGAGCCAGTTTGCCGGCCATTTTGAACTGGGTCAGCATCCGGTCTATCCGATACGGGGCCTCGCCAATATCCTCAATAAATAACAGCTTTCCGGAAAAGTCCGGCTCAAAGGGCGTACCGATCAGGTGAGCCAAGGTAGTGAGATTCCCCCCCGCCACAGGGCCCGAGCCTCGTCCCGGCCGGATCACATGAACGGGATCCGCCTTCACCGTCCAGCCCCCGGGCATTTCAAATATTTCAATCGCTGCGCGACACGATGCCTCATCCGCATCTGCAAATGATACAATCATCGGGCCATGAAAAACCGGCATGTCGCAGCGCTCGCTTAGCGCGGCCAAAAGCGCCGTGATATCGCTTGACCCGATAAACGGTTTGGGATGGGCCCGGATCAGGCCATAATCGATCAGCGGCAGTATCCGAAGCGATCCATATCCGCCTCTGGCGCACCAGATGGCGTGAACGCCGGAATCGGCAAACAATTCATTGATCAGCCGGGCGCGCTGGGCGTCAGAGCCGGCCAGAAATCCCGCGTGATGAAAAATTTCCTCGGGAATGCGCAGCCGGAAGCCCTGATTTTCCAGAAACCTGATGCCGGATTCGAATCGGTCTTTATCAAACGGGCTGGCCGGGGCAACAATGCCAATGGTATCCCCGGGCGTTATCGGGTTCAGTGAATGCATTTCAGAAATTGTCAAATGGTTTTCTCTTAATTGCAGGGGCCGCCCAATTGGTCAAATACATAATTCGCCAGTTCATTTTTGGCGGTCTGATCGAGCTCGAGAAAGGAAACCCCGATATCATAACGCCCGCTCGAAAGAACTTCAACCCGGACCACCCGGCCAAGCACGACGATGGCATCGGTATTATCCGTCACCGGTATCATCAGCTGGACTTTGGTCCCGATGGAAAAGCGATCCCCGCTTTCAAACAGAATGCCGGATCTGCTGAGATTTTTACTCTTTGCCGTTAACTCGGCCGCATGCTTGTTAAAGCCCACCTGCCGGACATGGATATTTTCAGCAAAATCAATGCGCAAATAGCGCCGCTTGTTTTGCGAGTATACGGAGATATTGTTTTTACCTAAAATCTTGGCCTGATACATGGCATTGTCCGCAAACTTCAAAAGCTCCGGAACCTTTTGCGCATCAATGGGAAAACTGGCCAGCCCCCCGCTGATCGTGGTGTGGATTTTTTTGCTTTCATATTCCAGCACCAGTTCAGCCACCCGTTTTCGTATCCGTTCAGCGATCAACAGGCCGTCCAGTTTGCCCGTCTGGGGAAGCACCACCACAATTTCCTCCCCGCCGTAGCGGGCGGCCGAGTCCTCAGTACGAATCTCGGATTTAATAATGCGGCTGACATCTTTTAACACCATGTCCCCGGCCAGGTGACCGAACATGTCATTTATCCGTTTGAAATCATCCAGATCAAAAAATAAAAGGCACAGTTCGGTTTCATAGCGCTTGGCCCGGGCCACTTCGCGGCTCAGGGTTTCATCCATGCTGCTTCGGGCGTGAAGCCCGGTGAGGCTGTCGTAATTCAAGGACTTAAGCTTTTTCTCAAATACATGGATATCGATAAAAACCGGATTCTCCAGCGATTTGTCAACTGCACAAAAATAGTCACAAATCGCTGTCCGCAGATTAACCGACCGGCCTACCATCTGCATCAGAAACCGCCGGTGATCGAGAATGGCGCGCCAATAGGCCTGGGCCTTTTGCGGGGAGAAGTCGATGTGGGTGAGGACATTGAAAAAAATAGAATATGTTAATCCGCCGCCATCCGCCGCAATTTTGTCAAGCTCCCGGATGAGTTTTTCATCATCATCGGAATAATTGTAAATACAATTTAAAACAGCGTCGCGGATTTCTTTCATTGGGCGGCTTTCCCCAAAGCGTCGCGTGCGGAAAAACGGTTTAAAGGAAGTTAATCACAAAACATCGTCCATTTATCTAAATGCCGTTTGGTAAAAAATTGTGATTTTAGTTATCGGAATATACGAAAAAAGTCAACCAGATGGAATAAAATTTCACGGTAAAGCTGACAACACCGAAGAGATGAAAAATTAATGATTAACCGCCTTTTTGCAGGTAATTATCCAGAGACGCCTTGATAAAATCTCTGAACAACGGATGCGAGGTCATGGGCCGGGATTTAAATTCCGGGTGAAACTGGCAGCCCAGAAACCAGGGATGATCTTTTAACTCCACGATTTCCACCAGATCGCCCTTAGGGGATAACCCGCTGAACAGCAGACCGCTGTCAGCCAGTTTTTGCATAAACTCGTTATTAAATTCATACCGATGCCGGTGGCGCTCGGAAATCTTGTTTGACTGGTACGCCTTATATGCCAGCGAATCCTTGATCGGCAGATGGCAAGGATAGGCGCCAAGCCGCATGGTTGCCCCTTTATCCGAATTCACATCCCGTTTCTGAATGGTTTGCGTCTTTTCATCAAACCACTCCCGCATCAAATATATCACCGGAAACTCTGTTGATTCGTCAAACTCAGAGCTGTGGGCTTTCTGGATGCCCACCACGTGGCGGGCGAATTCTACCACCGCGAGCTGCATGCCCAGACAGATACCAAAATACGGGACATTGTTCTCCCGGGCGTATCGGATGGCCAGTATTTTTCCCTCCACCCCGCGGGCGCCGAAACCGCCGGGCACCAGAATTCCGTCCGCAGAGCCCAGTGAATCAGCCACATTCTCGGCGGTCAGGGTACCTGAATCGACAAACAAAAGCTCAACCCTGGCGTCATTATAAACGCCGGCATGAAACAAAGCTTCATTCAGGCTCTTATAGGATTCGGTCAAATCCGTGTATTTGCCCACCACGGCGATCCGGACCCGGTGCTTGAGATTTTTGATGCGTCTCAGCAAATCGTGCCATTTTTCAAGCCGCGGGGCACCCGTCCAGACATTTAAAACCTCAAGAACCTTATCATCCAGATTTTCCTGATTAAAATTCAGCGGCACTTCATAGATGCAGTCCACATCTTTGGCTGTGATCACCGCATCCTGGCCCACATTACAGAAAAGGGCAATTTTTGCCTTGATATCCGAGGAAAGGAAGCGCCCGGTGCGGCACAAGATAATGTCCGGCTGAATACCGATACTTCTCAGTTCCTTGACGCTGTGCTGGGTGGGCTTGGTTTTAACCTCGCCTGCAGTAGATATGTACGGCACAAAGGTAAGGTGGATATATATGACATTTTCCTTGCCCACATCGAACCGGAACTGCCGAATGGCTTCAAGAAAGGGCAGACTCTCGATATCGCCGATGGTACCGCCGATTTCCACGATAACGATATCGGCATCCTGGGCGGTCTGCATAATGCCCTGCTTGATTTCATCTGTAATATGAGGAATGACCTGAACCGTGCCGCCCAGATAATCCCCGCGGCGTTCCTTTTGGATCACCGAATCATATATTTTTCCGGTGGTGAAGTTGTTGTCCGCGCTCAACCGCACGTTAACAAAGCGTTCATAGTGGCCCAGATCGAGATCCGTCTCTGTACCGTCATCCGTGACAAACACCTCGCCATGCTGAAAAGGATTCATGGTGCCGGGATCCACATTGATATAGGGATCAAGTTTCAACAGTGTAACGGTCAGTCCCCTGGACTCAAGCAGCGCCCCGATGGAAGCAGAGGCCAGCCCCTTGCCAAGCGATGAAAGCACCCCGCCGGTCACAAAAATAAATTTGGGTTTGCCTGCCATAAATCTACCTTCAAATAACTTCAGTAATAATATAATCTGCCCTATTCCGGCTCAAAAATCTCCCGAAATTTCTCTATCTGCCGATCAATATCGTTTTCAGAGGCGGCAGGCCCGGCCTTGGCATCAGGGGCTGCATAGACCGCCTTTAAATGGTCAACATCAAAAATTGCCGATTCAAACACCGGATCAATCTCTATTCGGGATATATTCATCCGCCGGCGCAGCTCCCCGTCTTTTAGGAGCTCAATAGTCCCTGGATACCAGCTGCCTTCAGTCTGCTGCCAGTCCTTATAGCGGAACTCAATTTTTGCCCCATCAGCGCCTTCATTTCCTGCCTGGTAGATCCATCGAATGGGCAAAAAGCTTTCTTTATCCACCCATAGCTGCGGTTTGGATTCATCCGGATACCGGGCGCCGATGACATAGGCAATGCTTTCGTTCCACCGGCCGTAGCTTGATTTGGCCACATTGACCCCCAGATAGGCCAGATGATCTGAGAGCGCCTGCCGTGAACGGTAAAGGAAAATGTCTTTAAAATGCTGGATGGCTTCCATATTTGTGGACATAATTTTTCCATCCACAATCGTCAGGGTCTCGCCTCCGGAAGCCACATAAATCCGATGAAGCGCATCTGTTTGGATTTCAGCATAATAATTTGCCGGAATTTTATAGCAGACAGTCTGGGGAAATGCCGTCTCGCCGGATTCAAATGCCCCGTCAAAAACGGTCAGCTGCTGCTCAATGCGCATCTGACCGGCCAGATCCATATGATCGAGCATTAAGTCAAGCACATGCCGGCCATCCAAAACATATCCGGCCGCCGGCGACCCAAAAAGGCTTAACCCGGCTGTGACCAATATCATACAGGTGGCAATCCGCTTAACCAGCTGACATTTAGACCGTCTCATGGCATCCGGCATGCTATCTGAGCCCCGCCGAAAGATTAGTCGGAAAACGTAAACACATTGTCGGAGATCCGGGCACTGTCTTCCAGCTCCTGTTCGATACGGATCAGCTGGTTGTATTTGGCGACCCGGTCGCTTCTGGACATGGAGCCGGTTTTAATCTGCCCGCCGGAGACCCCGACTACAAGGTCAGAGATAAAATGGTCCTCGGTTTCACCCGAGCGATGGGAAATGACCGTGGTATAGCCGGCCCGCTTGGCCATTTCAATGGTTTCAAGGGTTTCGGTGACCGTGCCGATCTGATTTAACTTGACCAGGATGGAGTTACAGATCCCGTCCTGGATGCCCTGGCCGAAGATTTCGGGGTTGGTGACAAACACGTCATCGCCGACCAGCTGCACCAGGTTGCCCAGCTTTTCAGTAAACGTGGTCCAGTTTTTCCAATCCTGCTCAGCCAGCCCGTCCTCAATGGAAAACAGCGGGTATTTATCAATCAACGCCTGGTAGTAGTCAATCATGTCCATGGCACTCAGGCGCTTGTTTTCAGATTTCAGAAAATATTTACCGTCTTCGTAGAACTCGTTGGCGGCGGCATCAATGGCCAGCCCAATATCCGTTCCAGGCTTGTAGCCGGCCGCCTCGATCGCCTGCATGATTACCTGCATGGCCTCTTCATTGGAGTCAAAATCCGGCGCAAATCCGCCTTCATCCCCGACTGCCGTGACCGATCCCCGGTCTTTTAGAATCTTCTTTAGCTGATGAAAAGTCTCCGCCCCCATGCGAACGGCCTCGGAAAAACAGGCAGCGCCCACGGGTACGATCATGAACTCCTGGATATCCAGATTATTGGCGGCATGCGCACCGCCGTTTACGATGTTCATCATGGGAATCGGCAGATACCTGGCGGTAAGCCCCCCGATATAGCGGTACAGCGGCATGTCATAGGCATCTGCCGCCGCGCGCGCGGCGGCCATGGATACACCCAGCATGGCATTGGCGCCGAGCTTTGACTTATTCGGCGTGCCATCAAGCTCCATCATAAACCGGTCCAGCGTTATCTGGTCCGCTGCATCCATGCCGCAAATTTTGGGGGCAATCACATCCACCACGTTTTCGACCGCCTTGGTCACCCCTTTGCCCAGATAGCGCTTTTTATCATTGTCCCGAAGCTCAAGCGCTTCCCGGGAACCGGTGGATGCCCCTGAAGGAACGGCGGCACGGCCCATTGCCCCGGATGTTGTGAGTATATCGACTTCTATGGTGGGATTTCCTCTGGAATCAAGAATTTCTCTGGCACAAACATCATAAATATCTGTCATCACTGCCTCCAAAGCTGGTACACATAGGGGTTCACATGGCTTGACTTGACAAAATTTAAGCGGATGATACGATTTAAGTATCCGGCTGTCAAGCACTTGATCGGCACAGCGGGGAATAAGGGGGATGAAAAATTGACCAGACAAATCCCTCTAAATCTCCCTTTGCTAAAGGGAGACTTAGAGGGATTAATCATTATTATTAAAAGGCAGATTCAAGGGCTTCCCCCTTTAAAAAGGACCAACTCCTTTTTACTTCCCCTTTTGAAAAAGGGGAAAAAAGGCCAACTCCTTTTTACTTCCCCCTTTTGAAAGGGGGAGCGAGGGGGATTTAAAAACCCGGGGCTCAAATAGCCGAAAAACAGTTGACGGATAAACCAATGACCCAAAAATCATTATATGAATACGCGCATTTAATCGTATCCGCCATCCGGATACTTGAATACCGGATGACCGCCCCGCCGTCGCTGGAAGATGTGTCCGGGATGCTGGAGACCTCCATTGAAGAGACCAACCGGCTGTGCCGGAAGTTCAAGGAATTTGACATCATCGAAATCCTGGATAGGGCCGGGACAACCCGCCTCTTTCTCAAAGATCACTTAAAAATCGAGGATCTGCCCAGGGAATCCGAGGAAAGCCGGCTTGAGGCGGAATTAAAAAAATTCAAGCAGGCCCGCGAATCCCAGCGCGTGGACCTGGAGTCTGTCAAATCCGAGCAGGCGGAGAAAAAGAAAAAGCTCCACGAGGAGCTGGAGAAAAAATTAAAGGAGAATTTCAAGAAATAACGAGCCTGTAAAATACCCCTCATTCCCCCTTTTCAAGGGGGATGGCAAAAGGAACCTGCCGTTTTAAACCAATCACTTAACCACATAACCATTTAACCCCTTAATCCCTAAAAAATCTCTATTTCCCCCAGAAATCGGCTTTTCTGATTAAACTGCCCTTTTCTGAAATCCGCTGAGGTAATAAACAAAAGTTCCTCAGCCCGGGTCATGGCCACATACATCAGCCGCCGCTCCTCTTCGATTTCAGCCGGGGTTTCCTTGGATTTCCAATGCGGCAGCAGGTTTTCCTCGCACCCGATCACGAACACCGCCCGGAACTCCAGGCCCTTGCTGGCATGCATCGTTGCCAGACTCACCCGATGGTCAACCGCCTCATCTTCTGCCTTATCTTCCTTGACAAGCGCCGCCTCTTCGAGATAATCGATCAGCGCGTCGTGCTGGGATGCGGCATATATGAGCTGCTCGATATTTTCCACCCGCGCCGTATAATCATCATTGGTCTTGGCATACTGTTTCAGATATTCCAGGTAGCCGGTTTTATCCAATATCGCATTAATGGCCGCATCCGGCGGCTGCTTGGCGATCTCGTCCAAAAGCGCCAGCAGATGCTTTAGCTGGGTGCCGGCTTTTGCGGAAAGCGCGCTTTCAGCAATGGCCTGACGGGCGGCCGCCTTCAGGCTCATATCTGACGTCCGGAACCCGGCAATCCGGCTGATCATCGTGCCGCCGATACCCCGCTTGGGAATATTGATAATCCGTTCAAACGCGGCATCATCTTTTTCAAACACCGCTGCGGTTAAATAACAGTTAAGATCCAGGATCTCCTTTCGCTCAAAAAACCCCTTGCCGCCCAGCATCTGATACGGAATGCCGGCGGATCGGAATGTCTGCTCAAACGGCAGAGAACAGAATTTGGTGCGATAGAGGACCGCCATCTCACTCCATTCGATCCCGTCGGCATGGAGCATATGCATTTTGTCCGCCACCCAGCGGGCCTCCTCATCATCGCCAAAAAAATCATACATCTCCACGATCCCCCCGGTTTTTTCCGAATAACAGGCTTTATCCATTTTACGGGGGTTGTTGGCGATCAGCTGATTGGCGATCTCGACAATCTCGGCGGCTGACCGGTAATTTCGCTCCAGCCGGAAAATCTTGGATGCTGCATAGTTTTTGGGAAATGCCAGAAAATTATTCACATTGCTGCCCCGAAATCCGTAAATCGCCTGCCAGTCATCGCCCACGCAGAAGAGATTGCCGCCGCCCAGTAAAAACCGCGTCAACTCCTCCTGCAAGTCATTTGTATCCTGGTATTCATCCACCAGGATATAGGCGAAAAGCTGCTGATACTGGCTTCGGACTTCGGGATAATCGCGCAGCAGATTGCGGGTCAAAAGCAGAAGATTATCAAAATCCACGGCATTTCTCGCTTTCAGTTCCGCTTCATATCGCCTGTAAATCTCATCCAGGCGGAACTGGGCGAGCCGCTGGTGCTTATCCAGGTAGCCGCCCGGATCCCCTGAGTTTTTGGCCTGCGATATATGCGATCGAATGGGATACATATGCTTTTTTTCAATATTGAATTCCTGCAGAATGTCCTGGATCAGCTTCTGCTGCTGATAGTCCCCTAAAATCTGGAGCGGCGGCTCAAATCCCAGCAGATGGCAGTGGGCTTTTAAAATCCGGAGACACGCGGAATGAAAGGTCCGCACCCACGGAAACCGGCCCAATCCAAGGCCGGTCAACTGGGTAAGGCGGCGTTTCATCTCGTCTGCGGCCTTATTCGTGAAGGTAATGGCAAGGATCCGTTCGGGCTTATACCCCTGATGAATCAAATGCGCGATCTTGGCCGTAAGCGCCCGGGTTTTGCCGGAACCCGCCCCGGCCACCACAAGGGCCGGCCCGATATGTTCAACAGCCGCTTTCTGCTGTTCAGACAGCTCCATTTATGACTCCTGATACAGTTTAATTGGTCAGTAAAAATCATTTCGCCTAATCCCCGCAAAAAAGGGAATCCAATTATGGGGCCAACATGCCGCCTGGTCAACCCCTTTATCGCAGGCCTCTTTTCCCCGGTGCACCGCCTCTCTGTTTAAATGCACAGCTGGTATCCTAACCCCTATCCTAACCCCCTATTGCAATAAAAATTAATTCCGGATAAAATCAAAACTCAGTCAACAGGTTTCTTCAAAATCAAAAGATTTTTACTTTTCCACACAGGCGACCTAAAGGCCGCCCCTACATTGAGATTGCCGTTATCATTGGTATGCAGGGTATTTACGTTAATGGCACGGTCAATGTAGAGGAAGCCTTTAGGCTTCCTGATTGGATAACCGGAAATCGAATACGCACTAAAACTATAAAACAAGGATCAGCGCTTATGACAGTTAAACAAAAACGCCTGGCCGCCGTACTGACCGCCGGCCTTTTGCTTTTCCTCTTCGGCTACTGGCTTTTTCCCAAAGACAGCGGGCAGACTGAGTATATCTTTGATAAATCCTATGACATTGAACTGGCGGATGTACACAAGAGCCGGGAGCACATTGACTTTGATGATCCGAAAAAGGAGCAATCGGAGGACTCCCGCACTGACTCTGCCGGGGAAACGGATGATCCGGAGACCGTGGAAGCGCCGCCGGAAAACAGCGTCGACCTGCGGGCTTTGTTTTCCGAAGGCCTGATCAATTCCTATACCACCCTTAAATTTTTTAAACACCTTGAGCATAAGTTTCGAAAAAGCACAACCCTTGGGGAACATTTCGATTCCGTGAAAACCTATCTTTTCTCCGAATTCTCGGAACAAGAGGCCCGGAAGCTGTTTGATACGTATAAAGCATACCTTCAGTGCGAAATGGATCTGATGAAAGAATACAAAAATTTCTCCGCCGTCAATACCCCGGAAGAAGCTGTTGATCTTTTAAAACGGATTCAGACATTCCGGCGGGAGCGTCTTGGGAAGGAATTGGCGGACAAACTGTTCGGCACAGAGGTTAAAGCCAAGGAATATGCCTTCCGCCGGGCCGCTATTGTGAAAGATGACACCTTGTATGGCGAAGAAAAGGAAAAACAGCTCGCCCGGTTAAATGAAAAAATGTGGGGTGATGAATCGGCAAAAGTGGACGCCCATCGCAATGCCTACAACCAGTACCAGGAGACGCTGCAAATTTATCAGAAAGACCTGAACGCGGCAGATTCTGAAGACGTCCGGCAGGCAAAACTCCGCGAACTGCGGGAAAGACATTTTTCACCGGAAGTCGTGGACAGATTTCAGGAAATTGACCGGCAGATGGCAGAAGAGGCTGAACGCGAAGAAAATTACAGAAAACAGGCCAAAACCATCCGCTCCGATGAAGCGCTCTCTGAGGCGGAAAAGGAAAAACGGATTCAAAACCTTCAGGACGAGGTGTTCGGCAACGATGCAGACGCCTTCAGGCGGCGAGAGGCCATCCGCAAAGGCCGCGAAAAGATCAAAAAAGAGTCACCGCTCACGGTCGAAGACCTGCCCAAGGCAGGCCAGCAGTAAAACAACGGCCGCGGCATATAATACCCAATTGCCGTATTTGGTATAAATGGTGGTTTGATCCGATAACCGGCATGTGCCAGAGATCCGTGCCTGCTCAAACAAGCGGCTCTGCTCGACCACCCGTCCGGTCGGGTCAATGATGGCGGAAATCCCGCTGTTTGAGGTGCGCAAAACATAGCGCCGATGTTCAACGGCCCGCATGCGGGCCGCGTCCAGATGCATATACGGCATCGCCGAATCCCCGAACCATGCGTCATTGGAAATATTTACCAGCACTTCCGCCCCGCTTTTAACCGACTGCCGGATATATTCCGGGTATAAGGTTTCAAAACAGATGGAGGGGGCGGTTTTGCCCAGGAACGTATCAAAGCAAAGCGGCGAGCCGCCTTTCACGAACTCATCCGGTGCGGTATAGAATTCGCCCAGCCAGTCGATCATGGGAACGGCTTCCGCATAGGGGAGCAGAATATGCTTGTCATAGCGCTGGAGACGACCCTTTCCGGAAACAAGATAGGCGCTGTTGTATACGCCGCCGTCTGTTGACGGCTTTAATCCGCCGGATATAAGGAGCGCATCCTTTCCAACGGCCTGCATCAACGATTTGAAAAATGCCTCATCCAGCCGGGCTGACGCGTTTAGCGTGGTTTCCGGCCACACGATAATTCGGGGATTCTGGTTGTCATCTTTTTCCCGGCTCATGGAAAGATAGGTCTGCACTCGGCGATAAAACCCCATCCCGCTCCAGCGGTCCTCAAGGCTGAAATTGCCCTGCACCAGGGTAGCATTTACCTGCTTTCCCTGTTCAGCCAAAGCCCGAATATCCACCGTCCGGAACCGGCCGTATCCGATAAGCACTGAAAATACCAAGATCAGCAGAAAAAAAACGCCAAACATGCGATAGCGGAGTTTCTTATCGCCCCAAAAATCCTTAATCAGCAGCATGATCAATGCATTTATCCCTGCAATGATCCAGGTAAGCCCATAGATGCCCGTAATATCTGCGACCTGTATAAAATCCGCAAACGGCATCACCGCATACCCGATATTTCCCCACGGAATCAGGCCGGGGATTAATGCCTTCAAAGATTCCGTTACAGTCCATAGAGACGGAATAACCACTGCATAAAAGAGAAACCGGTCCTGCCTGAAAAATCCGTACGCAAGCCCGAAAACTCCATACATCGCGACCAGCGGCAGCACCAGGCAGACAAGAAAAAACAGGCCCGCCTTACCCCATCCCAGCCCATAGTGCTCACAAAGCGCAATAAACAGCCAGTTCCCCATGGCCCCGGCCATGACAACCGCCCAAATCGCGCTGTATAGAAAGCGCCGCCGATTGTTTTTGGCTTTATCTAAAATATAAAAAAATGGAACGAATGCGATGAATGCGAAAGGCCAGATTGAAGGTTTAGAAAAGGAGAGGCTGAATAAAATGGCTGAGATTATGGCAAAAAAGGGCGGGAGCATATCGCCTCAACAAATGCAAGATACAAATCACGGGCCACGATAGGTTAAAGACTCAGAAATGGCCGTTTAAAAGTTTACACTTCCGGCCGCCCCACGCCAAAATAGGTAAACCCGCTGTCTGAAAGGCTTTGGGCCGCGTAAAGGTTGCGGCCGTCGAAGATAACAGGAGCGTTAAGCGCGTTTTTGATTCGTTCAAAGTCCGGGTTGCGGAACTGGTTCCAGTCCGTGACGATGGCAAGGGCGTCAGCACCGTCCAGGATGGCGTATTGCCTGCCATTAATGTCAACCCGATCGTTTCCGGAAAAGAGTTCTTTGGCAGGCTTGCCGGCCTGGGGGTCATAGGCGCGGATATGCATGCCGGCCTGGGTGAGTTCATTAATGATATCAATGGCAGCGGACTCCCGGATATCATCGGTGCTGGCCTTGAACGCCAGGCCCCACATGGCAAGGGTTTTTTCCTGGACGCCCCCCTTGTCCTCGTAATATTTCTTGATCTTTTGGGCAAGCATCCGTTTCTGTCTTTGGTTCACCCCATGAACGGCATTTAACAGCTCCGGAGGATATCCATAATCCGATGCCGTATGGATCAGCGCATTCACATCCTTGGGAAAGCAGGAGCCGCCATAGCCCACGCCGGGGTAGATAAAGTGGTAGCCGATCCGGTGGTCCGAGCCGATGCCCATGCGGACGTCCTTGATATCCGCGCCCACCTGTTCGCAGATGTTGGCGATTTCATTAATAAAGGAAATTTTTGTGGCCAGCATGCAGTTGGCCGCATACTTGGTGAGCTCAGCGCTTCGGATGCTCATGACCAGCAGCTTCTCCCGGCTTCTGGCAAACGGCGCATAAAGGCTTTCCATCTCGTCGGCCACATCCGGATTGTCTGTTCCGATAATAATCCGGTCCGGCTTCATAAAGTCGCTGACCGCATCCCCTTCTTTCAAAAATTCCGGATTGGAGACCACATCAGCCTGAATATCCATATCGCGTTTTTTAAGTTCTCCGGCAATAATTTCGCGAATGCGGTCCGCGGTTCCCACGGGCACGGTTGACTTGGTAATAATGATCTTGGGCGCGTTCATGACCTGGCCCACCTGTTCAGCCACCTTGAAAACGTAGGACAAATCACAGGAACCGTCCGGCTGGGGCGGGGTGCCCACACAGTTAAAGATGAAACGGGCGTGCTTGATCCCTTCGGAGAGGTCGCCGGTAAAATGGAGGCGCTCTTGATCGACGTTTCGCTGAACGATGTCCTCCAGCCCGGGTTCATAGATATGGATTTTGCCGCTGTTTAAGGTATCAACGACTTTCGGGTTGCTGTCCACGCAGATCACGTGGTTGCCCATTTCCGCAAAACAAGCCGCAGCGACAAGTCCGACATAACCGGTTCCCACGACACAGAGCTGCATCAGGCGGCCTCCAGGGGATTGTTAGAATTGCTAAAAAATACATCAAAACTGGTGCCTGGGACGAGAATCGAACTCGTACGGGGACTCTGCCCCAAGGGATTTTAAGTCCCTTGCGTCTACCAATTCCGCCACCCAGGCACAACATTGAAACTTAGTTTGCTGCAAATGCCATTAACTTAAGCTGATTTTACCCTCATCCTGATCTTCTCCCAGGGGGTGAAGGGAATAGAGCGGAGACTTTAAGTAGATGCCGTTTGGTATGCTGTATTATCTTTTATCCGAATGGTTGTCAAGGCATCTCAGGCTTAAATCACGGTAAATTTGTTCTGTCTTTTTTTAGGCAGGCACGGTGGCCTGCCCTACGGCGACATGCGTCGTAGAGTCGGCCACCGTGCCGACTATTTGGCCGTTAACAGGACCGTGGTTATGGGCTTTGCGGTTAGAACAAATTAGCCGTGAGGCTTAAATGGCCATTTGAATGGCAGTTTTATCTGAAAATCCCCCTAACCCCCTTTTTCAAAGGGGGAAACATAAGGAAGGGGAAAACTAAAGAAAGGGTGAAACAAACGGAGGGGGACTCCATGAAGCTTGTCAAAGGGTCGAAGTTTTGTTAATGAATCGCCATGCAGCAATTAAGAATTGAATCGAGGATTATCCTGGCCTCCAAATCCCCTCGAAGGCGGTTTCTGCTGGAAAATGCCGGGCTTGAATTCACGGTATATCCGAGTCGGGTAAAGGAGGCCGAGTTTCCGATCACCCAGCCGAGGGATTATGCCATGACGCTGGCTGCGGCCAAGGCCAATGATGTGGCGGACATGTATCCGGACTCCTGGGTAATCGGCGCAGACTCCATTGTCTGGGCCAATGAAAAGCTCCTTGAAAAACCGCGCTCGGTCGGGGAGGCGCGCGACATGATGGCGCAGCTGAGCGGCCTGACCCATTATGTGTTTACCGGCTATGCCATTGTCTGCCGGGCCAAAGCGCACGCTTTTGCCAGTGTATCAGAGACGGCGGTGACGTTTAAAGAGTTAACACGAGCGGAAATCGAGTGGTATATTGCAACAGATGAACCCTATGACAAGGCTGGCGGGTATGCCATCCAGGGGCTCGCCTCATTTATGATAAAACGGATAAACGGCTCCTACACCAATGTGGTGGGGCTTCCCCTGTGCGAGGTGATGACGCATTTGATCAGGCAGGGGGTGATTGTGCCGGATCCGGAAAAGCAGGGCTGGGGAAACGGGGCTGCGCTGCAAGAAATGCCTTAGCTCTTGAAATCCCCCTAAATCCCCCTTTTTCAAAGGGGGACTTAAAGGAATGGGCCTTTATTATATGTTTACTGCGTTAGAAGAAATTAATCAGCGCATCCGAAAATCTGCCAGCGCATGCGGCCGGGACCCGGAATCCATTAAACTGGTAGCGGTCAGCAAGACCGTGCCGGCAGAGCAAATCCGTCCGGCAGTTGAGGCAGGCGTCTCAATCCTGGGCGAAAACTATATTCAGGAGGCCGGGGAAAAAATCGAGCAGCTGGCGGAGCTGAATGTGTCCTGGCATTTTATCGGCCATCTTCAGTCTAATAAGGCCAAGTACGCGGTGCGCTGGTTTGATTTAATCCACACCGTGGACAGCGCAAAGCTTGCCAAAGAAATCAGCAAGCAGGCCGCCAAATATGACAAGGTTCAAAAAATACTTATCCAGGTAAATGCGGGCATGGAGGCGTCCAAGGCCGGCATCCCCGAAAAGGAAGCAATTCCTCTTGTCCGCGAAATCAGCGGCCTGGAAAATATCGCCGTAAAAGGCCTGATGACCATTCCGCCCTTTTTTGACGCCCCGGAAAAAGTGCGGCCCTACTTTAAAGCGCTTGCTGCGTTAAAAAATAAAATCACCGATGAGAACATTCCCAATGTCTTTATGGAAGAGCTCTCCATGGGCATGTCCGGCGACTTTGAAACAGCCGTCTGCGAAGGGGCTACCCTGGTTCGCATTGGCACGGCCATTTTCGGAGCCCGCCAATGAAAATTCTGCTTCACATATGCTGCGGCCCCTGCGCCATCTATCCCGTGGATTTGCTGCAGGATAAAGGCTTTGAGGTCATGGGCTTTTTTTACCGGCATAACATCCACCCCTTTACCGAGTGCATGAAGCGTGAGGAAGCCGTTCGCCAGTATGCCGAAAATAGCGGCCTGCGCGTGATCTACCAGGAAGGCTATGACCTTGAAGGGTTCATCCGGAACATGGTCTTTCGCGAATCAAAGCGCTGCCGGATCTGCTACTACGAGCGGCTTAAGGCGGCCGCCCATATTGCCAAGCGCGGAAAATTTAATTATTTCACATCCACCCTTCTGTACAGCAAGCAGCAGAATCATGACTTGATCCGCGATATCGGGGAATCCGTTGGCAAACGAATCGGCGTTTCTTTCTACTACATGGACTTTCGTGAAGGCTGGCAGCAGGGCATTGAAAAATCTCATGAACTGGGGCTTTACAGGCAGCAATACTGCGGCTGTATCTACAGCGAAAAAGACCGGTTCTATAAACCGGAGGCGGATAGATCCTGATGTTTGGCAATTTCATCTACTTCATTGTGGCCCTGCTCATCTACACCACCTATCAGCCGGCATCCGAGGCCCAAATCAATCCCTTTTACTCCCTCGCCATGTTTTTCGGCCTGATCGGCGTTTTTGCCGCAGGCACCCGGATGATCTTTAACTCCATCACAAACCGGATCGGCAAGGCCGATTTTGCCAGCCTCGATTACCAGTTCAACTCCGCCGTGAGCCGGCAGGCCATCATGGCGATCTTTATCTATGCCATTGATATCTATCTGTTAAATATCGGCGTCCTTTTTCGGCAGTTCACCTTTTTCAGGTTCTTCCCCACCCTTGAGGCGCTGTGCTTTCTGGGCCTTTTTATTTTCTATTTATGCGTGGTGTGGACTTTTGCCTATGATACGCATATCAAGCTTTATAAAACCGGCGAGGCGCGGAAGGATTATATACTTTCCAATATCACCTTTTCTCTGCCGGTGCTCCTGCCTTGGTTTATCCTCTCCATTACCGCAGACATTATCAATATTCTGCCATTTGAACTGCCCAAAAAAGTGCTTTTATCCACCGAAGGGCAAATCGTCTATTTTCTGGGGTTTCTTGTAATTATTGCCATTATCGGCCCCGCCCTGATCCAGAGGTTCTGGGGGTGTCGGCCCTTAAAGCCCGGAAGCACAAGGCTTCGCATCGAGCTTTTATGTAAAAAAACCAATATGGCGTATAAAGAGATTATGGTCTGGCCGCTTTTCGGCGGCCGGATGATCACCGCCGGGGTGATGGGGCTGGTCAGGCGGTTTCGCTATATCCTGGTTACCCCGGCGCTTCTCAATTACCTGGAGCCCTATGAAATCGATGCGGTGGTGGCCCATGAAATCGGGCATATCAAAAAGAAACACCTGCTGTTCTATCTGATGTTTTTTGCCGGCTACCTGATCCTGGCATTTTCAACCCTGGATTTTGTCACTTACGGCATTATCTACATAGAGGCCGTTTATGGACTCATGGGCCAGAACGGAGCCGCTTATGCCACATTTACCTCGATCAGCTTCAGCATCATGATGATCGTGGTCTTTCTTGTCTATTTCCGTTTCATCTTCGGATACTTTATGCGCAACTTCGAACGTCAGGCCGATGCTTACGCCTATACCATCATGGGAGATGCCGCGCCGCTGATTACCACATTTGAAAAAATTGCCGCAGCCAGCGGCCAGCCGCCGGACCGGCCCAACTGGCATCATTTCAGCATCAAGGAGCGCATTGATTACCTGCAGCAGTGCCAGTCGGATGCGCGCTGGGTAAATAAACACAATAAAAAGGTTAAAAAAAGCATCCTGATTTATATCCTGGCCCTTTTTCTGGTGGGGTGGATGGGATTTCAGTTAAACTTTGGCGCGGCCGGGGAACGCATCAACGCCGGGTTTATAAAGTCCCTGGTTGAAAAGAGGCTCCAGAAGGAGCCGAAAAACGCTGAGTTGCATGTGTTTCTGGGCGATCTTTATTTCAGTGAGGAAAATATAGGGGGCGCTGCCGAGGCCTATGAACAGGCGCTAACGCTTGAACCAGAAAACGTCCGGGCGTTAAACAACCTGGCATGGCTGTATGCCACGGCTGAAAAAGAGGCTTTTTACCGGCCGGAGCGATCGTTAGAGCTTGCCAGGCGCGCCGCCCGTATTGAAAAGGCGCCGCATATTCTGGACACCCTGGCGGAGAGCTATTTTATCAACGGCCGGTATGAAAAGGCTGTTAAAATTGAAGAACAGGCGTTGGATATGGCCACGGGGGATACCTCCCATTACCGGGAGCAGTTGGAGCGGTTCAGGCGGGCGGTGGAGGGGATATCTAAACCGTCACCTCGCCCCGGGTCTTGATCACCGAGCGCACCATATTCTTCATGCTCACATTGCCCCAGCACATCAGCTTAATTGAATAGACCTCTTTTAGCTTAAGCTGCCCCATAATCTGATTTTCATCCATGCCCTGATCCGCCAGTTCGGCCACACTTCCGTAAAAATTCTCCAGGTAATCGAGCTTTCGCATCAAACATTGCCGGCCGTCCTCAATTTCCGGTCGATGGGCGCAGAACAAAGTCTCAAAATCATAAACAAGCACTTTGCGAAGAGATTTGATCTGGTCGGCAATATTTTCATCCGCCCGAAAATATTTGATCCGCTCACTTAAATACAGATCCCCGGAAAAAAGCCAGCCCTGGCGGGGCTCTAAAAACACGGTGTGATCCTTGCTGTGGCCGGGCGTATGAACCGGTATAAATGAAAACCCGTTCGCATTGTAAGCCGCCGGCAATGGCGCCGGCTTTAACGGGTCAGCGGCCCCCCACATCAAATGCTGATATGGAAAAATCCGGCTGGGATTTCTCATTTTCCGGCAGGTCAGCGGAAGGGCGTAAACCGGAATATTTAACTGCTCCTTAATGGCTGCCGCATTGCCGCTATGGTCTTCGTGATAGTGGGTCAGAAGCACAGCCTTTACGCCATAGCGCCGTGCAATATTTAAGGCCGCGCTTCTCATATGGCTCAGGCCGGTATCAATCATCACCCGGCCGACAATATAGAAGTGAACCGTCATTACCGGCCGGCCCACAGGCGACCACCCCAGTTCCCAGGCGTTTACCGGCCCGTATAGTTTGTGTTTATAAATCCGCATGGTCAAAGTTGAAAATTGTGCAATTCAGGATCAAGCGATTTGATTTAATAAATTTTATATAGTATTGTTGTCCGAAATTTGAATGCAAAAATGCTGCAACAGCGGTATAAACCGCTTTTTGGAAAACCACAACACTTAGCTGATGCCGCAATCCATGACAAAGACTGCCAGCGCCTGGAATTATGAAATCAAGGAAAACGAAGGCAGCGAGTATATCGTTCGGTTAAGCGGGCGGCTTTCCATTGACACCGCAG
>JBKHAE010000144.1:0-7257 GCA_046543065.1 Desulfobacterales bacterium | reverse complement strand
CAGCATCGATTTCGATCCCGATAGCGATTTCGATCCCGAGGAAAACGAATCCCAACCTTAGCGTTAACTGACCGGGGGTATGGATTTTGCGGTTAGAACAAATTAGCCGTGGGCCGGCAAACCGGCAATTGATTTTTCAGAGAAGCAGTGCGATGATTATTAAATACGGCATTATTTGTTGAAGCCGGAGCAGGGCGATTATAATGAGCGTAAATGAAAAGCGGTTCTCAAATGTGGCCGGATTTGACGATGCCCCCTTTGCCCGGGACCATAGGGGGCCGGTGAAGCTGGTGGGCACGGTATACGCGGGCTTGCGGTTTGACGGCGTGTTGATCGGCGAAGTCCAAAAGGACGGCTTTGATGCCGCCGCACGGCTTGCGGAGATAGTCGCCGAATCCCGGTTTGCGGAACACATTCAGCTGATTATACTTCAGGGGATAGCCTTTGGAGGATTCAATGTAGTGGATGTGTTTGATCTCAACCGCCGACTGGGGCTTCCCGTTCTGGTGGTGGCCCGCAGAAAGCCGGATTTGATAAGTATCCAGGATGCGCTCGCCTCCCATATTGATCGCGGAAGGGCCAAGTGGGCGGTGATCGAGCGGCTCGGGGAGATGGAGGCGCTCGGCCCCGTATTTATCCAGCGGGTGGGCCTCTCCTATGAGCAGGCAGCGGATGTGATGACTCGGTTCGCGATTAACGGCAATATGCCGGAGCCGCTGCGCACGGCCCATATGATTGCCAGTGCACTGGTGTACGGTCAAAGCCGGGGCAATGTGTAGCGCCAGTTTAAATTATGATACAAGGAGTTTATTATGGCAGACATGAAAAATGTTTCACAAAAATCGGTTTATATGGGAAGACTTCCGCACGGCGGGGATCTGCTGGAAGAATTGACAAAAATTTGCAGAGACCAAAATATCCAATCCGGCCGGGCGGAGGCCATCGGTGCGGTCCAAAAGGCATGTATCGGCTATTATGACCAGAAGAAATGGGCGTATCAGTTCCATACCCTGGATCAGGCCATGGAGATTTTAAAACTCTCCGGCAACATCTCCCTGAAAGACGGCGCCCCCATGGTACATGCCCACATCACCCTGGCGGATGGGGAGGGCCGCGCTTTCGGCGGCCACCTGGCGCCGGACACCATCATTTTTGCCTGCGAGTGTATTATCGAAGCATTTGACAGTGCGGCTTTCAACCGGGTCTATGACGAGGAAACCGGTCTGTCCCTATGGGCTCCATCGTCTTAATCTTACTCTTAATCTTAATCTTACTCTTACTCTTACTCTTATGAACCCGGTTGTCGAAGTCAGAAACGTTCACAAATCCTTTAAAACCGTCCATGCGGTAAAGGGTGTCTCCCTTAGCATTGAAAAGGGCCGCTTCATCGGGCTGTTGGGGCCGAACGGCGCCGGCAAGACCACGCTGGTGGAGATGATCGAGGGCATCCAGACGCCGGATTGCGGCGAGATCCGTATTCTGGGCAAAACCTGGCAGTCGGATGCGGATGAACTCCACCAGGCCATCGGGATTTCTCTCCAGGAAACCCGGTTTATCGATAAATTAACGGTTCGGGAGATCCTGCGGCTTTTTGCAAGCTTTTATAATCTGCACAAGTCGCGGGTGGACGAAATATTGGAGCTTATCTCGCTTACTGAAAAGCGAAACGCCTATACCGTAAACCTATCCGGCGGCCAGCGCCAGCGGCTGGCGCTGGGTCTTTCCCTGATAAACAAACCGCAGATCCTGCTTCTGGATGAGCCCACCACGGGCCTTGACCCCAATGCCCGGCGCGAGATATGGTCGATTCTTCTGGATCTTAAAGAACGCACCCATACTTCCCTCATTTTAACCACCCACTATATGGAGGAGGCGGAGCAGCTCTGCGACTACATCCTGATTATGGATCAGGGGAAGGTTCTAAAAGAGGGGACCCTGAAATCCTTGCTGGAAGCAGATCCGGACGCGGAGGCGGCAGACCTGAAAAATCCGGAATGCCGGCACAAAACCCTGGATGATCTGTTTACGTCAATGACAGGCAGGCAGCTCAATGAATAGATGGTTTGCGCCCATACAGATGGCGCATTTGGTGGCGGCCCATGCCAAAGAGGTAAGCCGGCAGCCGGCCGTGTTTTTTTGGGGAATTATCTTTCCGATCCTTATCTCTTTGGGCCTGGGCCTGGCATTTACCCAGCAGACAGAGGTTGATCGCCAGGTCGCGGTCATAGACAAGGCTGAGCCGGGGGATGCGCATGTAAAATCCGGTCAGCTGGCATCCTTTCTTGAAACCCGTGCCAGCCGCATATCTTCTGAGAACGGGACGGATGCGCGGTATCAGCTGACCCTGTCGGACGAGCATTTGGGCACCACCCGGTTTGTATTGATAAAAACCACCTGGCCAAAGGCCCTGAAGCTGATCAAGCGCGGCCGTATCAGTCTGATTGTGACCGAAGAAAATCGGAATATCAGGTATCATTTTGATCCCGCCAACCCGGAGGCCCAGATTACCTATCTCAAGCTCTCCAAAGTGCTCTCCGGGGAGGCGCCGGGGGATGCCGGGCTCAGTAAAAATGTCGAACCTTTGACAGTCCAGGGATCCCGATATATCGATTTTTTGATTCCCGGCCTGATTTCCATGGGTATTATGATGTCCTGCATGTGGGGCATCAGCTATGGGATGATCGAGAAGCGGTCCAAGAAAATGCTGCGCCGCATGGTGGCGACTCCCATGCGGAAATCTCATTTCCTGCTGGCCCTGATGGTGGTCCGGATTGCCATGAATGTTATTGAAGCGGGACTCCTTTTTCTGTTCGCATGGATTGTCTTTGATATCGCCATTCAGGGAAGCCTGGCCGCCCTTTTGGTGATTTTTATGGCCGGCAATATCGCTTTTGGCGGCATTGCCATACTGACCTCATCGCATACCGCGAATACGGAAATCGGAAACGGGCTGATCAATGCGGTGGTGCTGCCCATGTCCGTGCTCTCGGGCATTTTTTTCTCCTACCACAATTTTCCGGACTGGAGCCTGCCGGTGATTGAAAAGCTGCCGCTGACACTTCTGGCAGACGGTATCCGGAGTGTTTTTATCGAGGGCGCGGGATTTACCGAAACCGCCGGGCCGTCCGTGCTCTTGCTTGCCATCGGCATTTTTTTCTTTTCACTGGGGCTTCGGGTGTTTAAGTGGCATTGAAATTTGGACTTTTGGCAAAGAACCATTATATTAATTTTCAGTCACAAGGGTTATTTTTAGCATCGCCGAAGTCGAAATTTAAATTCGTCTCCTGAGAGCCGGTGATTTGTTAGCCGTTTAAAACAAGCTCATGAGTGCACATGCAGAGTGTTGAGGGGTGAGGAGAGACCTATCGCAAAGGCAAAACCGGCCGTGAATCCGGCCATGAACGAGGAGTTTGAAAACATTGTCCGGCAGATCAGCCGGGTGGTGCTTGGCAAAGAGGCGCATGTGCGCCTGGCCCTGACTTGTTTGTTTGCAAGAGGCCATCTTTTAATCGAGGATCTGCCGGGGATCGGCAAAACCACGCTGGCCAAGGTGCTGGCCAAATGCCTGGGCCTTGATTTCCAGCGTATGCAGTTTACCAGCGACATGCTGCCCGGCGATATCCTGGGGGTATCGATTTTTGATCAAAATGCGGGCACCTTTCATTTTCATCCCGGGCCGATATTTTCCCAGGTGCTTTTGGCGGATGAAATCAACCGCGCCACGCCAAAGACCCAGAGCGCCCTGCTGGAGGCCATGGAAGAGGAGCAGGTCACCATTGAGGGCGAAACCCGGCATCTGGGCCAGCCCTTTTTTGTGATCGCCACCCAGAATCCGCTGGAGCATGCGGGCACGTTTCCGCTGCCCGAATCCCAGATGGACCGTTTTCTGATGCGGATTGAACTGGGATATCCGGACCGCCAGGCGGAAAAAAAGATCTTGCAGGGCGAGGGCGCGCAGGCGGTCTTGGAGAAAATGGCCCACTGCATGGACAAAACGGACGTGATCCGGATTCAGGAAGAGATCACCCGGGTGCACACCTCGGATGCGTTTCTGGATTACCTGCAGGATATCCTGCATTTTACCCGCACCTCGCCGCATTTCCAGGTGGGGCTCTCTCCGCGGGCGGGGCTTTCGCTTTCCCGGGCGGCCCGGTCCTGGGCCTATCTGCACGGCCGGGATTACACCATCCCGGAAGACCTCCAGAAGGTCCTCTTATGGGTGGTCGGTCACCGGCTGCGTACCCGGGCGGACCGGATGGAAATCCCCCGCAACAAATTGATCGATCTGTTAAAGGAAGTCCCGGTCCCGGTTTGAAAAAGCGTTTCCCACCCACGCAGTCAGATACCTCCCTGCCGATTCGGCTCAACCGGCGCCGGATATATATCCTGCCCACCCGCCACGGCGTGCTGTTTCTTTTGGTTTTGTTCGGCATGCTGCTTGGCTCCATCAATTACAACAATAACCTGGGCTTTCTCCTGGTGTTTCTCCTGGGCGGCATGCTCCTGGTCTCCATCATCCATACCTGGCGAAATCTGCTGGGGTTAAAAATTTTATCCGTCTCCGCCGATCCGGTATTTGCCGGCGAAACCGCGGTGTTTCAGGTGCTTGCCCGCTCGGACTCGCTGCTTCGCAAGGCCGTGACCTTTGGCTTTAAAAATGCGGCCCGGGCCATTGCAAACATTTCCCCGGGGGCGGAGAATGTTATTTCAGTAGACGCGGAAACCGGGCATCGCGGCTGGTATGCCCCGGGACGCCTGATCATCGCCACCCGTTTTCCGTTGGGGCTATTCCGGGCCTGGGCCAATCTGAATACCGGCGCGAAAGTGGTTGTTTACCCCCGGCCGATTGCCGGCGCTCTTGATCTGATTGAGGATACGGCTGCCGGCGATGACAACAAGGCCAGGCAGATCAGCGGGGCTGATGATTTCAAAGGCTTAAAGCCCTATCAGCCCGGGGATGCCATCCAGCATATCGCCTGGAAGACGCTGTCCCGGGGGCAGGGCGTGTTTACCAAGGCGTTTGGCAGTGAAGAAAGGCAATCAGTGATGCTCGATTATGCGGAGATTCCATCGGCGGATACAGAGTACAGGCTGTCGCGCCTCACGGATATGGTACGCCAGGCCAGCCGGCAGAATCTGTTTTACGGTTTGAAGCTGCCCGGTGACTATCTGCCGCCGGATAAAGGGGAGCGGCATAAGCACGAATGCCTGAAAAGGCTTGCCTTGTTTGAGCCGAATGAATGAATCACATTTTGAAAACCCATGAACGATACGGATAAATATCTGCCCCATATTATTTTGGCGCTGGTGGTTGCCATTCTGCCGCATTTGACGCGTCTTCCGGCCTGGATTATTATCTGGTGCGCGGGGATGTGGGGCTATATCCTGATCTCCCTGCGGTTTCAGTGGCCCCGGCCGACCCGCGGGGTGCGAACCCTTCTGTCCGTCGTCGGCCTTTTAGGCCTGCTCGCCACATACAGTACCCGGATCGGGCCCAACGCCTATCTGGGCCTTCTCTCCATTATGGCCGCTCTTAAGCCTTTTGAGATCAACACCCACCGGGACCGGATGATCACCCTTTTTCTGGCGTATTTTATCGTTATCACAAGTCTGTTTCAGTCCGAAACCCTGGCCATCACCCTTTACATGTTCGTATCCGTTTTTGTCACCACCAGCGCCCTGGTCCGTATTAACGATCCCGCGGGTCATTTTAAAAGCGATGTAAGGCTCTCCACTATGATCATGGCCCAGGCGGTGCCCTTGATGCTGATTCTGTTTTTCCTGTTTCCCCGGATTCAGGGCAGCATGTTCGGCCTGTCCCAGGCCCCTGCCGGGAGAACCGGATTTTCGGACCGCCTGAGCCCGGGCAACATTGCGCGATTGGTTGAAAATAATGACATCGCGTTTCGGGTCGAGTTTGAGGGGGACCGGCCTTCGGCAGAGGCGCTTTACTGGCGGGGGATGGTGTTCCATGAGTTCGACGGCAGAAGCTGGCACCGGGCGGATCGGGTGCCTGCGGCAGATGAGCCGCCGCAGGGACAACAGTCTGTCGATTATACGATCTCACTGGAACCCCACGGCCAGCGGTGGCTGTTTGCCCTGGACCGGCCGGGGAAAAAGCCAAAGTGGAGCCGGATGCATGCGGATTACGTGATCCGGAACATGCGGCCGGTAAACCGGAAGAAATACTATGATATGACCAGTTTCTTAGCGCCGCAGAAGAGGACCGCATGGGGGGTTGAGGCAGCCAAACAGCTTCCGGCTGAGGGCAACTCAAGGGCGCGGGAGCTGGCGGCCGAGTTTTTGCAAGCCGCGGATTCCGTCAACGGCATCGTCAATCAGGGCCTTAAGTATTTAACGGATAACGGGTTTGTCTATACCCTGGAGCCGCCGGGTTTGGGCCGAAATCCGGTGGATGATTTTTTGTTTCAGTCCAAAAAAGGCTATTGCGAACACTATGCGTCCACATTCGCCTTTCTCATGCGCGCCGCCGGTGTGCCCGCCCGGATTGTGGGCGGATATCTGGGCGGGGAAGTCAATCCCTTCGGGGACTACATGATCATCCGGCAGTCGGATGCCCATGTATGGGTGGAGGTGTGGAGTGAAGGTGAGGGTTGGATGCGGGTGGATCCCACGGCAGCGGTGGCCCCGGGCCGGATCTCGGAAGGGGCGGCCGGTGCGCTGTCGGGCGGGGGATCCGCCGGGGGCGGCGGTTTCGGATGGCTGAAGCAGCTTAGTCTCAGGTGGGATGCCCTTGGTTCGAACTGGGAGGCCTGGTTTCACCAATACTCCCATCTTGAACAAAAGGCACTGCTCGAGCGGCTGGGGTTCCGGATGGGCTCATGGAAGGGCCCGCTCATGGTCTTTCTGGTGGTTTGCGGATCGGTTTTTCTGATTGTGGGGGGTTACGTGCTTTTGCAGGCACGGCCCGCGGCCATGGAAAAAGACCGGGTTCGGCGCTGTTATGAAAAGTTCTGCCGGAAGCTGGAAAACGCGGGGCTACCTAAGCCGCCGGATCAGGGGCCGGTGGATTTCGCCGGGCAGATCGCCCGGGAGCGGCCGGATTTAAAGGCGCAGGTGGATGAAATAATCCGCCTCTATATCTGGCTGCGCTACCGGCAAAGCCATGATCCGGAGACGGAAAAGCGTTTTTGTGAGCGGGTGAAGAAGTTTCGGGCCAAAAAATCAGGTAAGATAAAAAGTCACGGCTAATTTGTTCTAACCGCAAAATCCATACCCCCGGTCAGTTAACGCTAA
>JBKHAE010000032.1:0-32774 GCA_046543065.1 Desulfobacterales bacterium | reverse complement strand
ATTTTTTTCGATCCCGATCCCGATAGCGATTTCGATTTGGATACAGAACAAATTAGCCGTGTCTTGTGCTTCCCCATTCTTGACGGCTTTTTATGAGTCCATCATTCTTACTGATTAATATTTTTTTCCACAAATGCTTTTGGTGAACCTAAATTTATTGGATAGACGGACTCAGAAGAACTATATTCATAGGATGACGGACCATAATTTCGCACAAGAAAAGGAGAAAAATTTATGAATGAAGATAACAAACAACCGGTCATGGGATCCACTGTCAAGGGCGGCATGTCGAACCAAGACTGGTGGCCGAACCAGTTGAACTTAAGGATTCTTCACCAGCATTCCGCCAAGAGCACCCCCATGGGCGAGGCATTTAACTACGCTGAAGAATTCAAAAAACTTGATCTGGCGGCCTTAAAGAAGGACCTCTATGCGCTGATGACCAACTCGCAGAACTGGTGGCCGGCCGATTACGGTCACTACGGGGGGCTCTTCATCCGTATGGCATGGCACAGCGCAGGCACCTACCGAATGGGCGACGGCCGCGGCGGCGGAGGTACCGGAAACCAGCGCTTTGCGCCCTTAAACAGCTGGCCCGACAACGTAAACCTCGACAAGGCGCGCCGACTGCTCTGGCCCATCAAGCAGAAATACGGCAGAAAAATCTCCTGGGGCGATCTCATGATGCTGGCCGGCAACTGCGCACTCGAGTCGATGGGATTTAAGACCTTTGGTTTTGCCGGCGGGCGTGAGGATATCTGGGAGCCGGAAGAAGACGTTTACTGGGGTGCCGAAGAAGAATGGCTGGCTACGAGCGACAAGCCCAAGAGCCGTTACGGCGGCGATCGGGATCTGGAGAACCCCCTGGCGGCCGTGCAGATGGGCCTGATTTACGTGAACCCCGAAGGCCCGGACGGAAACCCGGATCCGGTCGCCTCCGGCCATGACGTCCGGGAGACCTTCGCCCGAATGGCCATGAACGATGAAGAAACCGTCGCGCTTGTCGCCGGGGGACACACCTTCGGCAAGTGCCATGGCGCGGGAGACCCCGCCCACGTGGGGCCTGAGCCTGAAGCCGCGCCCATCGAGGAACAAAATCTCGGCTGGAAGAGCAGCTTTGGCAGCGGCAAGGGCGGCGATACCATCGGCAGCGGCATCGAGGGCGCATGGAAACCAAACCCCACACAGTGGGATATGGGCTATCTGAAAGTGCTGTTCAAATATGAGTGGGAGCTGACCAAGAGCCCGGCCGGGGCGAATCAGTGGCTTGCCAAGAACGTGGA
Source organism: Desulfobacterales bacterium (assembly GCA_046543065.1). Taxonomy (GTDB): domain Bacteria; phylum Desulfobacterota; class Desulfobacteria; order Desulfobacterales; family Desulfosalsimonadaceae; genus M55B175. Next base: position 31,491 of record JBKHAE010000032.1, on the reverse strand, counting down.
GGATGAAGACATGGTGGTTGATGCGCACGATCCGTCGAAGAAACATCGGCCGATGATGACCACCGCGGACCTCTCGCTGAAGTTCGACCCGATCTACGAGCCGATCGCCCGGCGCTACCTGGAGAACCCTGAGGAATTCGCGGATGCATTCGCCCGCGCATGGTTCAAGCTGACCCACCGCGACATGGGCCCCCGTTCGCGCTATCTCGGCCCGGAGGTCCCGGCGGAGGAACTGATCTGGCAGGATCCGGTACCTGCGGTCGATCATGAATTGATCGACGCCCGGGACATCGCAGACCTCAAGGGCAAACTCCTTGGCGCGGGCCTGTCGATCTCCCAGCTGGTCTATACCGCCTGGGCATCGGCGTCAACATTCCGCGGCTCCGACATGCGCGGCGGCGCAAACGGGGCGCGTATTCGTCTGGCGCCGCAGAAGGATTGGGCAGCCAACCAGCCCGAACAACTTGCCTCGGTGCTGGAAACCCTTGAGGGCATCCAACAGGCGTTCAACAGCGCTCAGTCCGGCGGAAAGAAGGTGTCGCTCGCTGACTTGATTGTTCTGGGCGGCTGTGCCGGTGTCGAGCAGGCGGCGAAGAATGCCGGTCACGATGTGACCGTTCCATTCACCCCGGGACGTACGGATGCCTCCCAGGAGCAAACGGACGCGGCATCATTTGCGGTGCTCGAGCCTGCTGCTGACGGATTCCGTAATTACCAGAGAGCCAAGTTTGCCGTATCGGCCGAGGAGCTGCTGATTGATCGGGCGCAGCTGCTGACGCTGACAGCTCCTGAGATGACGGTTCTGGTTGGCGGTATGCGCGCCTTGAATGCCAACTTCGGGCAGTCCCCGCACGGCGTCTTCACCAAGCAGCCGGAGTCGCTCACCAATGACTTCTTCGTAAATCTGCTCGATATGCGAACGGAGTGGCAGCCAACCGGCGAAGACAGAGACACATTCGAGGGGCGTGATACTGAAAGTGGCGAACTCAAGTGGACCGGCACCCGCGTTGACCTGATCTTCGGTTCGAACTCCCAGCTCCGTGCCATAGCGGAAGTCTACGCATGTGAGGACGCCCAGGAGAAGCTCGTGCACGACTTTGTAGCGGCGTGGAACAAGGTAATGAACCTTGACCGATTCGACCTTGCCTGATCGCAGGCAGAAACGTTCACAGAAGCTGTCAGCAACATATGAGCGCGGCGTTTCAATACAATCAATTGAAAGGCCGCGCTTTTTTTGACATAGCCTCCTGCTGCCAGTGATCTCCGGGTCATAAAATCAACGAGTCATTCCCAATGACTGTCCGGCAGGGCATAGGTAATCACCGGATCATCGCTCACCCGGCGGATGCGGCCGGCGTTTTCCAGATAGCGCAGATGGGAAATCGCCTCGCCTGTGGCGAACCATTTCTGGGCCGGGGGAAAGGCCTCCCAGTTTTCGGCTTCGATATCCCATCTCATATAGGAGGCGGTTTCAAAGGCGTTCAGCGGGGATTTTTCCGCCAGGATCTCTATCACCTCTTCCAGGCGACGGAAATGATGGGCTTTTAACTCATCAATGCGCGCCCGGCAGTTTTCAAACAGCCGGCGATGGCCGGGCAGCACCCTTTCAACGTCCAGAGCGCGGGTCTTGTCCAGGCTTTCCAGGTAGTTTTTCAGGGGGTCGTCATCCTCGGTCCAGCACTGAATATTGGGCGTGATATCGATTAAAATATGATCGCCGGCGATTAAAATCTTTTTCTCCGGTTCATACAGGCACATATGGCCCCGGGTGTGGCCCGGCGTGTGCAGGCAGGTGAATTGATAACCGCCCACCTGCATCTGCTGGCCGTCGGTCAGGATGCTAAGCGGGGGCCGCCAGTCCGTCCCGAATTTGCGGCCCGGGTGTTTGTTGAGCGATTGCCGCAGGGTCTCCTCGGACAGGCCGTTTTTTACGGCATACCGAATCATCGGCTCAAACCCCTGCCAGTTTTCGATGACCTCCGCATCCGGACGGTTGAAAAACACGCGGGTATTCTCATTGGCCAGTTTAGCGACCAGGCCGAAATGATCCGCGTGCAGGTGGGTGATAAAAATATCCGCCTGATCGGGATCGAGGCCGATTTCGGTCAGGCCCTCGTGCATGGCGGTCAAACAGGTTTCATGGTTTAGGCCGGTATCAATGATCAGGCTGCGCGGCTCTGCCTTTATCACATATGAGTTTAAATATTTGAGCGGGGTATCGGGCAGCGGGACCTGAATCCGGAAGAGATTGGGAAATATTTCTTCTGCCATGGGCTGGCGCTCCTTTTGAATTTTAGAATAAATGATAAAAAAATTAAATACGCCGAATCCGCTTTTTTTTCAACCGGCTTCTTTTTTTCGATAAAGGAATCAATGTTGAAAAATTCGAGCGCATCAATTACCTCTGAACTTTAAGAAACAAATTTTAATCTCGCAAGTTATCAGATTCGCCATATGCCCAAGGATTATTCATACATCACAGTCGCCGTCCCGCTGCCGGTTTTTGGCACTTATACCTATGCGGTCCCCGAACCCATGCAGCCTTTGATTGATAAGGGCAAACGCGTGCTCGTGCCCTTCGGCAGCCGGAAAGTGAGCGGTTATGTGGTCGGCCCGGCCGAGCCCCCGGAGGTTGACGGCATCAAGCCGATTGAAGACGTCCTGGATGCCACGCCCTTGTTTCCGGCGGAGATGCTCCCGTTTTTTCAATGGATTGCCGATTATTATGTGCATCCCATCGGCGAGGTGATCTCAGAAGCCCTGCCCGGCGGGATCAACCTCGGGGAGTACCTGACGCTCACCCGCACGGAAGCCGGCCAAAAGGCGGCCGCGGATAACTCAACAGCCGATACCGACCGCGAAATCTTAAACGCCATCGGCAATCAATCCCTTCGGATAAAAGAAATCGAAAAATGCCTGGGCTTAAATATTTCCCAGGCCGCCATCCACCGACTGGAAAAATACGGCTGGATAGAACGCCGCCGCGAAATCCGGGGCGGCCGCACCCGGCCGAAAACCGAACGCCATGTCGCGCCCAGCCCGAATATGCCGGATACGACGGCGCTATCCGTGGCCAAAAGAGAGATCCTTGAAACGATTCAATCCGCAGGCGAGATTTCCACGCAGTCGCTCAGCCAGAAAGCCCCCAACGCGGGCCGGCATTTAAAAGCCCTTCAGGAAAAGGGGTTTGTTCAAATTTTTGAAAAAGCCGTTTACCGGGACCCGTTCGGCGAAACGGTCACGCCGGACACCCCGCCGGCCCTTACCCTGGATCAGCAGCACGTGCTCTCGGAGGTTTCCCGGGAAATCGGCAAGGGATTTTCCGCCTTCCTGCTGGCCGGGGTGACAGGGAGCGGCAAGACCGAGGTTTACATGCAGGCCGCAGCCAATGCCTTAAACTTAGGCTTCAGCGTCCTCATCCTGGTGCCGGAGATCGCCTTGATCTCGGAAATTGAGCGCCGTTTCCGGGCCCGGTTCGGGGAATGCGTTGCGGTGCTCCACTCCGGGCTTTCCGCGGGCGAGCGCTATGACCAGTGGATGCGGATCGTAAACAAAGAAAGCCCCATTGCCATCGGCGCCCGATCCGCCATATTTGCCCCGTTTTCCGACCTGGGACTGATTATCGTGGACGAGGAGCACGACGCCTCATACAAGCAGGAATCCCGGTGCCGCTACAATGCCCGGGACCTGGCGGTGGTCCGGGCCAAGCAGGCTGACGCGGTGGTTCTGCTGGGATCGGCCACCCCGTCCATCCAATCGATCTATAATGTGGCCGCCCGCAAGTTCCGGGAGGTGAACCTCAAGCACCGGATCTACCGGCAGCCGCCCCCGGATATTCAGCTCATTGATCTGCGGCAGCAGCAGGGGATGCGGGGCATCCGGCGCATCATCACCACACAGATGATTTCAGCCGTCAGAGAAACCCTGGCCCGCGGCGAGCAGGTGCTGCTGTTCTTAAACCGCCGGGGGTTTGCCAGCTTTCCGGTATGCGCCGTCTGCGGGGAGGCGGTTAAATGCAAAAACTGCGACATCACGCTTACCCTCCACAAAGGCATCAATGCCTACAAATGCCATCTTTGCGGCTATACCCGCCCGTCTGCGGCCAAATGCGAAATTTGCGGGGCGCCAAGCATCAAGCAGCTGGGCCTGGGCACGGAAAAAATCGAGGAAATGGTCACCAATCTCTTCCCCGAGGCGCGGGTGGGCAGAATGGATCGGGATACCACAAAGCGCAAGGGCGCCCTGGTCAAAATTTTAAAGGATCTGCGGGAGCAAAACATTGACATCCTGGTGGGCACTCAGATGGTGGCCAAGGGCCATGATTTCCCGAACATCACCCTTGTGGGGATTATCTGTGCGGATCTGTCCCTTAATTTTCCGGATTTCCGGGCCGGGGAGACCACTTTCCAAATCCTTGCGCAGGTGGCGGGCCGGGCCGGCCGCGGGACACAACCCGGAACAGTGCTGCTCCAAACCTATAATCCGGAGCATTTCAGCATTACCGCGGCCCGGCACCAGGATTTCATGGGCTTTTACAAGGAAGAGATCAAGTTCCGAAAAACCTTCAATTACCCGCCCTATGCCCGGATGATCCAGCTTAAAATCTCCGGCCGGGATTTTGAAAAAACAAAAACACACGCGGCCGCCATAGGTGAAAAGTGCCGAAAGCTTAAGCAGTCCGCGCCCGTTTTTCAGAATACGATCCAGGTGTTCGGCCCCATTGAAGCGCCGCTCTCGCGCATCGCCAACCGCTACCGCTGGCAGATCCTTTTAAAATCCGCCTACACAAAACCGCTGCACGAATTCATCCGCTCCCTGATCTTTGAAAACGGCGTCGCCTTAAATGATAAGGATGCCCGCATGGCCATTGATGTGGATCCGATGATGATGATGTGAATTAACGGTTTTCCACAAGTTCGCAAATAGAGGTTGAGAAGTACTCTTCGGTCTGCCGCTCCAGCGGCTTCCAGCCGCCGCCTGACAAATATTCATCCACCGCTTCCGCTTCCGGCTTATAAACAAAAAAATACGCTTCATCCCCTTTTTTGAGCTTCAGCCGGTTGCCAACCGGCCACAAGGCGCCGCCGCGGAACACTCCGGCGAGGATAAAGGATTTGGGGGAATATTCGATCACATTGAACTCTTCTGCGGAACCGCCGGCATACGCCCACTTTTGAAGGAGCACCTGCCGCTGCTGAAACCGGTGCGTCCACAGATCCACGTCCACCGGCACCCCAAACACCACTTCCGCGCTATAGCGGCTGATCATCTCCTCGGTGAGCGAGTTGCTGCCCGCCTGAAGCGCGGAGTAAAGATAGATCTCCTTGATTTCCGCTTTTACCCGCTGAAGAAACAGATAGTTCACCTCCTCGTTAGGGGTCATCGCAATCGCTCCTTTTCGCGTATCAATCTCCGCACGGGCCAGATAACGGGCCTGCAGGGCGTTGCCGTATATCACCCGGGTGCAGTCCGCCTCTGCGGCCCGGCAGTGCTGGGTGTTGGCGTCAATAGAGAGCACCTCCTGGCCGGATTCCTTAAGGAGCTTTGCCACCGCCCGGCCGAGTTCATTGGCGCCCATGATCACCCACCCGAAATTACTGGGCCGGCGCACGCCCAAAATGGAGGCCACAATGCCGCCGGTCAGCCCGGCGGACAGCACTGTGGCCGCAATGACCAGAAATACAAGCGCCCGCAGTTCATATCCGCCCGGCAGACCCCGTTCAATTAGCCCGGCGGCAAAAAGCGAGGCCACCGCCGCCGCCACTATCCCGCGCGGGCCGATCCAGGCAATAAAGACTTTCTCGCGCCAATGGAGTTCAGAGAGCTGGGTGCCGGCAAACACCGCCACCGGCCGGACAACCAGCATAAGGGTTAAAACAGTGGCCACCCCGGGCCAGCCCAGCGCCTGCACCTGCTCCATCCGAACATCTGCGGCCAAAAGTACAAACAGCATGCCGATCAGCATGACTGTCAGCTCTTCCTTAAATTCTGAGAGATCCTCCAAAAAATGAGTTCCGAAATTACCCACCATGACGCCAGCCATGGTAACCGCCGCAATGCCGCTCTCCGGCAGAATGGCATTGGAAGCCTGATAGAGCCCCAAACCGTGCACAAGGTAAACACCTTTTCCGTGCCCTCCGGAATGAGCCGGCGCACGCGGAAAGCCCCGACCAGCACCATACCGATAACCGCCCCGCAGATCATGCCGAAGCCAAGCCGGGAGATCACATGCCAAAGCCATATGGCCGGGCTGCTGTGCGCGGGGCTTAGCGCCGCCTCCAAAGCCACAATCGCAACCACCGCCCCGATGGCGTCAATCATTACGCCTTCAGCTTCCAGGACGGTGGCTACAGACCGCTTGACTTTCAGCCGCTTTAACAACGGATTGATCACCGTCGGCCCGGTCACCATCACCAGGGTGCCGAAAAGCGCCGCGGTCTGCCAGGGCCAGCCAAGTATAAACCTTGCGGAAACCGCACCGCCGGCCACCGTAATGGCGCCGCCGATCAGAATCAAATACCGGATGGAGCGGCGCTCCTGCTTTAAACGGCTGAACCTGAGGCTTAAGCCGCCTTCAAACAGAATCACGGCCACGGCAAATCCGATGATTACATTGAGAGCCGGCCCAAGGGTCTCCGGGCGGATTATCCCCAGGCCGTCCGGGCCGCAGATGACACCCGCGGCCAGCAGCAGCACAATTCCCGGCACCCGGATATGATGGGCGATCGCCTGCATCCCGATACCCACGACCAGGGCCAGGGCAACGGTTAATGCGGGGCTGTTAAAAACGGCGGCATCCATAATTCATCCTGAATTGAGCGTTTAAATCATTTGATAATGAATTTTATAAAATATCATTCCCTTAAATCAAAAAACAAGCAATGGTTGATACCCGGCAAAAAAACCAGGCCTCCCGCCGGGGAATGCCCTGCCAGGGCAATAAATCCTTGCCATCATTGTGATCATGATTAAGATAAAAGGTGTTTGATAAGTTTCTGATCCTTCAACCTTTTTTATACTGCTAATAAGGAAAACCACATGAATCCATACGCCCAATATAATCCCCAGGAACGAAAAGTCGCTTATTTTTCTATGGAAATCGGCCTGGCCGCTGAACTGCCCATCTATTCAGGCGGACTGGGCGTGTTGGCCGGAGACACCATAAAATCCTTTGCCGATCTGGGTATTCCGGCGGTCGGGGTCTCGCTTTTATACAAAAAAGGCTATTTCCACCAGGAAATCGATACATCGGGCAATCAGATCGAAATCCCCGTAGAATGGGACCCTTCGGAATATATGACCCTGCTTCCGGAAAAAATCACCATCACCATTGAGGACCGGACCGTGATTATTCAGGCATGGGTCTATAAAGTCAAAGGCATCAAGGGCGACAGCGTGCCGATTCTTTTTCTGGATACGGATATTGAGATAAACGCTTCGGAAGACCGCGAAATTACGGCCTACCTCTATGGGGGCGAAGAACGCTACCGCCTGAAACAGGAAATGGTTTTAGGTTTCGGCGGGGTTCGGATCCTCCAGCTCCTGGGCCATGACAACCTTGAGGCGTATCACATGAATGAGGGGCATTCCGCGCTCCTCACCCTGGAGCTGATGGACAGATTGCAGGATATCGAAACCGTCCGCGAAATGTGCGTATTTACCACCCACACGCCGGTGCCGGCCGGCCATGACCGGTTTCATATGGATATGGTTCGGGATTTGTTTGGTGAATCCTTTGATGTTGACAGCCTGGACCATGACAACATCATAGACGAAGCGGGCCATCTGAACATGACCTACCTGGCCCTGTATCATGCGGAATACATCAACGGGGTGGCGAAAAAGCACGGGGAGACGGCCCAGAAGATGTTTCCCGAATACCGGATCGATGCCATCACCAACGGCATCCATGCCCGGACCTGGGTGGCGGAGTCCATGGCCAGGCTTTTTGACCGGTACATACCGAGCTGGCCCAATGATCCGTCCTCACTTCGAAACGCCTTGAACATCCCCCGGGATCAAATCCGGGAAGCGCACCTGAATGCCAAGCAGGAGCTCCTCGATTTTGTCAATGACCGATGCGGGGGCAATATGAAACCGGATATCCTGACCATCGGGTTCGCCCGCCGGGCCGCCGCTTATAAGCGGGCCGACCTGCTCCTTTCAGATCCGGAGCGGCTCGCAGGTCTCGTTGATTCCCATGGGCCGATTCAAATCCTCTATGCCGGGAAAGCCCATCCCCGGGATGAAAAGGGCAAGGCCCTTATCAAATCCATTCATGAAAAGATCCGTGAACTCAAGGGAAAAGTCGAAATCTGCTACCTTGAAAACTATGACATGTACCGGGCCAAACTCCTGGTTGGCGGTGTGGATGTCTGGCTTAATACGCCCCTTCGGCCCATGGAGGCATCAGGGACCTCGGGCATGAAGGCTGCGCTTAACGGCGTGATCAATCTGTCTGTTTTAGACGGCTGGTGGCTGGAGGGCCATATCGAGGACTTCACGGGCTGGCAAATCGGGCAGCGGGAGCGGGAGCGGGATGCAGAGGCGGAACCGGAAAATTCCCGGAAAAAGGATGCCGCCGACCTTTACGCCAAACTCGAGAACAAGGTGCTCCCGTATTTCTATAAAAACCGCGAACACTGGCTGGATATGATGGCCTACAACATTGCGTTAAACGGCTCGTTCTTCAACACTCACCGGATGGTTTCCCAGTATGTGATGCAGGCCTATTTTCAGTAGCCCGCTGTCACTGTTTGTTCTCCTCCTTGGCTTTATCGGGCTTGGCACCGATTTTGGCGAAAATCTTCTTTTTGATCTGCTCATCAAAAACCTCCCATTTCTGCTCCCGAAATTCCTCGTCACCCCCGCCGGAGAGAAAGCCGATGGGGATATGAAACCCGCCGGCCGAAACCTTGCCGCCGCCAAAATACTGGCCCTTGGCATCCTTGCCGAAAACTTCCTTGATAAACTGATCCGGGTCCAGGGTGATCCGGTTGGTCCGAAGTGAGCCGATCAAGGCTTCCGCCCAGTCCTCCCCGGTCACAATCCCATAAACAATGGCGGTGTGCACATTTTCCTCGGTGATCAGAAAATCCGCGGCCTGGGGGATGGCGTCCCGATCTTCGGCCCGCAGATAGCCGATGCCGGCAATGGAGAAGCTCTCCACCGTCTCCCGGGAGCCCAGGGCCCTATGAATCACCTTCATGGACTGTTTGGAGCGGTCCTGATTCATGATCTGATCCAGCAGTTCCGAATCCCGGTAGCCGGAAAGAAATGCCGCTGCCTCAAAATCCTCCGGCCGTGCCTTAATAAAGCCCCGGGTGTCGGTCATGATACCGTGGGTTAAGGCGGTAGCCATCATGGTGTGGATTTTATTGGTTTTATCAAGCTCGATGATGCCATTCTGCAGATACTGGGTATAGATAGTGGCGGCGGCCCCGATATCGCGGCGCACGTCCGAAAACTCCGGTGAGAGCCGGTCCTGGGACTCATGGTGATCAACCACCACCAGCGGGGGCACGGCTTTCTCCTCCAGGGCATCAGTGATGGCACCCGCCGAAGTGCCCTGGTTGTCCACAAAAACGGCCCCGTCATAGCCGGAAAGATCCACGGATGAATCAAACCGGGTCATTTCAATCCCAAGCAGCCGCACCAGGGCCAGATTCTGCTGATGGCTGATCCGGCCGCTGTATAACATGTCGGTTTCAATATCAAAATGGCGGCTGATGCACTGATGCGCAAATCCCGCGGCAATGGCATCCGGGTCCGGGAACTCCTGGAGCACGATCACATGATGCTCACTTTTGTGGGATTTCAAAAATTCGGCCAGCTTCGCACCGGCAGCCGGTTTTTCGGTTTTTGCCGCCGCCTTTTTACGGGAATTATTTTCTTCCATAATCTCCGGCTCCATCAGTTATTTGAGAAAGTCATAAAAAGTCGATTTCGGATGCCACAGCTCATTATATCAAAAATAAACCGGACAGCTATAATATCAAATATTTTCCTGACTTCCCGGTCAGCGGCCGGCCGCCAAACCGGATAATTTGAAAAATTCAATACGAACCCCTATTTTTTAGGGTGAATACATTTATTATATAGGGCAAATATATCAAACAGTACAGGAGGAAAACACAAGCAATGCGGATTGCGGTAATGAGCGACAGCCACGATCATCTGGAAAACCTGAAAAAAGCCCTGAATCTGATCAAAGCCGAAAACGCCGAACAGATCATCCACTGCGGGGATTTTGTGGCCCCGTTTGTGCTGAAAGAGCTGATCGCGGCCGGCATTGCCGTAAACGGGGTATTCGGCAACAATGACGGGGATCAGTTTCTCCTCACCCGGACCGCCATGCAGTCAGACGGGCTGATCCGGCTGGCCAGCCTGATCGGGGAAACAACCGTCAGCGGCCTCCGTATCGCCTATACCCATCAGTGGCCGGTGGCCGAAGGTCTGGCCGCCACGGGCAAATATGATATGGTCTGCTTCGGTCACTCCCACACGTTTTTCAAAGATCAAACAGGCGGCACCCTGATTCTCAATCCCGGCGAAATCATGGGAAAAGACGGCGACCCGGGCTTCTGCCTCGTGGATACGGAAACCCGGGAGATTAGACGAATTCAGATTTGAACCGCTTTCGTCATAAAAATTTACGAAATTGCCGCTTGACTTATAAGTTATCATTTATGAGCATTATCTCAAATTAAATTTTAAGCTATTTGAACGGGGGCATTATGAGCGCAGGCGATCAGAGTCCGGCCAACTATACCATTTACCCGGTGGGCGTAATTAAAAGCGACATCAAAGAACCGTCTCTTGGCGCCACGGACAATGGCATCGAGCTTAAAGAACATATGAAAAATGTCCGTAAACAGCACCAGTGGATCAAAACCCTGGTCTCCGAGCTTGAAATTGACCCTGAATTTGAGGGGATTCTGGACGGCATTGAGGACTTTTCCCACATTATGATACTCTACTGGCCCCACCTGATTCCCGAAGAACGAAGACGCCTTAGAAAACTCCACCCTATGGGCAGAAAAGAAAACCCGGAAAAAGGCGTGTTCTCAACCTGCAGCCCGGCCCGGCCCAACCCGGTGCTGGTGTCAACCGTGGAGCTCTTGTCCCGGATCGGCTTCACCCTCCGTGTTAAAGGCCTGGAGGCCGTGGACGGCAGCCCTATTATCGATATCAAGCCGTTTGTTAAGATGAGCCATGGCGCGGAGAACCCCGTGGTGCCGGAATGGATGCAAAAAATCCACCAGGCGCTCGAATCCGGGGATTCGGATTAACCGCCCCGCGCCCAAAAACCGGTAGCCAAACCCCATACAACCCAATTGTATTTCTTGACAAAATGCATCTCTATGCCCTATTTTAAATTATATCAATTGATATAGTTCAAAATGGAGAATATTATGTCATTAAAGAAAGTTACAGCAATTATGGCAAGAAAAAAATTCGGCACTATCATGAACGCCGTCTCATTCGGAAATGATCAATATATTGTGGAGCGCAAAGGCACGCCCATGGTAGCCATTATCCCCGCTAAAAAGCTTATGCAAATGGACAAAGCCAGACAGCGCTTCTTTCGCAATATGGCAAAAATCAGTGATTCTTTTGCCAATGAACAACCTGAAAAATTAGATAATATGCTTGAAGAAGCCACACAGGCGTCCAAACGTGCTGAAGCGGATAAACCGGATGAAGGGTAAGATGTGCTGAAAATCGTTCTTGATGCCAATCTTTTTGCCAGCGCATTAATCAAACCAGAATCAGATCCCGGCAAAATTCTTCATTTGATCCAGGATAACCGGATCGAATTGATTCTGTCTCCTTCTATTATTAAAGAAATCAAAAGGATACTGCTTTACCCGAAACTGCAGAAATACCACCGAAAAACCGCCTCCGAGATAGACGCCTATTTCGAGGACCTCTTGATGTTTGCCTGGATTGTGGAAGACGCTGAGGCGGTTGAGGTAATTACGGATGATCCATCAGACAACAAATATCTAACATGCGCGGATGAAGGAGAAGCGGATTTTATTGTTTCCGGAGATCATCACCTGCTTGATTTAAAAGCCTATAAAGACATTAAAATCCTGAATCCAGGTTCATTCTTGAGCCTTTGGCAGAATATGCCGGACCGGGATGAGGCCGATTAAACTATATAAAAATCGATAATTCTTTTGGAGGCAATTATGGCAGAGCAAAATCCAGGGGAAACCAACGAAATTCCGGACATTTCCATGGCCAACACCAAAAAGGAAATGCTCCAGGCCTACCAGCAGTTAAAAGAAAAGCTGGAAGCCCAGGCGAAAACAGAGCTGAAGCCGGAAAGGGAGCAGAAGGCGAAAAAGGAAAAAGCTGTCATTGAGGCCGCGGAAAAATCCGTGGAAAGCGATGTCAGCAGCCGGATTACGGGCTTAAAGGATGAAATCAGCCGATTCTTAACCGGTATGGCCGATAAAATCGAATCTGAAAACAAGCGCTATGAAGACGTCAAGGCGGCCATTGAGGCCAAGAATCAGGAATTAAAAGAGATATATGACATTGAACAATCCGCCTATTCCCTGGCCGCCCTGCTGGAGGCCCAGAAGCAGAAGAAAGCGGAATTTGAAGCGGAAATGGCGCAACGCCGCCAGGAACTGGAAACGGAAATCCAGGAGACCCGGAACCAATGGGAAAAAGAAAAGCAGGCGCGAAACCAGCAGCTTAAGGAGGCCCAGGCTGAAGAGGAAAAACGCCGGAAGCGCGAAAAGGAAGAATTTGAATATGCCTTTAATCGGGAAAAAGAGCAGAAAAAGCAGGAGCTAACCGATGAGCAGGAAAAATTGAAAAAATCGCTGACTGATCGGCAGGAGGCGTTTGATAAGGAAACAGCGGAACGGGAAAAAACGATTCAGGAGCGGGAAACCGCTGTTGCCGAGCAAGAAAAATACCTGGACGAACTCCAGCAGAAAGTGGCCCAATTTCCGGAAGAGCTCAAAAAGCAGGTGGATAAGGCGGTTGCTGAAACCACCGAGCGGCTTCAAAACGAGGCCAAAAAGAACGAACAGCTCCTGCAGAAGGAATTTGAAGGGGAGAAAAATGTGCTGCAGACCAAAATTGACTCCCTTGAAAAATTGGTGGCAGACCAGCAGAAGCACATTGATACGCTGTCCAAACAGATGGATACTGCCTACGGCAAGGTACAGGAAATTGCCGTTAAGGCCGTCTCCGGAAAAGGCCAGGATGCGCTGCAGCCAATGGCGAGAGAATATCGCGAACAGGCTGAAAGCGGTTCCAGAGGATAAGCGGATAAGGAGAAATTGATATGAGTAAGCCATTCGAGCCGATTAGCATAAACGGCATGGAAATCCAGAACCGGTTCGTCCGCTCGGCCACATGGGAAGCCATGGCCGCAGACGACGGGGCTGTGACCCCGAAACTGATCCATACCATGAAGGAGCTGGCCAAAGGCGGTGTCGGCCTGATTATAAGCGGCCACGCCTACATTCTGCCGGAGGGACAGGCGGGCCCCTGGCAACTGGGCATTTACAAGGATGAGCTGATTGACGGCCTGCGAGAGATGACCGACGCGGTGCATGAAGCCGGGGGAAAAATCGTGGCCCAGCTCGCCCACGCCGGCACCCATGCGGCGGAGCAATTATCCGGGCATACCCCAATGGCCGTGTCGGTGTTCGACGGACTGGCCGACGCCCCCCGAACCGAAATCACCCGGGAATATATCGACACCCTGACCAAAGCGTTTGCCGATGCCGCGCTTCGCGCAAAAACCGCCGGGTTTGACGGGGTGCAGATCCATTCCGCCCACGGCTATCTCCTCAGCCAGTTCCTCTCCCCCTATTACAACCGGCGGGCGGACGCATACGGCGGCAGCATCGAAAACCGGTCCCGAATCCATCTGGAAGTCTTAAATGCCGTGCGTAAAGCGGTGGGAGATGATTACCCGATTCTTATCAAACTCAACTGCCGGGATTTTACGGACGAGGGGCTTTCCCTGGAAGACTCGCTGGCGGCGGCGAAAATGCTTGAAGAGGCAGGACTTGACGGACTTGAATTAAGCGGCGGGGTGGTGACCGGCGCCGGTAAAACCCTGCCGAGCCGGACCGGCATCAAATCCGAAGAAAAAGAAGCCTATTTCCGGGAGGAAGCCCGGAATTTCAAGAATAACATTGATATTCCGCTCATCCTGGTGGGCGGGATGCGCTCCTTCTCAGTTATCCGTGAGGTGATAGAAGGCGGCGCGGCCGACCTGGTATCACTTGCCCGGCCCCTGATCCGGGAACCGGACCTGGTCAAGCGTTGGAAGGCCGGTGATCTAAGAAGCGCGGAATGCAATTCCGACAACCTGTGTTTCGGTCCGGCCCTTAAGGGCCAGGGGATCTATTGCGTCTCCCGGGAGCGCGAGCAGAAGGAGCGGTCTTAGGAAGCTTTTTCAGTCGTATTTCACCGCGCTGAAGCGCATGAGCTTGCTCCAGTTGTGGCGGGATTCAATGTAGCGGATGGTGCCGGTCTTGCCCCGGATGACCAGTGAATGGGTGATTGCGCCGGTGCCGGTATATTTCACGCCCGGGAGAAAACTGCCGCCGGAGATGCCGGTGGCGGCAAAAAATACATCGTCGCTTTTGACCAGGTCGCTTACGGAAAACATGCGCGACAGATCCACACCAGCCTCGGCCAGCGCCATCTTTTCCCAGTCTTTCTGCGGGTCCAGGCGGCAGCGCATCTCCCCGCCCATGGCGCGTATGGCGCAGGCGGACAACACCCCTTCCGGGGTGCCGCCGGTGCCCATCATCACATCGACTTCCGACTCCGGATCAACAGCCATGAGTGAACCGGCCACATCGCCGTCCGAATGCAGCTGGATGCGCGCGCCGGTATGACGGATGGCCTTTATCAGGTCCGCGTGCCGGGGTTTATCCAGCACAAACACCACCAGATCTTCAACATCCTTTCCCACCGATTTGGCGATGCCAGATAGGTTCGTTTCGACGGGCGCGGCCAGATCGACAGCGTCCCGGGCCGCGGCGGAGACCACCAGTTTCTCCATATAATAACTGGGCCCGGGATCAAACATGGTATTTGCCGGCGACGCCCCGACCACGGAAATGGCGTTAGGCCGGCCGTATGCCAGAAGGTTCGTTCCCTCCACCGGATCCACGGCCACATCCACCTGCGGGCCTTTCCCTGTGCCCAGCTTTTCCCCCTTAAACAGCATGGGGGCATTATCCTTTTCCCCTTCACCGATGATCACCGTGCCGTCGATATCCAGGGCCCCGAAAGAAAGCCGCATGGCTTCAACCGCGGCCATATCCCCGGCCTCTTTTTCGCCCCGGCCCAGCCACCGGGCGGAGGCCAGGGCCGCGGCCTCGGTGGTCCGCACCAGGTCAAGGGCCAGATTGCGCTGGGGTGCTTCCATCAGAATACGCCTCCCTAAATATATTTTTTTACCCTCATCCCAGCCTTCTTCCGGAGGGAAAAGGAGTCAAGCTGAGCCTTAAGCATAGGATTTTTACGCCGCTATTCCTGTTTCTGCACCAGTTGGATTCGGACGATCTCGCCCCTGCCGGCGGTACGCACCGGCGGCCCCCAGGAGCCGGTGCCGCGGGTGGTGTAGAGCTGAAATCCGCCGTCCGTGCTTAAGCCATAATCATGGCCCGCATACAACAGCCGGGTGATGACGTTTATCGGAAACAGCTGGCCGTGGTGCGTGTGCCCGGATAGCTGAACGTCTGCATCCAGCATTTTATTCATATCAAAACTCGTATCCGGCATCCAGTAATTGGTAAAATGGCGCTCTCCGGTGCTCGCCCCGCCGGTATCCATATTGGTCGGCGTATGAAAAAGGATCATGCGGGCCTTATCTGCAGGCTTGGGCAGTGAGAGGTTTTTTATGGCAGAAGTGCTTTTTATGCCCGGATAGCTTACGCCAATGATCTCCAGGCCGTCAATTTCCACAGCCGCGTTGTCCAGAATGGTGAACGGGGTTTTTTCAATCAGCCGCAGGGCCGTTTTAAGCCCCACATAGTGTTCGTGATTGCCGGTCACAAAAAACATGCCGCGGCCTGCCCGGAGATCGTTAAAAGGCTCAAGGTTTCGGGCATACGGCCCGCCCATGCCGTCGAGGATATCTCCGGTGACCAATACCAGGTCCGGTTCCAGGGCATTCACCGTTTCAACGACCCGGCGGGCAAAGCCGCGGCCGTGGAAGTGGCCCAGGTGGATGTCGGATAACTGGATGATGGTGCGGTCTTTCCAGGATTCGGGGAGGTGGCTGACCGGGATGGAGACATCACGCACCACCGGATGAAAGGCCGTCCACAGGCCGAATGCGGACCCGGCCGCGGCTATAACCAGAAAAACGGCGGCTATTGTCTTGCCGGAAAGGGCCAGGCCGGAAAGCCGGCCGATTCCAAGGATCAGCCAGACAGCGGCAACGGCGGCCAGCCCGTGGATCAGAAACCCCATCCACACGGCTGCAAATTTATAATAGGCAATCGTCCAGAGGTTTTCCCCCCAGTGGACCAGCATAAAGGCGGTGATAAAGGAAAAGGCCAGAAAGACCATGACCGTATATAAACCGAGCTTAAGCGAGGGCCGGGTGATATTGAAGAAATAAATGCACGACCTGAAAAAGGCGAAATGCAGGCCGAATACCAGGGCAAGGGACAGGAGCACGAACAGGATGAATTTCAGATGCATAGGGGTTTCTTTCTCTTAGTTTGAATTGAACTTTTCAAGGCGCCGGGGCGGATCGCTCCCGGAATCAGGGTCCATATTCCCGTTTAAATGCAAAATTGACTGCTTGTCAAAAAATTCCTTTAAATCCCCCCAATCCCCCCTTTTTCAAAGTGGGGGTATGGGGGCGCCGGTTATCGCAATTTAGATCGTATTATCAGAAAAACAAAAGGATCGAGAGTAGGGTTAAGACAGTACTGCAGAAATTCTGTCATCGGCCAAAAGGTTTAGGCTCGCTGGCAAAACCCAAATTATCTTGTCCGGTGCCGGAGAAACATGCTATCCGAAGGATTCAATAACAGGCGGCGAACATTTTTCAATGCACGGGTGATTATGTACAGATTATATGCAGCGATAATCCTGATATGGCTGGCGGGTGGTATGCCGGTTAAGGCGGAGCAAGCTGCGGAACCATACCATGAACTCGACCCGGTGGTCGTCACCGGCAGCCATGTGCCCGCCCGGCTTTCGGAAACCGGTGTCTCCATGTCGGTAATCACCCGCGAGGATATCGCGGTGCTGCCGGCCGATAATATTTCCGGTGTCCTGGAGCATGTAAACGGAGTGGATGTTCGCCAGCGCGGGGCCGGCGGGGTCCAGACCGATATCGGGATCCGGGGCGCCTCCTTTGAGCAGACCCTGATCATGGTGGACGGGGCTGCTATAAGTGATCCGCAGACCGGCCATCACAATATGAATCTGCCGGTAAATCTTTCGGATATCGAACGTATTGAGGTGGTTAAGGGGCCGGCGGCACGGATTTACGGGCCCAATGCCATGGGCGGGGTCATCAATATCATTACCCGGGACGTAAAAGAGAATGCTGTAGGCGGCCGCGCAGCCTATGGGGAACACGGCTATTATGATGTGGGCGGCTATGCGGCGGTGCGGCGGGGTAACATATCCAGCCGGCTGTCAGCCGGCCGCCGGTCCGCATCCGACTATCTCAGCGGTAAAGATACGGATTTTGACATTAAAACCATCAACTATAAGGGCGTTTTTGAAAACGATCCCAACACCTTCCGGCTGGGCGCCGGGTTTACGGACAAGGATTTCGGGGCTTATAAATTCTACAGCGACGCATTTCCGGAGCAGCGGGAAAAGACAGAAACCCTTCTTTTATACGGCGATGCGAATCTATACATGGCAGATGCGGAAATTACCCCCCGGCTGTATTGGCGCCGGCATGAGGATGAATTTAAAATCAATATCAACGGAAACTGGAACATTAACGAGCACCAGACGGATGTATTGGGCAGCCGGGTAAAAACCCTGATCAGATCCGAATGGGGCGAAACCGCCATCGGCGCGGATGCCGAACGCGAAGATATAGAGAGTTCCAGCCTTGGGAATCATGACCGCAGCCGCCGGTCCATTTTTCTGGAGCACCGGTTTAAGCCGCTTGACCGGGTAAACATCGGCGTGGGCGCCTCGGCCGTCCATTACAGCAGCTGGGGCTGGAAATCCTGGCCCGGGGCGGACGTAAGCCTCAAGCTGATTGACGGGTTAAGCTGGTTTACCTCTTTTGAAAACTCCTTCCGGGTCCCCACGTATACGGAACTCTATTATTCCACGCCGGCCAATCAGGGGAATCCGGATTTAAAGCCAGAAGAGGCCTGGACCGCGGAAACCGGGCTGCGGTGGCTGAGCGAGGGACTCTCCGCGGATCTGAGTTTCTTTTACCGGGATGCGGAGGATGTGATCGACTGGGCGCGCCGGCCCGGGGAAACCGTCTGGCAGGTCACAAACATTTCAAATGTTGAGACAAAAGGCGGGGCTGCCGGGATAACGGTCTATCCGCCCGTTTTTTGGGATATGGATTTTTTTTCCTCCGCCGGCCTCGCTTACACTTATCTGGATTCCGAGCGGCGCACCCACGGCTTAGAATCCAAATACGTGCTGGATTACTTAAAGCATCAGGTCAACGGGTCCCTGGTATTTAAATGGCTGCCTGTGTTGACGCATGTCTTCAAAGCCCGCTACGGCGAGCGGATGGCCGGGGACAGCTACACGGTGGTGGACACGCGGCTGGCTTATACGGTTTCAGATTATGAGGTCTTTGTTGAGGCCGCCAATCTGTTTGATGAAGACTACATTGAATCCGGATTTACGCCCATGCCGGGGCGGTGGGTTAAGGCGGGGGTGAAATTTACCTGGGATTAGGTTTGTGCCGCTTTAACGGCATTTCTGCCAGGAGTTATTTAAAAAATCGCTCAAAACCTGTCCATACTGTCACTTCGAGCGACAGCGAGAAATCTTTACAATAAGATTCCTCGTCGCTGGCGCTCCTCGGGCCAATAAGCAGACCCGGCTCTCGGACGGCGATGTGGTAAGCCTTTTTCCGCCGGTCGGCGGGGGATAACTCCGCTGTCAAACAACCGTCAGGCAGTCTTTCGGGGAAAATCCGGCCACTCGGTGACAGGCTTCAAAGGTTTTTGCGGATAAATCTGTCCATGGGCCGGCGGCATGGAATTATACACCCAGCTGATGTCAACGCTGCCGGTATTGATTCCGCGGCGCCTTGAAAACCCGCTGAATGTGCCGCGGACCAGCACATCCTCCATCTTCATGGACAGGCAGAATACGGCCACAGTCCGGCCTTCGGGGATTTGACATAGTTCCGCCTTGTAGGCGGTCTGGGAAAACACCAACCGCCGGCTGTCCGCGGCCTGGCACTGGAGCAGGGGGATCAACACGGGAAAGCCATCGGTCCCTATGTAACTTAAAAATTTTAAAGTGCCCAGCTGGTTGAAGAGGCGCTCGGCAAACGGCGTTAAAATCCGGTCCGCGCTGTCGGCGGCCAAAGCTCCGCGGGAAAACCGAGTCATCAGGGTGGCCATCAGGATCCTTGGAATCGGCAGTCCCATGGGCCCGGCAATGGAAGCCAGATCCAGATAGTGCACGGTGTTAATGCCGAAGTACGCATTGTACCGGAACATGGGCAGGTCATTGTAGGATTGATATTCCGGGCCGTCTTTTCGAAAATGTGTCCACCGGGCGGTGCCCCGCCACATCCGCTTGTCCATGGTCAGCACCATGAACGCGATTTCAGGATTCTCCTGGATAAAAGCCTTGCTGTTTCCCCGGCAGAACTCACCCAGGGTAAGCTGGCGCTCATTGTTCGCCCGGATGGAGGTAATCAGGGTGATGTGGGGCAGCCCCTCCGGGTTGACCGAGGCCACGACGCCGATCTTTTCCGCCGGGAAAAACGCCTGGATGTCTTCGGCATTAAATGCCGTCCGCTGATTTGCCACCCGCTGCCTCCTTTCCTGATTATCAATTTGAATATCATTTCAGTTTTGTTAGAAACTGAGCTGAAAAAGGCTTATAATAAGGCCGATTCCTTTAAGTCCCCCTTTTGAAAGGGGGATTTAGGGGGATTTCTCAGCCTTTGAAAATCGAAATCCCCCCACAGCCCCCCTTTTCCAAAGGGGGGCCAAGATGATAGAGCCCTTTACGAAGCCATCAACCTGGACGAACCCGTCCAGCATACCTTTTCTTTGGATATTCCGGCGGCCGCGGCGGTGTTTACATACTCGTCCAGTTCCGATTTAGTTAGCAGTTCAGCCGTGTCAAACCCCCATTTCTGCCCAAGCCGCAGATACTTGTCCCGGCACAGGTTGTTGAATGCGCAAAGCTCCCATCGGTTGACCACATCCGAGATTTCCGTGGAAATAAATCGGGCGATCCGGTCGATGTTGTCGTGATCTGCGGTTGCCCCCGGAATCAGCGGGGTGCGGATCCATAGGGCACTCGGGTGAACATGGGCGCGGATAAAATCGGTGATATACAGGAGGTTGTCCAGAATCGCCTGGTTGTCGTGCCCGGTATACTGCCGGTGCTTTTCCGGATCCATCACCTTGATGTCAAACAGAACCATGGCCGCATAGGGCAGTATACGGTCAAGGGCGGTTTTTGCGCAGTAGCCGCAGGTATCCAGGGCCGTATGGATGCCGCGGCCCCTGAGAGCTTTGAAAAACTCGCCCACAAATTCGGACTGCATGGCCGGCTCGCCGCCGGATGCGGTGACGCCGCCGCCCGAGGTCTCAAAATAGGCCCGGTCCTTAAGCACCTCGGTCACCATTTCATCAAGCTCCCAGCTGGTGCCCATAAGCTCCAGGGCGTTTCCCGGACATTCCGCCGCACAGGTGCCGCAAGCCTCGCAACGGGCGCGGTCGATATGCACGCCGGTATCGTCAATCGTCAGGGCCTCATTGGGGCAGATGTTCTCGCAGGTGCGGCACCCGATGCACCGGTTGGCAAACCAGCAGAGCTGGGGCTTTAGCGATATGCTCTCCGGGTTATGGCACCATGCGCATTTTAACGAGCAGCCCTTGAAAAACACCGTTGTCCGGATGCCCGGCCCGTCCTCGGTGGACATGCGAACAATTTCAAGGACCGTGGCGTGTTTGTGCTTATTATTCATAGAATTTCCATTGCATGAATGACCTAACAATCTTTTCGTACTCGTTCTCGTAATCGTAATCGTAATCGTAATCGAATTAAACCCGAGTACGAGCACGAGTACGAGTACGACTTGTTAAAACCGGCTGTGACTCAGCCGCGCAATCACCTCGTTCTGCAGTTCTTTCCCAACAGCCGTGAAATAGGCATTGTAGCCGGTGATGCGCACCAGCAGATGCCGGTAGTTCTGGGGGTTTTCCTGGGCATCGCGCAGCATGTCCGGGTCCAGCATGTTTACCTGGAGCGATGTGCCGCCGTTTTCCGCATACCCGCGCAGAAACGCCTTGAATTTTTCCCTGTGCTCCGGGTCTTTTATGATTGCCGGGTTAAAGGTCATGGTATGGCTTGCCCCGTTTGGCAGGCTGTTCAGGTAGCCGTCCCAGTCCCCCTGATCCGGCCCGGCTTTTCCGCCAAGGGCTTTTCCCACGGAGTTGGCATTGGCGGTGGGGCCGTTGATATCCGCGCCGTTTGACGGGCAGATCGCATTGGACAGAAACTGGCCTTTTTTCCGGCCGTCCGCACTGGCGGCCATCACAAAGCCGTCGCCCGCCCAGTAGTTCCAGCTGAGCATGCCGGGCCGGAACTGCCGGTTGGTGGATTTTGTTTTGTGCTGCCAGGTTGCCTCGGTCCAGCAGTCCATGACTTGCCGGGCCAACTCGTCTGCGGCATCATCATCCCGGCCATACTTGGGCGCCTTGTTTTTCGCAATGGCCTGGAGCTTTTCATGCCCCTCCCAGTTGTCTTTCAAGGCCTTGACAAGCTCAGCCATGGTGCATTTCTTCTCGTCAAACACCAGATACTTAACAGCCAGCAGGGAATCCACGGTGGTGGCAAAGGTCACCGCCTCAAGAGTGGTGAAGTTTAATTCCGCCCCGCCCTGCGTAATATCCATACCCTTTTCCGCACACCCCCGAACCAGGCAGGAAAGATAAGGCGTGGGGAAATACCTGGCCCGGATGGATTCTGAGCGCTCATAAAGATCCACGCATTTTTGAATAATATATCCGGTCTGCTCCTGGTAGGCCTTCCAGAACTGGTCCCAGGTGTCAAAGGATTCCGCATTCCCGGTATCCGGCCCGTCCTGCCGGATTCGCTCGGTTTTCCCGGTCATGGGATCGAAAAACGGCACCAGGTCCCGGCCTCCGGTAAGCGCCAGTTCAACAGCCTTTAGCAGATTCAGGTTGTTGTCCACCGTCCCGGAGCGGTCGTTTCCGCACATGGTGTTCTCAAGGCATCCCACCGGCGCATAGTCATGGACGTTATCCTCGTGTATTAAATGGGTATTGCCGCTTTTTTTCGCCTCGCGCAGCATGCCGGCCATTGAGCGTTCGTCAAAATTTAACAGAAACGGCGCGCCCTGGCTGGCTGCTATCATGTCCGCCACCCTGTCCAGGAGTTTCTCCGGGGTGTTTTTGTGCAGCCGCAGGTTCGGCTTGGGCTCAAGGATCGGGCTCATTTCATCGATCACCTCGAGCATGGCATAGGTTAAGTCATTGGCCATGTCTCTGCCATCCGGGCCCCTGCCGGCAAGGGTGATGAGTTGTCCGAAGCCCGAGGTAATGCCGTCGTTTCCGTTCCGGATCATGGCGTCATAGACTGTATTGCAGTGAACCCAGAAGCATTTTAAAACCTCTTTTCCGAATTCCCGGTCCATGCCGGTTTCAAGGGAATGCTGCCAATAGGGATACAGGTACTGGTCGATCCGGCCGAAGGAGACCCCCGGGCCGGGATAATTTTCATCGCTCATGATCAGCATGTGGGTGAGCCACAGGGCCTGGACCGCCTCCCAGAAGGTTTTCGGCGGCTCCCAGGGCACGCGGCGCAGGTTCTCCGACATCTGCAGAAGCTCTGCTTTACGCGTTGGATGCTTTTCTTTGCCGGATAATTTTTTGTACAATTCGGCATACTTGGCGGCCAGCTCGCGCGGCATGACGGCAGACGTCATCATGGCGGATAGCTGCTCGCCTTTATCGCCGCGCCTGTCAGGCTTTGTCAGCTTTTTGTAGCGGGCCTCTAAGTCTTCATAAATCCCTTTCCAGCCCATGGAGAGCACCCTCGGATAATCCGGAATTAAATGACCGCAGGTCGCGCCCGAGTTGCCATACCCGTGGTCGTGAAACCACTTGACCGCAGCCCGGACCCCGTTTCTGCCCATGGTCAGGCGGTCAAATTCCTTCTGCTCCTTTTCCGTCAGGCAGAGCGAGACCTGGATGTTAAACCGGCTGCCCGCAATCAGATCGCCCGGCAGAATTTCCTGTGGCAGATAATTGACCATGACCTCACGCACAAACCAGGACCGGCGCCTGACCTGCGGCCAGTCCCAGAAATCCGCCGGCAGATCCACCGGCCGGGCCGCCTGCCGGTAGGAGCTTCTTAAGGTCTGGAGCAGCAGATAGGTTTCCGGGACGATGTAATAGGTCGTCTCGTTGAACTGGACATCCCAGGGCGTTCCGGTACTCCAGGCGGTGTACTCATTGTTCCAGCGCCGCTTGGCCCCCATAAAATAGTAATCGCGAAGGTTCCTGATTCTTTCGGAAAGCCCTTCGAGTTCCTTGACCGGAAAACGATCGGTTACTGCAGCAGCCGCTTTCATGGGCCACCTCCATTTAAAGCATTATGGCAGCTTGGCGATCATCTGCCGCAGGCGATCCTCGCCGTTTGCGAGCATCTCCCGCATGACGGCCTCCGCCAGCTTGCCGTCACGGGCCTCGACCGCCGCAGCCAACTGTTTATGGTATTCAAACACGGACGCAACCACTTCCGGATTGCGAAAAAACTGGCGGGTGAGATTGGTATAGATCGGCTTGAAAGAATTGAGCAGCAAGGGATAGAGCAGGTTGTCCGTGGCCATGGCCAGCAATAGGTGAAATTCAAAGTCAAGCGCCACCAGCGCATCAACATCATTGATCGGCGTCTCCGCCTCGCGCTGCCTCAGCCCGCGGAGCTGTGCGAGGTGCTCATCTGTCCGGTTTTTCGCGGCAAGCCTGGCATTTTCCATCTCAAACAGCATCCGCATATTTAAAAGCCCGTCCAGAAGCTTGGGATCCAACCGGCCCTCGTTGTAATTTAACAGCGAATTCAAAAGCGCAAGCGACCCTTCCCGGCGATAGTCGTTGACCACCGCGCCCTGGCGGGGAATCATGGAAATCAGCCCCTTGGCCGCAATATCAACAAGTGCCTCATGCACCACCGGCCGGCTGACCTTAAGCTGCCGGGCCAGATCCCGCTCCGGCGGCAGCCATTCCCCCACCTTAATCGCGCCGGAGAGAATGAACTCTTCAAACCGGGCAACGCAAACATCCTTTAAACTCTCGGTCCTGACTGGCTTTAATCCGTCTAACATGAACACTCCCTTTCTGGCTGGTGGTATAACCATATCACCAGAGAACATTTGGGTCAACTAAATAAAAAATTACACCCATTTATATTGTTTTTATCGGGAAAAACAAGGAGGGCGCAAATGTGGTTTGACCACCAGCCATATAAAAACACTTTACATATAATAGATAATATTGATACCTATATGCCGCTGTAGCAAGAACCCATCAACGCATCATTCAGAATCAAACAAAATGCATGGCAATCCATTCATTGTAATTGCAGAAGATGATCGCGCCACATGCTATATGGCGGCAGCAACCCTCGAAAAAGCGGGTTTCAAGGCAGCCTGCTGTCTAAATGGCCTGGAAGCTCTTGAAATAATACAAGAAAAATCTGTCGATCTGGTTCTGACCGATTTTCGGATGCCTGAAATGGACGGGTTGGAATTATTAAAGACCGCAAGGGGATTGGGTTTCAGTGTCCCTTTCATCATCATGACCGCCCATGGATGCGTGGACATTACCTTTAAAGCGATGGAGTTCGGCGCATCCGCCTTTTTAACCAAGCCGATTGAACCCGGCGCAATTGTCACCAAGACCAAAAGCATCCTTTACCCCGGAAAGACCCTCCATAAGCCCGATTTGCCGGATAATGAAATCTGCTATAATTTTGAGGGGGTCAAGATTATCGGTACCAGTCCGGAAATGAAACGCGTCTATCAATCTATTACCAAAGCCGCAGCCAGTGAAGCCAATGTCTTAATAACCGGCGAAAGCGGCACCGGCAAAGAGCTAGCGGCAAAAGCCATTCACTATAACGGCAAGCGGAAAAGCGGCCCGTTCATAGCCGTCAACTGTGCTGTTTTTTCAAAAGGCACCCTTGAAAGCGAACTTTTCGGTCACGTCAAAGGGGCTTTCACGGATGCGGTAAACCACCGGCGCGGCCGTTTTGAGCTCGCGCACCAGGGCACCCTGTTCATCGATGAAATCGGGGACGTACCATTAGAGACGCAGGTCAAACTGCTGCGGGTATTTCAAGAAAAACAGTTTGAGCGAGTCGGCGGCGAAGAAAGCATTTCCTCAAACTTCCGCCTGATTGCCGCCACAAATAAAAACCTTAAAAAAAGAATCGAATCCGGAAAATTCAGAGAGGACTTATATTACCGGGTAAACGTTTTCCATATCCACACGCCCCCCCTTAGAAAACGGATCGCTGATATTCCGGCTCTTCTTAAACATTTCCTGGAAGTTTATAACGGCATTTATCATAAAAATATAAAAACGCTTTCTGTTGAGGCCCTAAAAATATTGATGAAAAACCGATGGCGGGGCAATGTTCGCCAGCTGGAAAATGTGGTCGAAAGCGCGGTTGCCCTGTGCGAACAAGACATGATTGACACTGAGCACCTCCCACCGGAAATGCTCGACACAGAAATCAGTTCGGCATATGACGACATTTCTCTTTCTGCAACCCTTCCGGAAGCAGTGGCTGAATTCGAAAAACAAATGATTCTGCAGGCCCTTAAAACCCACAACGGTATAAAAACCCGCGCAGCCAGGGCCCTTGGTATTGCCGAGCGCGGACTGACCTACAAAATGGAAAAATACAGCATCACCTCCTATTAATTGATCCAAAAAAATTTTCAGCCTGTCTCCGAAAAATTTTTCGGATTTATCTTTGCCCAGCAGCCTTCACCCGCTTCCTGTCTCCCCCGAACAACTTTTTAACATGCTGATTTCACCCTTACCCAGCGGCCGAGGACCGGCTCGCTTGAAGGGACGATCCGGGATTCGCTGACAGGGGAGCCGATTGAAGGCGCGGTTCTTAATGCAGAAGCTACAGGCGCGACAGCAACAAGCGATCAGCAGGGCTATTATCTGCTCTCCGACCTGCCGGCCGGTCTTGTTAATATTTCAATAACCGCCGAAGGCTACCCGGAGGCTGAGCGCACTGCCGGCGTGCTGGCGGATCAAGATGCAGCAACCCCCACGAATACAAACCGGGATTTTGAACTCGACCCCCAAAATGCATCACCAGCATGTTCCATATCCAAGGAGATTATCGCATCTGAAGGCGGAAGCATCCGGATGCCGGATGGGAGTTTTACTTTTGTTATTCCGCCGCATGTTCTCAGCGAAGACGCGATTCTGACCGTCAGGTCAACAGAGGAGGGGCCGGAGGTTCGGCCCGGAGATGAATTAAATATGGATCCGGCCCTTGATGTAAGCGGGGTCCGGGCACTGGGAGAGAGAATACAGTTGATTGTTGAGCCCGCATCAGCGGGCGCAGAAATTCCATCTATCCAGGGCTGGGTGCTGATCATGGGCCAGTACGCGCAAGCTGAGGCGGATGCAAATAATATAGACGAATCATCTGTACTGCCTTATTACTGGAACGGCGATTCCTGGACCCTTCTTCGGCCCAAGCCCTATGAACTTATCACGGATACGGTGAATAACCTGTCTGTTGCGGTAATGGATCTTTCCACGACCGCTGCCGGCGCCCCGGTTACAGCTGAAATGGCCGGCAGGTCTCCGGTCATGCTGGCATCTCTGGATGACTGGATTCCGGATGTGGACTGGGCCAGAACCTATCTGTTTATTAAGGGCGGAATCGATAAGCTCCTCTCACCCAGCCCTCCGACTAAGGTGGAGATTACAGACAAGGATAACCTTGACGCGGTGACAGACGCAGATCCAGTTTATGAACCAAACCCGAATGCCCTTCCGCTAATGATTATCAAAGGCTGGGATCCCAAATCCATCTATAAAAATACAGGAAATACCGATCCCAATACTGATGAGCGTTATTCCAATCTGCTCCGGGATCTGGTGGACCATAATTGCGGTGTTTACCGGCCGGTTTTTGTCTCCCACAACAGCCGGGCCAGCATGGTTAATATCGGCTCGGACCTGGCCCGGCAGCTTCACGGAAAGTACCTGAATCACCCGGGTAAAATAAAAGGGCTGCCGGCAGACCCCGGGGATGATGATTCAGGCAGTTTCCCTTATATTAATACCCTGGGCTACTCTTTTGGGGGGATTGTCTCCCGCTCCTACCAGGCCCACGGACAGGCTGTTCGAAACATGAACATCATCGCCTCGCCGAATCACGGCACGCTGGGTATTATCAAGTATTTACAGACAAACAATCTCTTACCTGAGCGCTATCTAACCTCTGAGGTCATCGATCTGCTAATGCACTTTTCGCCTGGAACAGCTGATCTCCTGGCATATGATGACAAAAAGCCATGTGCCGCCACTGAAAATCCAAGACTGTGTATGTTGAACAAACATCCGGACGCGCTGCCCGGGCAGGGAATGAGCCTGATCGCGGGAACCGAGAGCTCTTGGTGGTCAGATATGGTTCTGGACGGCGAAAATGACGGGATCGTACCGGTCTCAAGCGTTTTCTGCTATACCAGCAGGCCCGATGACGGAGAGGCAAGCCTGTTTCCCGCGGATAAAATCGAAAACCGTTCCACCTATGGATTCAGCCATTTTAATTTTTCAAAAGAAGGGTTTTTCATGAGGGATCATCCAGATCTACGCGATGAAATATTCATGGGCCTGTCCGACTGGGTCGTATCCAGTCAGGAAGACGATCCGTCAACACCGTATACAGACAACGAGACCCGGCTGCCGGATGAGGAGAATAAGGGGTATGCAAGGTCCAGAGTGGAAGTCCAATACAACTGCTACAACCGGGATATTGACCGGGTGGTGCTGATTATATACTATCAGGACGGACTGGGCAACTGGCAGATCGCAGATTCATCGGATAACGGGGCGGATCCTGCGGGCGAGCTGAGAAATGAAAAGGTGGAAACGGTCGCCACTGGCAATTCTTTTTACCAGGGGGAAAGCATCCTTACCGCATCGTGCCAATTCCCAGAGGTAAACCCGGATGATCCGGATACACAGGTTCTGGATGTAAAATACCTTGTGATCCGGCTTAAACCAGGCCAGGAAATTGTCTCTACCGAACCGGACGCCCATTTCAGTATACCTTAAGCAAATAAATAAGGCCTAATCTTTCAACAAGGATAATAATTATGACACGCGTTTTTTTGATCTGCATCATGGTTTTGCTGCCCGGCCTGGCTATGGCCGGGTGGGAGCTTATTCCGGCCATGCCGCACGCCAGGTACGGCCATGACGCCGCACTGGGGCCGGACGGCAAAATCTATGTCATGGGCGGAGCGGCCGCAGAAGAAAAAAATGGGCCTGAACCGTTCCAGTTTGATACACGTAATGGCATATATTCAAACCTTGTTTATGACCCAAGATCCGGATCCTGGACTTATCTGGCGCCGGTGCCTGGGTGGTACAGGGGCAATTTTTATCTGCAGCCGGAAACAGAAAAAGAAACCTGGATAAATGGGTGGCTTGGTCTTGAATATGTGCATAGTGAAAACAATGACCGGTTCAAAATTGTCAGACCGGAATCCAGAAGCGGTGAAATCATAAAAATCAGTATCGACAAACTGCGAAACACCAATTTTGGGCGGCAGGGGGACGGGGTGGAGATTCTCACCATGCCGGACGACCGGATCTGGTGGATCGGCGGCCGCGGCCGATCCGTCAAGGCTGGCACTGGAGAACGCCTGGTCCTCCCCTATGACCCGGAAACCGATACCTGGCCGCAATATATTCGAAAATCCGATACAAGAACATATAAAGGCAGATTTCAAACCGATATTCCGGAAATGAAGGAACGCCGACTCGGCCATGAGGCGGTACGCATGCCGGACGGCAGGATCCTTGTTTTCGGCGGATGGCGGTATGAAAAGGAACAAAAAGAAGTAAAAGGCAGGCGCGTGGATGAGCCTTATTATGCATATACCAAACAGGTGGTGACAGACACGGTGGAATGCTATGATCCGAAGACCAACCAGTGGACCTACCGCACTTCCATGAGTTCCAAACGGCTCGTGCATGCGGCGGCTTTGGGACCTGACGGAAACATCTATGTGTTCGGCGGCGCAAACAGCCCTTCTGAGGCTTTGGCACATGATTATCTGGATAGCACAGAGATGTATGACCCTGAAACCGACACCTGGTCTGAAAAAACCCCCATGCCGACGGGCAAAGCTTTCCACGAGGCTGTTCTTGGAGCTGACAACCGCATCTATATACTGGGCGGATCGGAAGAAGGCAGCGCATCCTGCCCCATTCCGGATGTTTACATCTATGATCCGGCCCGGGATTCCTGGAGCCGGGGACCGTCCATGAACTATCCGAGGTCCACCCTGGCGGCGGTTGCCACGCCCGAAGGGAAAATCTATGCCATCGGCGGCACTGACGTGGAGGCCTATAAGGGCCGGGAAAAATTAAACTTCTTCCTGCCGAAAAAAGTGGAACTCTACACCGGCAGATTGCAGGATACCGTTGAAGTGCTGGATATCAAGGAATAAAATCCTGGCCCAACTGACCCGCCAGGCATGCCAAAATCAGAACGCCGCTCACTTTTATGAGATTGCGAAAGCTTCCGGCATGGTTACGCTTTATACATAAAGCGAACCACTTTTCAAACCTTTTTAAAAGGAGAATGCCATGAGTCTTCAGGAAAAACTGGATGCCCAAAGAAATGAACTGGAATCCGCGGCGCCCAAGGAGGCGGTGGAAGTCATGCACCGGGCGACCGGGGATTTAGCAAACTCGGAACTGGTCAAACAGGCCAAGAAAGAAGGCGACAAAGCCCCGGATTTCACCCTCAATAATGCGAAAGGCCAGCCCAGAAGCCTGGACCAGATGCTGTCAGAAGGCCCGGTGGTGCTCGGCTTTTACCGGGGCCGGTGGTGACCATTCTGCAATCTGGAGCTGGAAGCTCTTGAAGCGGCTCATGCCAAAATCCGGGATCTGGGCGCCGCCCTGGCCATGATTTCCCCACAGTCCCAGGCGCATTCCCAGACATTCATCGAAGAAAAAGGCCTTTCAATGGAGCTTTTGATCGATGCCGGCAACCAGGTCGCACAAAAATACGGATTGGTCTACACCGTGCCCGAGGACCTGCAAAAGGTTTACAAACAGCTGGGAATTGACGTGTCCCAATATAATGACGACGGCTCCTGGCAGCTGCCCATGTCCGCCCGCTATATTATCGACACGGATAACCTGATTCGGTATGCTGCAGTTAATGCCGATTACACCGTACGGCCGGATCCATCGGAAACCATTGCGGCGCTGGAAAAAATATTGTCCTGAGCCGCCGACCATTTTACCAATTCATACGCTCTTTACAATTTTTACTTAAACTTTACATTGACATTTACATTATGCCTCTGTATTTTTTTCTTAACTGATAAAAATACGGAGGCGATGTATATGTCATCCCCATTAACAGCCAAGCAGCAGCAGCTTCTCGACTATTTTCAGGACTGGATCGCCCGGTCCGGCGCCTCCCCCTCGCTGCGCCAGGCCGCACAGGACCTGGGCGTAAGCCACACGGCCGTGGCCCAGACCCTGAGTCGCCTGGAAGAAAAAGGGTTCATCAAACGGGAAGGCCGATACGGGCGAACGGTCCACCTCGTCAATCAAGGGGGGCAGGCGGCAGGGTTTCACCGGTGGCGGGAGGTACCGGTCATCGGCCGGATCACGGCGGGGCTTCCCATGTATGCCCAGCAGGAGTGGGAAGAGAGCATTGTCGTGGACGCTGACCTTTACAAGGGTGATCTTTTGTTCGCCCTTCGCGTCAAGGGGGATTCCATGATCAATGCCGGAATCCTGCAAGGCGATCTGGCAATCTGCTCTCCGCGCCAATACGCCAGTGACGGGGAAATCGTGGTAGCGCTCATAGGCGGCGAAGAAGCCACGGTCAAAAGATTCTACACCCGCCCCGACCACATCGTCCTGAAACCGGAAAACCCCGCCTATGAAAGCATGCGCTACGGATTTGACGAAATCCTGGTGCAGGGCAAGGTGATCGGCATCCCCGCCGACCTGTCGCAGATGGACGGCATCCAGC
>JBKHAE010000143.1:0-7330 GCA_046543065.1 Desulfobacterales bacterium | reverse complement strand
TCAGATGTGTTGGAATACGCAATGAGTCCTCTGAAACGCAACATATATACCGTCAGCGAGCTGACTGAAAAAATTAAAGCGCTGCTTGAAGATAAATATCCATTTATCTGGATTAACGGTGAAATTTCTAATTTTAAAATCCCGGCTTCCGGACACTATTACTTCACCTTAAAAGATGATGCCGCCCAGATCAGCGCGGTTATGTTTCGCAGCCAGAACAAACGGCTTAAATTTCTGCCCGAGGACGGCATGAGTGTGACCGGGTACGGCCGGGTCAGCGTGTATGCGCCGCGCGGCGCCTACCAGATAATCCTTGAGTACCTGGAGCCCTCTGGCGTCGGCGCCCTGCAGGCGGCATTTGAACAACTTAAAGTAAAACTTTCAGAAGAAGGCCTGTTTGACGCGGAGTTTAAAAAGCCCCTGCCGTTTCTGCCGCAAAAGATCTGCCTGATCACCTCAGCCACCGGTGCGGTGGTCCATGACATGATCCGGGTAATGGGCCGGCGGTTTCCGAATATCCATATTGAAATCATTCCAGTCAGCGTGCAGGGAGATGCGGCCGTGGATCAGATTTGCGCTGCCATTGATCTCATAAATTACCGAAATGATGCGGATCTGGCTATTCTCGCCCGGGGCGGCGGCTCGCTGGAGGATCTATGGCCCTTTAATTCCGAAAAAATGGCCCGGGCGATTTTTGCCTCTGACATCCCGATCGTGTCCGCAGTCGGCCATGAAACCGATTATACGATTGCCGATTTTGTGGCCGATCTTCGGGCGCCCACGCCCTCGGCTGCGGCTGAAATCGTGGTTCCGGTTAAAACCGAGCTGGTAAACCGCGCCCATCAGCTGACCCGGCAGCTGGTATCCGGCTTTTCCGGGTTTTTAAATCAACAGCGCCGGCACATTCAGCAATTGACCGACCGGCTGGTGCATCCCAAAAAACGGCTGGATGATCTAAAGCTCCGCCTGGATGATTATTCCGAAAGGCTTCACGGCGCTTTTAAGCGAACGGTCCGCCGGGAAGCCGAACGGCTGCGGTGGCGAACCGACAGGCTTTATAAAAACACCCCGCAGGCATTGATCAAACTGCGGCGAAACCAGTTAGTGCAGTTAAGCAACCAGATGGGGGCCGCAGCAGCGGGCCACGTCACCAACCGGGCATTGATGCTTAGGGCCCTTAATGGCAGACTGCACGCTTTAAGCCCGGCAGCGGTGCTGGATAGGGGCTACAGCATTGCCCGCCGGGTTTCGGATCAGTCGATTATACGGAATGCAGCCGCCGTTCAATCCGGAGAGCTGCTGGAATTGCTTTTAGCCAGGGGAACCATTATCTGCCGCGTGGAGGGAAACCAGGAAGATGGCCAAGAAAACGTTTGAAGACGCCATGACCCAGCTTGAAAAAATCGTTCAGGAGCTTGAATCCGGAGACCTGCCCCTGGAAAAGGCGCTTAAAAAATTTGAAGAAGGGGTAAAGCTCTCCAAGTTCTGTTTTGATAAACTGGAGGAGACCGAAAAGAAAATCATCATGCTGACCTCAGATCCGGACGGTAATGTGAGTGAGGCCGGGTTTCCAGCCGATCGCGATGAAGCAGAGGATGATTAATCCGTGTCCGAATCCTTTGATTTTAAAACTTATCTGGATGAAAAACGCCAGCAGGTCAATCAGTGGCTCACGGATTATATCAATCAGCGGCTTGATAATCGCCGGCCGCTCTGCCGGGCCATGAGCTACTCCCTGATGGCGGGCGGAAAACGCTTCCGCCCCATTCTCTGCCTGGCAGCGGCTGAGGCCGCAGGCGAAACGGATCATCCGAATGTAATCATCTGCGGCGGCGCCCTGGAGATGATCCATACCTACTCCCTGGTTCATGACGATCTGCCGGCAATGGACAATGATGAGCTCCGACGGGGCCGGCCCACCTGCCATGTGCAGTTTGACGAGGCCACTGCAATTTTGGCCGGCGATGCCCTGCTCACCCTGGCCTTTGAAATTATGGCGGATCTGGCCGCTCAACACCCAATGGGGGCGCGCGTCATGCAGCATGTTTCCAGGGCGGCCGGATACCAGGGAATGATCGAAGGCCAAATGCGCGACCTGGCGGCAGAGGGCAAAGCTCTTGACCTGGATGCCCTTAAGCAGGTGCATGAGTTTAAAACCGGCGCCCTGATCGAGGCGGCCGTGGTGTCCGGCGCACTGCTGGCGCGCGCCGGTTCAGCGCAAATTGATGCGCTTTCGGAATATGCCGGAAACATCGGCCTGGCCTTTCAGGTAACGGATGATATTCTGAATGTGGAAGGCGACCCGGATTTGATGGGTAAAGCCGCAGGCACGGACCTTAAACGTAAAAAATCCACATACCCCGGACTTATGGGGCTTGAGGCATCCAAATCCTTTGCCCGCGAACTGGTCAACAATGCCTTGCAAGCGATCGCGCATTTTGATACCAAGGCAGAGCCGCTGACTGCGCTGGCGAATTACATTATCGAACGGAAACGCTGATTTATTGAGATGAATTTACTTGATTCCATCATATCGCCAACAGATTTAAAAAATATCCCCCGGCAGGATCTGCCCAAACTCGCCCGGGAAATCCGCCAGCTGATTGTGGACGTGGTGTCCAAAACCGGGGGGCACCTGGCCTCCAACCTGGGGGTGGTGGAACTTACCCTGGCGCTCCACTATGTATTTGATGTGCCAAATGATAAAATTGTTTGGGATGTGGGCCATCAGGCCTATACCCATAAACTTTTGACCGGCCGCAAAGAGCGCTTTCACACCCTCCGCCAGCATGAGGGGCTCTCCGGATTTCCCAAGCGAAGCGAAAGCCCCTATGATGCCTTTTCCACCGGACACAGCTCAACATCAATTTCCGCCGGCTTAGGCATTGTTTCCGCCAAGCGCCTGAGCCAGGATCCCTCAAAAGTGATCTCTGTGATCGGCGATGGCTCCATGACCGCAGGCCTTGCCTATGAGGCCTTAAACCAGGCGGGCGGCCTGAAAAAAGATCTCATCGTGATCTTAAATGACAATGAGATGTCGATTTCCAAAAATGTGGGCGCCCTCTCCTCTCTTTTAAGCCGGACCTTCTCAGCCAAATACCTGCAGGATTTGCGAAAAGAGGTGGGCGAGCTGATCCGCTCGCTGCCGGGCATCGGAAACGATGCCTACCAGTTTGCCAAGCGGGCCGAAGAATCTGTCAAAGCGTTTGTTACGCCGGGGAT
This sequence comes from Desulfobacterales bacterium, assembly GCA_046543065.1. Taxonomy (GTDB): domain Bacteria; phylum Desulfobacterota; class Desulfobacteria; order Desulfobacterales; family Desulfosalsimonadaceae; genus M55B175. The sequence continues at coordinate 4,108 of JBKHAE010000143.1, read as the reverse complement.
TTTGTTTGAAGCGTTTAATTTTGAATATTTCGGGCCTATCAAGGGGCATCGCCTGGATCAGCTGATCGATATGCTGGAGAATATCAAAAACATTGACGAGCCGGTGCTCCTGCATGTGGCCACCCAGAAAGGCCGCGGATATGAGCCGGCGGAAAAAAATCCGGTCTATTTCCACGGCGTGGGCTGTTTTAAAATCGACACCGGAGACAAGCTGGCCAGCCAGCGATGCGCGCCGTCATACACCGAAATTTTCGGAAACACCATGGTGGAGCTGGCCGCTGCAGATGATAAAATTATTGCGGTGACCGCGGCCATGCCTGAGGGCACGGGACTGGTTGAATTTTCAAAGCAGTTTCCGGACCGCTTCTTTGATGTGGGCATTGCCGAGCAGCACGGGGTGACCTTTGCCGCCGGCATGACAACGGAGGGATATAAACCCGTGGTCGCCATTTATTCCACATTCCTGCAGCGGGCCTATGATCAACTGATCCATGATGTCTGCCTGGAATCCCTGCCGGTCACTTTTGCCTTGGACCGCGGCGGTATCGTGGGCGAAGACGGACCCACCCACCACGGGTTGTTTGATTTTTCATACCTGCGGTCCATGCCCAATATGGTGGTGATGGCGCCCAAGGACGAGAATGAACTGCGCCGGATGCTAAAAACCGCTGTCGATCATCCCGGCCCTGCTGCCCTTCGCTACCCGCGGGGGCCGGGTATCGGGGTGGATCTTGAAGGGGCTCTCACCCCTTTGCCCATCGGCCGCGGGGAAATCCTGGCTCACGGGGATGATCTGCTGATTCTGGCCATTGGCTTGACGGTCAATGAGGCGGTTTCCGCCCGGAAAACCCTGGCCGAGACCTATGGAATAAATGCCACGGTGGTAAACGCCCGGTTCGTAAAACCCCTTGACATTGACCTTATCTCTGAATTGGCCGGCAAAATCCCCAACATTTTAACCGTCGAGGAAAATGTATGCCATGGCGGATTCGGCAGCGCGGTTCTGGAGGCCCTGCATGATGCCGGAATCCAGGGCTTTCGGGTGAAACGCCTGGGCATCCGGGACACATTTGTTGAGCACGGCCCCCGGGATGTGCTGCGGGCCAAATACGGTATTGATGCGGACGGCATTGTGCGCGCCGCAGTCTCCTGGTTTTCACTTAAGACCCGTCAAACCGGGTCATGACCGCCACCCGGAAAAAACGGCTGGATCTTTTGGTGGTCGAACGGGGGCTTGCCAAAAGCCGGGAGACCGCCCAAACATTGATTATGAGCGGAAATATCCTGATAAACGATCAGCCCATGGATAAACCTGGCATGCAAGTGGCTGAAGACGCGCGCATTGTCAGCCGAAAACCCGACATGCCCTATGTGAGCCGGGGCGGCGTCAAGCTTGCCCACGCCATCAGCGAAATCGGGATCGATGTCCGCGGCTTGATGTGCCTGGATGTGGGCGCCTCCACCGGCGGATTTACGGACTGTTTACTCCAATCCGGCGCAGCCCATGTCTATGCGGTGGATGTGGGATACGGTCAACTGGACTGGAAGCTTCGGCAGGACAATCGGGTCACCGTTGTCGAGCGCACCAATATCCGCTACGTTACCCCGGAAATCCTGCCGACAGACTTTGACTTAATTACCATTGATGTTTCATTTATATCCTTAAAAATTGTCATCCCGGCCATCAACCCTTTTCTCAAACCGGCGGGGCATATACTGGCGCTGGTAAAACCGCAGTTTGAAGTCGGCCGGGAGCAGGTCGGCAAGGGCGGCGTGGTTCGGGATGAAAACCTGCATGAAGCGGTTATTGCTGAACTGAAAAGCTATTTTGAAGAATTTGGCCTGGTTTTCCAAGCCGTCACCCCCTCCCCTATTCTCGGGCCAAAAGGCAACCGGGAATTTCTGATGTATCTGGGGCGCTAAACAATTACAACCATTCAGGTTTTTGGGGTTGATTTTTTTTGATGGAATAAGATATGAGGGAAAAATTATCATTTCCGGATTTGAAAATATTTTATGAGAGAGGAGTTTAATGGCAGATATGGCTGAAAATCTGAGAAACATTGCCCTTATCGGGCACGGCGGCAGCGGCAAGACAACCCTGGCTGAAGTCCTTCTACATAACGCCGGGGTGACCAAACGACTGGGAAGCGTCGATGAAGGCAATTCAGTCATGGATTTTGAACCTGAGGAGCTGAAACGGCGCTCCAGCATCAGCACCGCGTTCCATCAGTTTGAATGGAAAAAGACACAGGTCACCCTGCTAGACACCCCCGGGGATCAGAATTTTTTTTCTGACACGCGGATGTGTATGCAGGCGGCGGATGCAGCGCTTCTCGTTATAGACGCCATTAACGGCGTCAAAGTGCAGTCCGAGCAGGCCTGGGAGTTTGCCGAGGAATTCAACCTGCCGGTGATGATCTATATTAATAAGGTGGACCGCGAACGCGCCGATTTCTACAAAGCCTTTGAGGATGCCAAAAATATTTTCGAGCCCAAACCGATTCTCCTTCACCTGCCCATTGGCAAGGAGGAAGAATTTAAAGGCGTGGTGGATCTGCTTAGCATGAAAGCCATTACATTTGCCGACGGCAAGCCGCAAACCGGCGATATCCCTTCGGACATGCAGGAAGCTGCTGAAAGCGAGCGGGAAGCCATGGTTGAAAACATTGCCGAAGCAGATGATGAGCTGGTGGAAAAATACCTGGAAGGCGAGGAATTATCCCCTGAGGATCTTTACAGTGCCCTTAAAAAAGGCATATTAAACCGCACCTTTGCCCCGGTGGTATGCGGGGCCGCGGTCAAGCAGATTGCCGTGGACCCCCTGTATGACCTGTTTGTACAGGCCATGCCCTCGGCAATTGACAGAGGCCCAAGGACCGGATACGAACCGGGCACCGAGAATGAAATCACCCGCAATCCCGATCCGTCCGAGCCTTTTTCCGCGCTGGTCTTTAAAACCATTGCCGACCCCTATTCCGGACGGCTCACCGTTTTCAAGGTGATTTCCGGAAGCCTGGGCGGAGACGGCACCTTTTACAACCCCATCCGCGACGCCAAGGAGCGCTACAGCCAGCTCCTTCGCCTGGTGGGCAAGGAGCAGAAACAGATCAGCGAGGCCGGCCCCGGCGATATCGTGGCGGTGGCCAAGCTGAAAGAAACCAAAACCGGGGACACGCTTTGCGACCCGAACAAAAAAATCCAATTCAAATCGGCAAAGCCCCTGGCCGGCGTGGTCTCTTATGCGGTAGTGCCGAAGAGCCAGGGGGATGAGGACAAGATTTTCAGCTCCCTGTCCAAGCTCATGGAAGAGGACTCGGCCCTGACCCTGGAGCGAAACGATGAAACCCGGGAAACGGTTTTAAAAGGCATGGGCCAGGTCCATATCGAGACGGTTGTGGAGCGGCTCAAACGCAAATACGGCGTGGAGGTTACACTCACCGTTCCCAAGGTTCCCTATAAGGAAACCATCAAAAAAACCGTCGCCGTCCAGGGCAAACACAAGAAACAATCCGGCGGCCACGGCCAGTACGGGGACTGCTGGGTGCAGTTCGAGCCCCTGCCCAAAGGGTCTGGCTTTGAATTTGAGGATAAAATCGTAGGCGGCGTGATTCCCAAAACCTATATTCCGGCCGTGGAAAAAGGCATCTACGAAGCCGCCCAAAAGGGCGTCCTGGCCGGTTATCCCTGCATTGATTTTAAAGCCGTGCTTTATGACGGCTCCTATCACTCCGTGGACTCATCGGAAATGGCATTTAAAATCGCCGGTTCCCTGGCGTATAAAAAGGCCGCAGAGCAGGCAGAGCCCACGCTTCTGGAGCCGATCATGGAAGTGGAGGTCACCACGCCGGAAGATTTTATGGGCGATGTCATGGGCGACTTAAACGGCCGGCGCGGCCGGGTGCTGGGCATGGAAGGTAAAGGCAAAAATCAGGTGGTCCGGGCGAATGTGCCCATGTCCGAGGTGTTGAGCTATGCCCCGGATCTTCGCTCCATGACCGGCGGCCGCGGCATTTTTACCATGAAATTCTCCCACTATGACGAAGTGCCGGCCCAGCTGCAGCAGAAAATCATTGATGCGGCCAAGGCCGAGCAGGAGGGATAAAAT
>JBKHAE010000142.1:0-7448 GCA_046543065.1 Desulfobacterales bacterium | reverse complement strand
CATAGAAAAGCATACAGTCAAAATTTAGGTAAATGCAAAAGAGCCACACCCAAATTATTTGTAGCTGGTGAGATTATCATGAAGATCGTCAATATATCCGAGGCAAAGGCAAACCTTTCTAAGCTGGTGGCCCTTGTTTACAGGGGGGAGAAGGTCGTTATCGCCAAAAACAACCTGCCGCTTGTGGATTTGGTGGTTCATAAGCCGGAGGGAAAAAGAAAACTCGGCCTGCTGGCGGGAAAAGTCAGCGTGCCGGATAACATAATGGGCGAGGATGAGGAAATAAATTCCATGTTCTATGGCGATGATCAATGAATATCATTATTGATACGCATATTTTTCTCTGGGCATTATCTGATCCCGGCCGCCTAAACGAGTCAAAGCGGGCAGCCCTGGAAGATTTGTCAAATACGGTATATGTCAGTGCTGTCACTATTGCCGAACTCATGATAAAGGCATCCCTGAAAAAACTTCGAATCAATTTTAATCCACTGGAAATAGCCGCAGAAAGTGGCTTTGTATTACTTGATTTTACGTCGGAAGCAGCCCTGTTGCTAAAAGACATGCCGTTTCATCATAAAGATCCCTTTGATCGTATGCTGGTCGCCCAGAGCATTGCCGACAACTATCCGATCATGACGGAGGATCCTAAAATAGCCCGATACAATTGCCGGGTGATTTAACAGCGCTGGTAAAATTAATTCATCCATCATTTTTTTGATTACTTCTTCGCTTTATACTTGCGATGCCATCCCCAGTTTTCGTAATACTCCCAGCTGGCGATCTGGTTTAGCTCCTTGATTTCGTGGTCTTTTTCCAGAAGGCTCGCCCGCAGCACATCCCCTATGGATAACAGCCCCAGGTATCGGTCTTCCTTTTTTATGAGGATATGCCGGATAAACAGGCCCAGAAACATTTCCTGAAGCTGAATGATCGGTGTGTCCGCTTGGGCGGATTTTAATTCGGACTGCATGTAGTCCTTGATTTTGGCGGTTTTCGGATCAAAGCCCGGCTCCAGGCTGTTTTGCAGATAATCCCGTTCGGTCCAGATGCCCACAATCACATCATTTCTGGCGGCCAGGACGGCGCCGATATGCTTTTCCGCCATCTTTTCAATGGCTTCAAAAATGGTCCGCTCCTCCGGGATCGTCACCATCAGGGGCGTTCCCTTTTCTTTCAAAATATCTTCCGCGGTTTTCATGGGTGGTCTCCTTTTATTCATACCTCCCTGTTGAATACGGCTATTACCGAAATATTTCATAAGGTAATCATGATCTGTCGCAATGTCATTAACTTAACAAAAAAATGGGCAAACTGTTGGGTTTCGCAAGCTCAACCCAACCTACGCGGGCTGAATTGTCCCGGGATTTGTTCTGACGTTTTTTGGGGATGGCCTCAACTTTTGGAAGTCTCGTAAAATGGCCAATTCCTTTAAGTCCCCCTTTTCCAAAGGGGGATTTAGGGGGATTTTTCATTATGGCCGGATACAAATCCCCCCAATCCCCCCTTTTTCAAAGGGGGGTTAAGATAGTGGCCCTTTTTCAAAGGAGGGCTGAAGAGCGCCTGAGGCGGTAGCTGCCTTTTACGAAAACTCATCATAGGCGATCATCTCCGGCTCCACGCCCAGGCTGTCCAGCATGTTTTTCATGGCGGCGATCATCGGGGGCGGGCCGCAGAGGTAGTATTCGACTTCAGTCGGGTCGGGATGATCCTGGAGGTATCGGTCAAGCAGGCACTGGTGGATAAACCCGACCATGCCGTTCCATTCGTCATCCGGCAGCGGATCAGAGAGGGCCACATGGTAAGAGAAATTGTCAAATTGTTGATCCAGCGCCCGGAATTCCTCATCATAGAGCATCTCCATCCGGTTTCTGGCCCCGTACCAGAACGTGGCCTTGCGGCGGGTGTTGAGCGTCAGCAGCTGGTGCCGCAGGTGGCTTCGCATGGGCGCCATCCCCGCACCGCCGCCCACAAAGCACATTTCCCGCTCAGATTCCTTGACCTTGAACTCCCCGAACGGCCCGCTCATGCTCACCCGGTCGCCGGGTTTCAGGCTGAAGATATAGGAGGAGCCCACGCCCGGGGGCGCATCCGGCAGATCCGGCGGCGGGGTGGCGATCCGCACGTTAAACATCATTCGCTGGTTGTCAGCGGGCGGGTTGGCCGCGGAATAGGCCCGGAAGATCGGCTCGTCATTTGCCGCGGTTAAATCCCAGAGATTGTAATAGTCCCAGGTTGCTTTAAACGGCTCATCGATTTCGAATTCGGAAAAAGATATCGAGTATTCGGGGATGTCAATCTGCATGTAGATGCCGGCATCAAATTCCACCGGCTCATCCAGATCCACCACCAGCTCCTTGATAAATGTGCCGATGTTTTTATTCGAGGCCACGGTGCCGGTAAATTTTTTAATGCTGAAAATCTCCGGCGGGATCTCGATTTTTAAGTCTTCCCGGATTTTTAGCTGGCATGACAGGCGGATATTTTCCGCCTTTTCCTGCCGGGAGAGGTGGGGGAGTTCAGTGGGCAAGATCTCGCCGCCGCCCGCCAGCACCTTGCACTTGCACAGCCCGCAGGAGCCGCTGCCGCCGCAGGCAGAGGGCAGGTAGATGCTGTTTTTATTCAGCGCGGACAGCAGATTGGTGCCCATGGGCACTGTCAGGGGGTTGTCTTCATCCTCATTGACAATGATTTGACGGTCGCCCTTTTTAACGATTCTGGTTTCAACAAAAAGCAGCAGCAGGACCAGAATCAGAATGATTCCTGAAAATACGCCTATGCTGACGAGATAAATCAAGAGCGCCCTTCTTTCACATCGCAATGCCGGAGAACATCATAAACGCCATGGCCATAAGGCCCGTCACGATCATGGTGATGGCAAACCCTTCAAGCCCCTGGGGAAGATCCGCATAGCGCAGCTTGAGCCGGACCGCGGCCATGGCCACGATGGCCAGCATCCAGCCCACGCCGGAGCCGAACCCGTATACAACAGATTCCATAAACGTGTAATTGCGCTCCACCATGAAAAGAGACCCCCCCAGAATGGCACAGTTCACAGCGATCAGGGGCAGAAAAATGCCTAAGTTGGCATAAAGGGCGGCTGAGAAGCGGTCGATGATCATCTCGATGGCCTGCACCATGGCTGCAATCACGGCGATAAAAACGATTAATTTTAAAAAGCTCAGGTTAAATCCGCCCAGCCCGGCCCATTCCAGGGCGTCCGGCGCCAAAAGATAGCGGAAAATCAGCCAGTTTAAAGGCACGGTGATGCTTAGCACGAAGATCACCGCAAAGCCCAGACCAATGGAGGCCTCAAGATTTCGGGATACCGCCAGAAAGGAGCACATCCCCAGAAAATAGGCCAGCAGGATGTTTCCCGCAAAAACCGAGTTTATGAAAAGGCTGACAAGGTCGATCATAATTAAAGGTTCAGGGTTCAGGGTTTAGGGTTCGCCATTAAATTCCAAATTCCAATATTCAAATGACAAACAAATTCCAAAAACCAAATTTAAATTCGTAAAACAACCCCTATATTTGCTTATGTTTTCAATTTTTGGTCATTGGAATTTGGGTATTGTTTGTTTTTTGGGATTTGAAATTTGAGATTTTAATTTTCATACAGTTCCGCTCGATAACCTGAACGCTTTTCAACAGTTTTTGCAATACCATCACTCCTTGGTTGTCAGATACTTCTGCAGCCACGCCATCAGGCCGATGATAATGAATGCGGCCGGCGCCAGCATCATGATCCCCATATCTTCATACCCCGCATTGTAGAAGGCCTCTGGCACAACCGAAAAGCCGAAGATTTTGCCTGAGCCGAAAAGCTCCCGGAAAAAGGCCACGAAAACCAGAACCGAGCCGTAGCCCGCGCCGTTTCCGAGACCGTCAATAAACGCCAGGTGCGGCGGATTGGAGAGCGCAAATCCCTCGGCCCGGCCCAGAATAATGCAGTTGGTAATAATCAGCCCCACGAAAACGGAAAGCAGCTTGCTCACATCATACATGTAGGCCCTTAAAAACTCGTCCGTTAATATCACCAGCGAGGCGATAACCGCCAGCTCCACGATAATCCGGATGTTTGAGGGGATGATGTTTCGCATGGCGGAAATAATCAGGTTGGAAAACGAGACCACGAAGGTCATGGCAAGGGCCATGACAAGGGCGGTTTTAAGCTGAACAGTCACCGCAAGCGCGGAGCAGATGCCAAGCATCTGCATGTTGATCGGGTTTTCCGTCCAGGCGGGCCCGGCGAATGTTTTAAAAGCCTTAGTTTTGGTCAGTTTCATCGGTTTCACACCATGGTTGCTCTTCCTGCATGCGGCATCTCAGCCGGTTTTTCCGGAAGGATACGGACACGGGTTCATATTCGGAAAGCGTTTTTTGAAGTCCCTGGGTCAGATACTTGCCGGTAAGCGTCGCCCCGCTGATGCCGTCCACATAATGGGGCAGCTTCTGATCCGGCACCTTTTTTTCGGCTTCGCCCTTGGCAATGGCCACGGAGACGAAATTGCCGGTCTGGTCGATAATCTTTTTGCCCTCAAACTTTTCCTGGAACCACTGGGTGTCGATTTCACCGCCCAGGCCCGGAGTTTCCGAGTGTTTGTAAACGGTAAAGCCGGCAATGGTTGAGCCGTCCGCCGCTATCGCCATATAGGCGTAAATTTTCCCCCACAGCCCCTGGGATTCAATCGGAATAATGTAGGCCTGGATATTTTCATCTTTTGTAAAAAGATACACCGGCAAAAGGTTTTTGTCCGACTCGGCAATATCCGGGGATACGATGGTGCCATCCGGACTGACCGCCATTTTGCTGATGTTTTCTTTATAAAGCCGGGCAATTTCATTCGGCGTATAGGTTTTCTCCCTGGAGACCATGTCCACGGCCAGAAGAATGTTTTTGCGGCGGTCATTTAACATGTTTTTCTGCTGGAGGTCCTGAAGTGCGGTGGCGGCCGTGGTCAAAAGCGCCCCGCAGATCAAACACATGCCTATGGCAAAAACGATGGATTTCAGTTTATCAGACATTGGGAATCCTTCCGGCAATCTTTAGGCGGATTTCAATGGTTTCCATGAGCGGGGCGAAAAGGTTCATAAACAGAATCGCCAGCATGACCCCCTCCGGAAACGCAGGATTAAAGACCCGGATCAGAATGGTCAGCACCCCGATTAAAAAACCGTAAATCCAGCGGGCGCGGTTGGTGCCCGGCCCGGAAACCGGGTCTGTAGCCATATAGGCGATACCAAAGGCGAAGCCGCCGGATACCAGATGATAGATCGGGTGGACCCCGAACCAGGGCAGGGTATCCGGGCCGGCAAACAGGTTCAAAACCCCGGCCATGGCCAGAAGACCAATGATACCGCCTGCAATAACCCGGAAGTTGGCCACACCCAGGATTATAAGGAAAGCGGCGCCCAGCAGGCATAAAAGCGCGGATGTGCCGCCGATGGTGCCCGGATAATGGCCAAGAAAAAGTTTGGACAGGCTAAAGCCGTTGGCCTGCAAGAGCTCCTTAATGGAGTTAAACGGTGCGGCAAGTTCCGTGAAGGAGAGCGGCGTGGCGCCGGTGACCGCATCCACCGTCTGCCCCGCTTTATCGCGGACCGCCACCCAGACGGCGTCACCGGACATCTGGGCGGGATAGGCGAAAAACACGAAGGCCCGGGCGGTTAGCGCCGGATTAAAGATATTTCTGCCTGTGCCGCCGAAAATCTCCTTTCCGATCACAATGCCGAACGACATCCCGACCGCCACCTGCCACAAGGGCATATCCGGCGGCAGGGTCAGGGGATATAAAAGCCCCGTCACCAGAAGCCCCTCGCTGATGGGGTGCTTTCGGATAGCAGCGAACAGGGTTTCCCAGAAAAACCCCACAGCATAAGAGACCAGGATGATCGGCAGCACAAAGTAAAGACCGGTCAAAAATACCGGCAGCAGATCCGTTGAGAGCCCTGAGGCCAGCCGGCTCTGGTAGCCGGCATTCCAGATGCCGAAAACCGTGGGCGGCAGAAGCGCCACGATCACAAGGCTCATAAACCGCTTAAGGTCCAGGCTGTCCCGGACAACCGGCTTTTTCCGGGTGGGAATGACCGGATAGAGGAAAAAGGTCTCCGTTGCCTCATAAAAGGGGCCCAGCTTCTCCAGCTTCCCGCCTTCCTCAAACAGGTCCCGCCGGGCGTCAAACAGGCGCTGTATGTATTTTGAGATCAAATCTTTCCCCAATAATACTTGTGCTTGGTATCCTTGAAAGTTTCTGTCAGCTCGATCTTGGACGGGCAAACATAGGAGCAGAGTCCGCACTCAACGCAGTCGAGCAGTCCGTGCGCCAGGGCTTCTTCGATTTCTTCGGCATAAATGCATTTATAGGTGTACTGGGGAAGGATCCCCACCGGGCAGATGGCCGCGCAGTAAGAGCAGTTCACGCATGCCCGAAGCTCGCCGTGCCGGTCCGCGTCAACTGTTAGCGTCGGCCGGGTGATTGCGGACAGAAATGTCCGGGAACTGGTGGGTTTCTTCAGCCCGGGCCGGGCAAATCCCAGCAGTTCCTTTTCGGTTACTTCAGGCACAAGCATCAGCGAGGTCTCGTAGAGTCCCATAAAGCCATCGGGCGCTGCATTATAGCCGGTAAACAGTCCGCCGGCCACCCATCGGTAGGCCGCCGTAGAATCGATTTGTTTAACCAGAGATTTTAGCGGCGCCCCGATCCGTGTTCGCACATGGCGGCTGTTGTCCGGATGGCCGCCGGATACGGTCATGACCCGGGCGGTTGGATATCTCCCGGTAAGAAGCCCCTCTGCCAGAAGCAGCACATCCTGCCCGGTCACATACCAGGCCCGGTTTTCTTTAGCCGACTGTTTGGTCTGATAATGCATCACCCCGGGCTCGCCCGCGGGAAAAGGCCCGGCCGCACGATGGGTAACCACCTGCCGCAGTCTTTCATCAGGCACCGGGCGCTCCGTGTGCTCACACACGTATACCCGGCCGGTGAGTTTTTGAAGGACTTTTATGCCGAATAAAAATTGTTCTTTGGCCGGGCCTTCGGCCAGATAAACATCGGAATGCGGATGAAAGGGATCGAGAATATCCAGGGGCACCCATACGGCCGCCGGGGATTCCTCCGGATCGGCAACCCCCTTAAACGGGATGCTGCGGATGAAGGGCCAGAGGCCGCGCGCCATCAAGGCGTCTATAATTTCTTCGCGGCCCATTCCGAAAATCTGCGTTTCATCAATCACCGGAAACTCAAAATAGGGCTCATCCGGTGCAATTTTGATGATAATGGCTTCAATCACCCGGCGGGGGCCGTACTGGATATCCATCACATGGCCGCCGCCCGGGGATAGCAGTTTTAGATTCGGGTTCCCTTTGTCTTCGATCAGGGGCGTGCCCAATTTGACGGAATCATTGGGCTTAACCAGAAGGCGCGGCCGGATGAGCGGAATTTGAT
>JBKHAE010000141.1:0-7568 GCA_046543065.1 Desulfobacterales bacterium | reverse complement strand
GGCGCTTATAGTCAAATGGTATATAGCCCACCTGGCAGCCCACGGAATCCGTGAATTTTCCGGTCAGTCGATAGGTGAGATACCCGGATAAAAGCAGAAACTTATGGGTATTCTCCCAGATTTCGGGCTGGTGGGTGCGGATCCAGTTGGCCTCGGCTTCGCGCTGGAAATAGGCCACCGTATCGGAGAGCCCTGCGATTTTAAACAAAAGGCCCCATGCCCCGCCGATCGCCGGCAGGCCGAAAGCCTTTCGCTGATCCAGCCACAGGATGGCTGGCCGAAGGGGGGCGCCGGATCGGTCCACATTGAGGACCGTCCCCCGTTGGGTGGTGAGCGATACGCCGGCGATTCTATCCTTTTCCACATTGTCGCGCTGCCACAGCCGCTGGCAGGCAGTGCATAATGTCTGCCAGTAAAGCTCCGGATTCTGCTCGGCCCATCCCGGATTTTTGGAAAAATAGGGCTCAAACGGAATCTTTTCAATGGCTGCCATGTTTCCGGCAAGGTCGAATATCATCGCCTTTAAGCTCTGGGTGCCGTTGTCAATAGAAAGGATGAGGTCTTTGGCTGGCATGTTGTCCCCTTGTCCTTATTTTAAATTATAAAACCCCTTGAAATCCCCCTAAATCCCCCTTTGAAAAGGGGGCCTTAAAGGAAACGGCCATTTTTATGGGCCTTTGCCAAAGACAAAGACGGTACTGAGTCTTTTAAGCTGTGAACCTTGCACCGTGAACCGTGAACTGTGAACCTCAAATTACGTATAAGTATAAAGGTTTGGTTTCATTGACCCTACACCCAACACCTAATACCCAACACCTAATACCTGATTTAAACCCCATGCGCATAATCCCAATGCTTGATGTACCGCTGCCGCTCAGTTTGCCATCTTTTTTCATCCCAGGAAAGCATGGGTGCGCACAGGCGCTGAATCCGATCCAGGTGCTGTCTGCCCCCGCCGGGCATCAAAAGGCCGATGCGCACCCGGCGCAGGAGCAGATCCGAGAGATGGCGGATATGTTCGTTTTTGGCCAGAATCGGCAGCTCCGCCCACAGGGTATCTGTGCCGGGCATGCGGCTCAGATCTTGCGGGCCGGCATTTTGGATGATCACTTCAGCCTGTCTGCCGTATCGGCCATAAAGACGCCGCATCTGATAGGGCGGCAGGCGCTTTTCAAATTCCGGCTTAACCTGTAGCGGGGCAAATGCCGGCTCATTGATGCGGATGTGGTTTGCAGCCGGCAGATAGGGCATAGCGGCATTTAACGCATCCCTTGCCAGGGACCGGAAGGTGGTAAGCTTGCCGCCGGTAACCGTGACCAGACCCTGCTTTTCCCAGACGATATATTCCCGGGATTCCTTGGATGGCGGCTTATCCCCTTTGCTTAAAACCGGGCGAATGCCTGCCCATGATGAAACCGCATCGCTCAGGTCAATATTTAGCGAGGGGAAATGCGCATTCAGGGCGGCCATCATATATTCAGCCTCGGAAGGCGCCATTACCGGTTCCTTTATAAGCTCCCGGCCGTGATCGAGATCCGTGGTCCCCAGCATCAGGGCGCCTTCCCAGGGAATGATAAAGAGCGGCCGTTCATCTGCCGGGTGGATAAGGGTTACCGCCTGGTTGATGGGCAGCAGCCAATGGGGAAACACGAGATGGCTGCCGCGAAGCGGGCGGAGATGAAGATGGGGTTTCGGCGAGGGGTGGAGCTTTTCCGCCCAGGCGCCGGCGGCATTGATCACCGCTTTCGTCGATATCTCCCGGTATTGAGCGGATTCTGTATCTTTCAGGGTGACGCCGGCAACCGCGCCGGCGCGGTTCCGGTTGATACGGACAACGCGCGTATAGTTCATCGCAGTGCCCCCGGCAGAAACCGCCTCATTTATCAGCCGCAGAACCAGGCGGGCGTCATCCACCTGGGCATCCACAAATTGAAACCCGCCTAAAAGCCCGTCAGTTGATATGCCGGGAACGAGTTTTGAAAATGTCTCACTGTCATAGGCGCGATGATGGTTTTCCCCGGCCATGAAATCATAAATGCTAAGCCCCGCCTTAAGAGAGAGTCTTTTCGGACCGCGCTGCCGATAAACCGGCATCAGAAATCCCAGGGGCTCCACCATGCCCGGCGCCTCGCGGAGCAAGCGCTCGCGCTGCTTGACCGAATCGTAGGTTAAAAAAATCTTTCCCTCTTTCAGATACCTGAGTCCGCCGTGTATCAGCTTGGAGGAGCGGCTGGAGGTGCCCCAGGCAAAATCACTGGCCTCGCACAAAAGCGTTTTGAGGCCCATCCTTACCGCTTCCCGGAAAACACCGGCCCCGGTAATTCCGCCGCCGACAACCACCAGGTCCCAGTTGGTTCTGATGCCATCCAGTTGCATTGTCTTTCCTCGCCGTCTTACTCTTAATCTTACTCTTACTCTTACTCTTAATCTATAATTTGGCCCTACGAGAGCTTTCCCGGATTCATCCGCCCGTCCGGATCCGCGAATTGCCAGATATGGTTTAACAGATCCATCCCCATCTCGCCTTTTTCAGCCGGTAAATAGGGTTTGTGGTCGGTCCCCACCCCGTGCTGATGGGAGATGGTCCCGCCGGCATCCACAATGGTCTGACTGGCTTTGGATTTAAGGCGCTGCCACCGATCCATGGTTTCCCCGGCCGTGTCCGCCAGGCGAAACACGAAAGTGGTATAGATGCTTGAACCGGAGGGATAAACATGGGAGAGGTGCGAGAACACATGGACCTTTTCATTTATATCCGAAAGCGCGTTTCCGATGGCCGCCTCGATCGCCGCCATGGTGGGCCGCACATTATCCCAGTTCACCGCGGTTTCAAGTGTATCCACGCCATAGCCGTATTCCCACAGGGTGTTTCGCAGATATGGGGCCAGGAAGCGGTTCTTTTTCCAGGCATCGCCCATTGATTTACCCACCGCCACGCCGCCGAATGATTTGATGACATCCCGCGCATTCCGCCATCCCTGGTGCGCATTTTTGCGGCTGCCAATCAAACCGATAAGCGCCATGCAATAGGTGTTGTCAAAAAGGCCCCTTAATCGCAGGTAATGTTTCAGCATGGCGATCTGCTTTTCGTGGCCGGCCAGAATCAGGTTGGTCACGGTCTCCAGCGGGTTGCTGAGCCGCACCATGGAAAGCGGCAGGCCGGCGGTGGTCAGGGCGCGCACCGCATCCACCGCCTTATCCCAGGAAGGAAAAAATACGCCGTAGATATCATCGGCCTCAGGCCTCTCGGAGATCCGGACCCGGGCCTCGGAAAGCACGCCCATCCGGCCTTCGGAGCCAAGGACAATCTGCCGGAGATCCGGGCCGGCCGCAGAAGCCGGGTGGGACGGAAAGTTCATTTCGCCTTTGGCGGTGATCAGCTTGCCGCCGGCAAACAGTTCCTCGATCCGGCCGAAGTAAAGGGACTGCTGCCCGCTCGACCGTGTGACCACCCATCCGCCCAGAGTGGATTGTTCAAACGACTGCGGGTAGTGGCCCAGGGTATACCCGTGGGTGTTAAGCTGGGCCTCCAGATAGGGGCCCCTGGTCCCGGCTTCAAATGTGGCCAGCCGGTTGTAGGGGTTGATATCCGTTAGCCGGTTCAAGCGTTCAAGGGAGAGCGAAATCACCGGCCGGTCATCATCCGGCACGTTTAGGTGGCCCGCCACGCTGGTGCCGCCCCCATAGGGGATGACCATGCCATTTTCCCTTTCCGCAAACGCCAGGATGTCATTTATCTCTTCAGGGGTGGCGGGATAGGCGACGCCGTCTGCAAACCGATTCAACGTGCCGAAGCGAAACCCGATCCAGTCCGGAAAACTCTGGCCATAACCATGCTGCAGGCGCTTGTCGGGATCGGTGGAAATAAGCGAAATTGAGGACCGGATGCGGGATTCCGGAATTTTTGACAGGATGTCCGCTTTTGTGCAGGCCGGGCCGGGCCGGGTCGGGCCCACGAGCTCTTCGAGCATGGTTTGCGCACCTGCCGGCAGCGGCATATCGATTTGCTCATCGCCCCATCCGTTCCATCGATACATTGGGCTCCTCCTTTTTGCTCGCTTTCATGCGTTTCCAGATATCAATACTTTTTTCCATGGCATTCCGGACGACCGGTTCCACCGTTTCCGGCTGATCGGCAATCGCGCGGTTCAGCGTTTTGTAAAAGGAAAGGGATGCCTCCCTGGCGTCCTTCCGGCTGAAGTAGACGGTTGCCATGGTTTTGAAAATAGTTCGAAAATCGTTTAAAATTATCAGGTGTACCGGGTTGCCGGAATGCCGGGCCATAAGCTGCTGCAATGTCCAGTCGAATTCGGTGAAGGACTGGGGGGCCGCCTCAAGCTGCCGGCAGCGCGCCAGATGGTTCGTAATGGCCTCCGGCGCTCTTTTGACCGCCTGCCGGGCGATGGGGGGATTCAACATCACCCGGAGTTCAAGCAGGTGCTCGATAAAGGATTCCGGCAGGTAGCTGCCGTATTTGACCAGTGTGGCCAATAGCCGAAGCCCCCCGGTTTCCCAGAAATAGTTGATTTGCGTGGGTTTTCCGTGCCGGATGGTGATCCAGCCGTCGCCGGCCAGGCGCTGCAGCGTCTCCCGGATGGTGGGCCGCGTGACCCCGAGTTGATCAGCTAGTTTACGTTCTGCGGGCAGCACGGATCCCGGCGGGTAGTGACCGTTTAAGATATGTTCGATGATTTGGTGCTCGGCATATGGGCCTGGCCGAAGTGGTTGATTGAAGTTCATTGAGAAAATTACTATCCTGAAATCGATTTTTACGAAATTGCCAAGTATATTTTGGTAAGAGGTCATACCAGTTTGGATCGTGTCTGTCAACGTAAAATTAATCTCACCTCAAATTGGGTCTCAATTGTTCGGAAAAACAGCTTGACAATTTTAACGCAATGCGTCATAACCATATGTAACGCGATGCGTTATCAGCGTAGCCATTGAATTTAAGAAAGTTTATGTATTTTTCGAAATATTTAAAAAAAGAGCTTGACATATAACGCGTTGCGTCATAAATTGGCACCATAACGCAATGCGTTACAAGTTTCTGCCCTTCATGTGAAGGGCACATAAACATTTTATAAACTTAGTATCAGCAATTCAAAAAGGAGGAAAGACCATGACAACCGAAAAAAAGACCAGCCCCAAAACCGAAAAAAAGGCTGACTCCGGCTTCACTATGTTCCGCACCGTTAAAAACACGGCAGATAATGTCTCCGAAAAGGTCAAAGCCTACAATGACAAGTATGTCGCCCAAACCGTTGAAAAAGGTAAAAAGACCTTTAAGGAATACAATGACAAGTATGTCGCAAAGACCATTGAAAAGGGCCGGGACACCGTTAAACAATACAACAGCAAATATGTTTCCCCCGTGGTGGAAAAGGGCCGTTCCGTGATCGATGGTCCCTACAAAAAGGTCTCCAAATCTTTTGACGATGCGCTCGCCAAGGGACGTGAATTTGAAAAAGACGCCATGAAACGGTTTGATGATTTTGTCGACAGCAGCCGCAAATTCGTGTATAAAGTCCCCATGGTCGAAACCATCGAAAAGCGGGTGACCGGCAGCCTCAATTCAGTGCCCCGGCTGGTCAATATGCCCTGCAAGGAAGATATTGAGAAGCTGACCAATGCGATGGAAACACTTAATTCAAATATTGAAACCATGAAGAAACAGAACTCCGCTTAACCCATTGGGCACGGTGGCGCGGGGTTTGCCCGTGCCGCCATAAAAGGAGGTTATGATGTATACCATTAAACGATATGCCAACGGCCGGTTTTACGACACCGAAGAGAAGAATTTCATCACGCGGGATCGTATCGCCGAAATGATCAAATCCGGCAAGAAGTTCACCATTATTAATACAAAGACCGGTAAAGACATCACGGATGAAATCGTCTCACAGATCAAATCCAAACAGAGCCAGGCCGGCAAGAAAACCCGCCAGTCCAAGTCCAAAAGCAGCAAGGCCAAGGAAGATCCGGGCAGCTTTTTGATCCAGTTTTTCCGAAAGAGCGGAGATACGCTGTTTGATTACGGCAAAAAGTATGTCTCCATGTGGCAAGGGCTTTTCACCATGTCCCGCGAAGAGCTGGATAAGCTTATCAACCGGCTGGTCAAGGATCAGAAGATCACCGAGGTTGAGGGGAAAAAATTAAAAAGCGAGATTCAGCGATATTCGGATAATATCCAGGACTGGCTGACAACCCAGATCGATACCCGGGTCAATGACATGCTCAATCGCATGAACCTGGCAAGCCGCGAACAGATTCAGGAGCTTACGGAAAAAATCGAATCGCTCAACAAGAAACTGGCTCAGGTTGAAAAGACCCGTCAGCAACAGTCAAAATCCAAGGCATCGACCAAGAAAACGGCAGGCAGCAAGGCCTCGGCAAAATCCAAAAAATCATCTTAATGCGCGCTCGGCTTGAAGAACCATAATAATGCCCGGTGGAACGGCCGAAAGAAAAGATCACGATCACCCGGAGAACAACCCCGGCAATCCATTGGCTGAGCTGTTTGAGCGTCGCCTGATTTTTGTTCTGGGCAAAGGCGGTGTGGGTAAAACGACCATCTCCGCCGCTCTGGCCATTGCCGCCGAACGGCTGGGCAAACGGGTGCTTATGGCTGAAATCGGCGACAGTGATGCCATCGGCCAGATTTTTATCAGTGACACTCTGCCGGAGGCGCCGCTGAAAATTGCCGACGCTATCTGGGGCGCCCGTGTAAACCCCAAAGCCGAGCTTGCCGACTACGTCAACGATCACATCAGCTCAACCTTTTTTGCCAATCGGATAACGCGAAGCCGGCTTTTTGATTATTTGGCGGCGGCAGCCCCCGGGCTAAAGGAGATCATGAGTCTGGGCCGCATCTGGCGCTGGGTATTGGAAAAGGACGCGGATGGCCGTGCCGCATATGATCTGATTATTGTGGATGCTCCGGCCACCGGTCATGCGCTGAGCCTGCTGCGCCTACCGCAGGTCTTAATCGAGATGGTCCGTTTCGGTCCCATCGTGCGGGAGGTAAGGCAACTGGAAAAGCTTATCAAGGACCCGGAGAAAACATGGCTGACGCTTGTCGCACTGGCTGAGGAGCTTCCGGCCAATGAGGCCCTGCAGCTCTATCAGGATGGCCGGGAAAAACTGGGCATGCCACTTCAGATGGTGTTTATCAACGCCGTCTATCCCCGCTTGTTTTCACCCGATGAGAGAACCCGAATTGCGGATCTGTCAGCTTACTGCCGGCAGAATGATCCGAAGGCGGAGGGTTTAAAGCTGCTCGTGGCGGCAGAACAATGGATCAGCCGGCGGCGCCGACAGCAGCCCTATATTGATCAACTGACCCGGGAAATCAGCAGCGGGCATATGGAGATCCCCATTCATTTTACCAATCACCTGTCCATCAGCGATATCGGCGATATCGCCGCCCGTTTGGTAAAAGAAAGTACTGAGGCACTAAAGCACTGAGGTCCTGAGGTACTGAGTTTCCTTAAACCCTAAACCCTGAACCCTAAACCCTGAACCTTACTTATCCCCATGTTTCATTCGATAGTCAATTCAGACGGTCC
>JBKHAE010000140.1:0-7603 GCA_046543065.1 Desulfobacterales bacterium | reverse complement strand
ACCACAGCGCGCGGCCGGAGTTTAAAATCCGGATTGAGGGCCGGATCAGCGAGTAAGGCCGGATCTGTTCAGTCCGGCGGGCGGTTCCTGTTCGGCTTCCCGGGTTGCGGCGAGCTGACCCGCATCCTTCTGGTATAGGTTTAGGCTCACTTTTTGGCCGCTGATGGTCATCATGGCCAGCACATCGTCGTTGATAAACTTGACCACGTTATAAATGGTTTTGCCGTAATAGTCGACCTCGCTGACAAACTCCTTATGTTCCGGATCGTATGTGTAGGTTTTGGGGCTTTCAAAGAAAGTGTATTTTCTGGCTGTGGCCGGACCCGGATTAAACACCAGGTCGCCGTCCTCATTCTTTTCAAGGGTAAACCCGTTTTCCTCTCTTTTCCAGTCATCCACGCTGCTCCAGCCGTCTCCCCAGAACTGGCGCACGTCTTTGTCCCCGGTTTGCACAATGTCATCTAACAGTGGAATCTGGTCGACCGATTCGATCTGTTTTTCATAAACCTGTTCTTTGATGTCTTCGATGTATTTGGGGTAATCCTTTTCCGCTTCAGCCGGCTTCTCTATGGGGCGTTTTTTAAGCGCCGGTTTTTCAGCCATTGCTTTTGACGCTTTTTGGGTTGGCCTTGTCTCCGGCAAAGGCTTGGGCGTGTTCGTTTTCTGCGGACTGCGGCTTGCCACCGCGTCATAGGCGGTCTTGTCCACTGGCTCCACGCCATACCAGAAAAACAAAGCCCCGCCGACAAACAGCATGATTAATAAAATATATCCGGAAATTTTGAGATATTTTCGCATATTTTACCTGTGATGGGTTAATGTATTTTAAAAAAGGGACCGTCTATGTATCGGTCCCTTTTTTAGCAGGGGATTGTAAATTCCCCTTTTTGCCATTCCGGAATCGGCAGCGAACGCATCCTGACCAGGGATTAGCGCTGGCGTCAGGAATGATAAAAAAACTGTTAGATAAAGCAAGCAGCGGTAACTTGAGGGTTGAGGTTAAAATTTTTTACCGATAAAAATCTTTCTGTTCCATTACGCCCCAAAGCATATGGGCCAGTTTGTAGGATCCGTCGTATGTGGGATGTATGTCATCGTCTTTAAGATCGGATTCATAGATGTGGTCCCTTGGGTCGCCCACTGCAACCAGGAAGCCGTAGTAAGTGCTGCCGTAATAGGAGCCGTAATCGGTGTCGCCGGAGAACGGACTGCCCTCGCCATAAAGATTGAACAGGCCCGGATAAATATTGTCATAGGTATAGTCAATGGCTTCATTTTTCTCGGCTTCGTCGCCTTTGACATGATAATACCCCATCCAGACATGATCATCTGACGGCCCGTAATACATATCCAGAATCATGTCCCACATTACATCGCCGACATAATTCAGCACATCAATACATTCCTGTTTTAGTGGATCGGACTCGCAGTCCGCACTTCCCTGCAGAATATCGTTAGCGCCGCCGTCGGCAAGAACACTTTCCAACGAGTCCCTTTGTTCTGCATAATCGAGCTGATCTCTAATGGCTGCGATTTTTGCTCCGCTTACCGCACGGTCTTTGTAGGATTTGCCGGACAGATCCTGCAGCACATCATGGATATCGCCGGACAGGTCAAAAACCGAATCGCCCACGATCTGCACATCCCATTCATCTGCATCGGGGTTGTTATAATCCCAGCTGCATCCGCCAACGGCGAAGGCTAATCCTGAGGCTAAGATGAGCGCCATAAATAATTTGAAAAATTTCACTTTTCTCCCCTCCTCTTCATGGTTGGATGGTTGATGGTAGGATGCCGCTTGCTTTTATCTAACCTCTTATGGCCGGGTAAACATCCGGGGCTTTGGGGGGCTGAATTGTCTGGCCGGCCATTTATTATCATCGAATTTTTGTTGAAACGATTGAATGGGTTAAAATGATAATGCCTGACGAAATCACCTGTTTTCAGGTCAAGAAGGAGGGGGAAGGGATTTAAAGCCGTTTGAGAGCAGATCGAAGAGATCTTTTTAAACAGGTATATTATAAATTAATATACAAGTCTGACAATTTTTGTCAACAAAAAATTGACGGCCGCGTAAAGCGTCCCATTTTATTCACGATCCTTTGGACGGTGCGGTCGAATTCCTGGTTGAACTGTTTGTTCTCTTTATCGGTAAAGGATTTAAAATCCACCAGTTCGCGGTCCTTCATTACAGTAAGCATCTGGAAAACTGTTTTTTCGCCCAATTCTTTGAACTGGGCCATTCGGCTGTCCGCATCCGTTAGGGCCCGGATTGCGGATACCCGTTCTTCAAAAATGGCGTCCGGATTGTCAACCCGCTTTTTAAAGGTTTCATAGATCAGCATGAACATGGCGTCAATGCGGTTGCTTTTGATGAGGCTGGGGCGGTGGAAAAATGAAAAGTCCTCTTCTAAGGCGACGCCGCCTTTGTAAAGGTCCATAACCCGTTCAAACCAGTTGACCGTGTAGCGTTTGTAATCCTCTGTCTGCCATTTGGTTTTTTCCCAGATATGGGTACGCAGAATTTTTTGGAGATTGGATAAAAATTCAGCCCGATCCTGGAAATCATAGTTTCCCAGCAGGGCACCGGCCTGAAATATATCAAGCCCGGGTTTATTCGCCTGGGGCGAGAATTCGGCGGATAAAACCCGGGTGTCTTCGCCGGGCCGGATGATAATGATTTTATAGGAAGGCTTACCCGGGTCAATGCGCAGGATTTCTTCCGCAGAAGCCGGCGCAGTGATTTTGTCCGCCACAGCCGGGGGCAGGAAGGCGGCCAGCAGATTGGGACTTAAATCCGCCGCTTCCAGGGCCTCCTGGAATATCGGGATGTCGGTTTCTTCCATAGGCTGAATCGGGGTCAGTTTGCCGGCTTCCAGATATGGCTTAAACACATCCATAACGGATTCAAGACCGGCCTGCCAGTATGCGCTGCGCGGGTCCTTGCCTTCGTCTATCCATTGTTTGGCTTTTTCAGGGGTGCTACTCATTACTGCCTTCCCTTTCCTCAATGGGGCATATCTTTAAGGAATTGATCGTACCCAGTCCCGCGTGAGCGGGCCGATTCTCGTACTCGTACTCGAAAGTATTCAATGCCGATTAAGAGCACGAGTGCGAGTACGAATCAGACGGGTTATGTTAAAACATACCGGAAAACATGCTCTTTAAGGGTTTCACTTCATATCCGGCCGGGATTTCAAACTCGCTGGCGGGGATTTTCTTTTCTTCGATGCGGACCACGTCCACAATCGTTTCCGCCTCACCACATTCCAGCTCAACGGATTTGAGCAGCCAACCGCTTTTCATCAGTTTCTTGTATTCGGGCGCAGCCTCCACTGCCTGTCCGCCCATCATTTTGGCCGCGCATGCCTCAAAGCGGGCCATGGCTTCCATATCCCCCATATCCCGGGTCAGCCTTTTGTCCGTGGATGCCGGGGGAGGCAAATAAGAGCAATACGATAAAGCCCGTTAGGATAAATGGGATGCGTTGGGATCGGTTCATATTTTTCTCCTTGTTACTATGCGGGTTTAAATAAATCACTGATAGACGCGAATGATTTAGTAGTCAATAAGATATTAGCGAAAAAATTGTATTTGCCGGTAGGCGATTGACACTTTGCCGGTTGCCGTTAGATTTATGAGTAGCAATAAATTGAGCGTGAGATCAAGGAGGTGCATCAATGTATACCCATCTTTTTTCACCCATTGAGGTAGGCGGAAAACAGCTCGAAAACCGCATTGCGATGGCTCCGCTTTACCTGGGCTATGCCGGAGAAGGCGGGACGGTAACTCCTCTTCTTCTGGAACACTACCGCCTCATGGCGCAAAGCGGGGCGGCCATGATCACCGTGGAAAATGCCACCGTGGACCATCCCGCGGGCAGCGGCTCCAACCGGACGATACGGATTGATACGGATGACAATTTGGAGGGCCTGAAGGCCCTGGCCGGGGAGATTAAAAAGCAGGGGGCGCTGGCCGGTATCCAGATCAATCATGCGGGCCGGTTTGCGGCAATGAATCAGCCGCTTGCCCCATCTGCAGTGGAAACATTCGGCAGAATGCCAAGGATGCTGGAAATCGAAGAGATTAATACGATTCGGGATAAATTTGTTCAGGCCGCCGGCCGGGCCAAGGCAGCGGGATTCGATATGGTGGAACTGCATGGCGGTACGGGGTATCTTTTAGCGCAGTTTGTCTCGCCGCGAACGAACAGGCGGACGGATAACTACGGCGGCTCCCTTGAGAACCGTATGAAATTTCCGCTGGAAGTGCTGGATGCCGTAAAGGCGGAAATCGGCGATTACCCTGTGGGTTATCGATTCCTGGCGGATGAATGGCTGCCGGACGGTTTAAAGATATATGAATCCACCCGGTTTGCCAGGGCGCTCTCCGATGCCGGTGTGGCCTATCTTTCTGTCATGGGTGGGACCTATGAGTCGTTTATGCAGCCGGAAATTATTGAACAGTCCAAAACCGAAGGCTATATGGCGGATTTGGCCGGCGAAGTTAAAAATCATGCGGCCGTGCCCGTGATTGCCGCCGGAAGAATTGCCTCCGGCCGAACCGCAGAGGATATTATCGCCGGCGGAAAGGCTGATGTGGTCGGCTTGGCCCGGATGCTATGGGCGGATCCGGAATGGCCGCGCAAGGTAAAGGAGGGCCGCGAGGCTGAGATCATTTCCTGTGATCCGGGCTGTGAGGATGTGTGCATGCAGCTTGTGATGAAGGGAAAGCCGGCATACTGCACCCAGTGGCCGCCTGAAAAGACGCGCAAATTCAAGGACCTGTTTGAGTAAAAGGATCTACTCCGGCTGGTCCTTGGCTAAAGAAAGGGAGCGGAAAGTGGTTTTTCCGAAAAGGCCGAGTTTTTCAACCGTGGTTTTGGTGCGCCAGTAGACAAGCTGTCGGTTCTCCGACCAGCCGTTTTCCAGATCAAGCAATATATTGCTGTATGGGAGGTCGATCTCAAAGGCGTACTCCAGAAGATATCCCTTGATCGGACCGCCCGGGGTGTCAAAAGTGGTGCGGCTCAATTCTTTTATCACATAGCAGTAATCCCCGGTATTGGTTTGCTCGCCGGATTCCATGTCATAGATGGCGGCCTTGCCGGTGGCCCGAATCTGCTGGTCAACAGCGAGGACCGGCGGAATTAGTTCAAGGTCGGGTTTAAATGTGATCCGTTTGTTCTTCTCAATCAGTTCAAGGCATTGTCCATGGACAGACCCGTCGGATTCTTGTGTTATGTTCAGTCGGTAAAGGTCTTTAAAGGTAAGGATATGCCGCTTTTTTGAATCCTCCAGCGGCCTTATGGTCATTTCAATTCGCCGGCCTTCCCCCTTCCCCTGCGTCACTAAAAAAAACGACCGCTCCGGTTCGAGTGAAACCAGTTTGTTTGCAGGCACCCCTTCCTGCTCGCTCTGGCCGCATTCCTGTGCTGAATCGGCGGCTTGGACGCCGGCCGGAAAATAGAAGGCCAAAACCATCAGGACCAGGCCGGGAAGGATGAGTATGCTGACTCGCCTGGTAAATTTTTGCGTTATTACTGACGGTCCGATGTTAAGGTCTTTAAGGAACATGGGTCATTTATTTTACAAGTCCGCAAAGTTTAAAATCCATATAATATTAATATGATAAGAATGAGGCAGCTTGTCAATACATCGAGAAGCGTCCCTTTAGGCACTCGGTAAGAATCTAAACCTATTGATGGGCCAGAAAACATTTGATTTCTGGGTAGTAAAAAAGTAACCTGCTATAATTCATAAGAATCATTTTTCTACAGGGAGAGATGACGCTATGGGATCTGATAAGGATTACTACCAGGTGGTGATTGCCGGGGCCGGCCCGGGCGGCGCCCTGCTTGCCAGGGAACTGGCCGGGGCCGGGGTGACGGTTGCGGTTTATGAATCCAAAACAGAGGCCGCGCTGGGGCATAACTGGTCAGATGCAGTGGAAAAATCCGCCCTGGCCGCCGCCGGTTTCGAGATTCCTGCGGCAAATAACAACAAATACGAAGGCCGCCTCGTTAAAACCGACGAATACGACGACAACCTGTTTGAGGCGCACCGTATCGCCCCGCTTGAGATCCGGTTTCCGGATGGAACCGGCACGACCCGCAGCGGCGTTGATTTTGGCTATATTACGACCGATCGAAAAGTTTTGGGGCATAGGCTGGCTGAATACGCCGCCCAGGCGGGGGCCAAAATCTTCTACCAGCATCGGGCGAATGGGCTTTTGGGCGAAACGGATGGGCCGCTGGAAGAAATCAGGGTCAGAGGGCTTCGTGTTACGGATAAGAGCAGCGGCGTTACCAGAGAAGTAGGTGCGGATCTGGTTGTTGATGCCACCGGATACCTTTCCTGTTTGCGGAGCGGTTTGGCCGGTGCCCCGGCCTTAAACAGGGCGTTTTCCGGCGGGGATCTGGCTTATGCCTGTCGGACCGTGCGCCGGCTGGATACCCGCCGGGCACAGACTGATGATTTGACCGACCATTACCGCTATGGTGCATACAAGGGCTATTTCTGGACCCATCTGCATAATTCGGACACGATTGACATCGGCGGCGGGGTCCGGGAAGAGCCCGGCCGGATAGATCCCATGCGCGTGATCCGGGAGATGATTGCCGAGCGCCCGTCTGTCAGTGACGAAGAGCTGCGCGGGGGCGGGGGCGTCGTGCTGGTGGGAAAATCGCCCTGGACGCTTGTGGCCGGCGGGTTTGCCGCAGTAGGGGATGCGGCCGGCCAGGTGATTCCCACAACCGGCTGCGGGGTGGGCGGCGCATTGACCGGGGCCATGTTTGCCGCTGAAGTAATTAAAACCGCCATTGATAACGGGGGCTGTACCCTAAACGCCTTGTGGCCGTATAACCGCAACTGGTTTTTTAACAGAGGCTGCCATTTTGCTGCGCTTTCTGCATTAAAAGAGATCCTTCAAAACCTCTCCCACGAGGAAATTTCCTTTTTGATGAGAAAAGATATTATGAGCTGCGAGATGCTGACTCCCACCATAAACGGGGTCTTCCAGACCCCGGATCTGCCGACCATGATAAAGACATTGATAAACGGGATCTCCCGGCCGGCGCTGCTCATGCGTTTAAACAAGGCCACCACCCTGGGCAAAAGGATCTTCAGGCATTACCGGAATTATCCATCCCGATGGGAT
Source organism: Desulfobacterales bacterium (assembly GCA_046543065.1). GTDB lineage: Bacteria > Desulfobacterota > Desulfobacteria > Desulfobacterales > Desulfosalsimonadaceae > M55B175. The sequence continues at coordinate 445 of JBKHAE010000140.1, read as the reverse complement.
CCGGCTGAGTTCCACAACTGGGCGCAAAAAGCGGGGTTACTGTTTTCAAGGGTTGGGTAAGTTTCTACTGATTTCCGAAGCCGTTTAATTCGCCGCAGTCCGGGCAGATCCAGGTAATGCCGTTGCAGGACATCCCCCAGACATTTTCATACATACAGGTCTGGCAGATCGCAAAGCCGCACCGGCAGCTCCACACAAAAGGGACGGTTTCGCCGCAGAACTGGCATTTTCTGTTTTTCATCCGGCTTCGCCGTTTTTCCCTGAGCCGGTTTATATCCGTATTTTTATTTGAATAGGCCATAATAAAAGCAATGCTCTGTCATTCCGTTCTTTTTGGAAAACGGAAGATAGCTCTGTTTACCCGGGGTGTCAAGCGGAAGGGGGTCTTGGGCAGGGCTAATTTGTTCTGTATCCAAATCGAAATCGCTATCGGGATCGGGATCGA
>JBKHAE010000031.1:0-33841 GCA_046543065.1 Desulfobacterales bacterium | reverse complement strand
GCGACTTCCAGGTGGAAAGCTATCTCCGGCACCAGGGGGCCAAATTCGTTGAACGCTTTGACGCCAATTCGTTTCTTTACATCACTAAAGCGGCCGACTATTTTGATCTCACCCGTCAGGGGAATCAGACATCAGCGGTGGATGCGTTTTCCCGGGCGCTGGCCCGTTTTATGGTGATTTCCTTTACATCGGACTGGCTCTATCCGACCTACCAGTCCCGGGACATGGTCAAGGCCATGAAAAAAAACGGGCTGGACGTGAGTTTCTGCGAAGTTGAAGCCGAATGGGGCCATGATGCGTTTCTGCTTCCAAATGAACGGCTTTCCAATCTGATCAGCGGATTTATCGACAGTGTCTATGAACAGCTTACATAGCACCGCGGTGCGCTATGACCTGCAAATTATCGCCTCCTGGATCAAGCCCGGCTCGAAGGTGATCGGCCTGGGCTGCGGTGAGGGGGAACTGCTGCACTATCTCAAGCACGAGAAACAGGTTAAAGAAACCGGAGTTGAACTTGTTGAATCCCGGGTGGCGGAGTGTATCAACAAAGGGCTTACGGTCATTCAGGGCGATATCAACGAAGAAATACATGACTACGCGGATGATGCGTTTGATTACGCGGTTTTAAGCCAGACCCTCCAGCAGGTCTACGAACCCCTGACGCTGGTGCACGAAATGCTTCGGATCGGCCGGAAGGTGATTGTCAGCTTCCCGAATTTCGGGCACTGGTTCGTCCGCCTGCAGCTCTTGTTTACCGGCCATGCCCCGATCACCCCGCAGCTGCCCTATCAGTGGTATGAAACGCCCAACATCCGGGTGCTCTCCATCAAGGACTTCCGGACATTCGCCAAAGAGGTGGGGTTTAACATCCTGAAAGAGGCCACCATTAATACGGACCGGCAGGATAAAACCGGCAACTATGTTGCGTTCATGCCGAATTTGCGGGCAACATACGGGATTTATCTGATCAGCCGCTTAGACAGTCAATAGGAAAGAAATATGGGCAAAGGCTACGTCATACTCGGTGAAACCACGGACTATTTAACCGGCGAAACCATCGCGTTGACCCATTATGAGCAGGCCAGGCAAAAAATTGTCCGCTATCTGGTTGAAGAAAAAGGGTATCAGAAAAACGAACTCACCCCGCGCCTGGAACTGCCGGTCACTGTAGACGGAAACACCGGCCATGCGCGGATTGATTTCCGTATCCGCATAAATGATACCGTGTATGCCATCGTGATATACGGGCCGGGCTCGCTGGTCTCCCGCCAAAAGCCGGCCATTGCCGCTGCCTGCCTGATCGAGCCCTACACGGTGCCGATCACCATTGTGACAAACGGCATTGATGCGCATGTGCTGGATACGGATACCGGCAAAATGATTGGCGAGGGATTTGCCGCCATCCCATCCAGAGACGCCGCCATTGCGGCATTAAAAACCGCAGATTTGAAGCCGGTCACGGAAAAGCGGCGGGAAAAAGCCCGGCGGATTCTGTATGTCATGGATATTCTGACTGAAAAAGAGTGTGATGATTCCTGTGAATTCTGTGAATAGTGACAGCCAAAATTATCGGGAAGAGGTGATTACGGTATATGAGAACAATATGCGGCAGGATGTCAATGATGCTGTAATTGTTGAAGAACCGCTTTCCATTCGTATTGACGGCTCGTCCTATTCGCTCGTCATGCGCAGCCCGGGAGATGAAAAGGCCCATGTGGCGGGTTTCTGCCTTTCTGAAGGCATTATCGATCATCTCCGGGATATACGGGAGCTGAGCTTCTGTACCGAAGACGGTGTAAATGTGGCCACGGTTTTGCTGACCCCGGAGAGACGGGAAAAAATCGCGGATATCCTGGATCGCAAAGGCTTTATCAGCCAGACCAGCTGCGGCATCTGCGGAAAGGAGATGGCCGCAGACATACGCCAGATCCTCACTTCCGCCCCGAATAACTGCCGCTTTTCAACCGCGGCGATGTTTCACGCCATCAATCTGCTGCCCGAGCATCAGACGCTTTACAAAAAAACCCGCGGCGCCCATGCGGCCATGATATTTGATAAGGCCTTAACCCCGCTTGCCTTTGCCGAAGACGTGGGACGGCACAACGCCCTGGACAAGGCCATCGGCCGGGCGGTAATCGATGACAGGCTTCATGAGGCCGTTTTCGGGGCCATGTCCTCAAGGCTCAGCTATGAGCTCGTCCAGAAGGCCGCCCGTGCGAGGCTGGAAGTCTTGATCGGCATCTCCCGGCCCACCGCCCTGGCCATTGATCTCGCACGTTCTGTGAACATGACCTTAGCCTGCACCAAAAATCAAAAACTCATGATTTTCTGCGGTCAGGATCGGGTTTTTGCAGACTGACAGGAGATCTCCGATTGCCGTTTAAAAAAATCCCGGGCCTTCCCGGAAAAGTCTATATACCGGAGCAACACCCGGATGCGCCCAAAAAACATAGCTGCCCGGACTGCTTTTGCTGCCAGATGTGCAGCGACAGCCGATGCCGGGTCTGCCGCCGCCAGAATATCTACAGCCGGGGCCAAAATTCCGAAAACGTTTCGCTATCCCCCGGCAGGCCCTTTATCGTTTTAAAAAACATCACCGTCCGAACCGGGGAAAAATCGTTTTTTAAAAACTTAAGCTGGGAAATCTATGCGGATCAGCACTGGGCTGTTATCGGCCCCACAGGCGCCGGCAAATCGCTTCTGGTAAAGGCCATTCAGCGAAAAGTCCCCCTGGCAGACGGAGTTATCCAATACTATTTTGATGGTCAAACTTCCGGCAAATCCCGCGCGCGCGGTTATCTGGAGCGCGGGGAAATCCTGCGCGCGGCGATTGAACCTTATGAAACGGAGAGTTTCCATCAAGCCCGGTGGCACAGTATGGAAACAGAAGCCTCGACCAGGGTCAGCGACTACCTGAACCCGGCGAATATCCAAAAACGCTCACCCTATGAAATCATTGGCCATCAAACCGATGCCCCCGCCTCACTGGAAAGGCGGGATATGCTGCTTGAGCAGATGTCCGCCCGGGATCTGCTCAAACGGCGGATGATCCATCTGTCCAACGGGGAATTCCGGAAAATAAAAATTATTCGGGCCCTGATGCAGTCCCCCAAACTGCTCATCCTCGAAAATCCATTGGCCGGCCTGGACAGTGCCTCCAGAAAGGCGATGGAGCATATTCTGGAAAAGCTTCTGGCATCGTTTGATACGAAAATAATGCTGGTCACATCAGCAGCGGCGGAGCTTCCGGCCGGCATTACGCATGCGCTATGCATCTCTGACAAGCAGATACTGGCCAAAGGCAAAAAAGAAAACGTCCTCAGCAAATCCTGTGTGCAAGCGGTTTTTGCCGGGAATCAGTGCGGAACAAATAACCCGATCAGACGCCTGCCCGCTCCTTTTAGACCTTTGAAAGCAGACGAGGTGCCGCTTGTGGTGATGAAAAAAGTCTCTATCCAGTATCAGGGCACAACAGTGCTCAAGGATATCACCTGGCAGATGCGTACCGGTGAGCACTGGGCCATATTGGGCCCCAACGGTGCGGGAAAAAGCGCGCTGCTCAGCCTGATATTGGCTGATAACCCGCAGGCCTATGCCAATGACATCAAACTATTCGGCAAAACCCGGGGGTGCGGGGAAAGTATCTGGGAAATCAAACAGCATATGGGCTGGGTGGCGCCGGAACTCCAGCGCGCCTACAGCCGGGGGGTTTCCTGTTTGCAGGTGGTCTGCTCCGGCTTTTTTGATTCCATAGGCCTCTACCAGAAACCGGACCAAGAGCAGCTTGATGCTGCAGCCGCCTGGATGCATGCCATGAGCCTGGATCATCTCCCGGGCCATCTGTTTCACTCGGTTTCCGAAGGGGAGCAGCGCCTGGTGATGATCTGCCGGGCTCTGGTGAAGCGCCCGCGGCTTTTGATACTTGACGAGCCCTGCATGGGCCTTGATAATTACCATCGCGGCCGTATCCTTAATCTCTTGGATAGCCTGTGCCGTCAGGGAGCCGCCCAGCTTTTATACGTCACCCATCGGCTGGCTGAGCTGCCGGATTCAATCACGCATGTGCTTAAACTCGAAAACGGGCAAATCACCGCCAAAGGCAGACGGGAACAGATACTTGACGAATCCTCACCGGCAAACTGACAGTAGCGGAAGCAAATGAAATTACATATTATATTATTTGGTTTATTAGAAGCCGAGTACGAGTACGCGTACGAGCACAAATGGAATGAAGTGGAATTGACAACAAAATAACCTAAACATCTGTATCCATGGATATTCGCAGTCAAATCAAAGGCTCGCTTCAATCCGCCGCAAAGAACAGAACCATCGCCGATGTCCGGATCGGCCTGGGATACACCGCGGTCATGCTGGATAACGGCCGGACCGGGCTGGGTTTTACCTTTCACCGGGACATGCCCGAGCGCTGCAGTCTGTTTACCGGTGCCCTGCCTTTGGAAGGCCGGCCGGCATCAGAAGTGCTGGATTTTATCATCTCTTCGAAAAAAATTGAAACCGCGGTGGGCATGGCCACAGCCAATGCGCTGGCCAACACCCCCAGTGAGCGCCACAGGGATGGCGATATACTCGATTTTATTGAAATCCGTCCCACTGACCGGGTCGGCATGGTGGGCATGTTCGGGCCGCTGATCGGCCCCATCCGGAAAACAGCCGCTGAACTAATAATTTTTGAAAAAGAAAACCATCCTGCCGAAACCCTTCAGCCGGAGTCTGAAATCACCAGCCGGCTCCCGGACTGCGAAGTGGCCGTAATCACCGCCACATCCATTATCAACCACACCATGGACCATTTTCTGCACGCGGCGTCAAACTGCCGGGATGTGGTAATTTTAGGCGCCTCCACACCCCTGATGGCCGAAGCGTTTAAAAATACGCCGGTCACCTGCCTATCCGGCGTGATCGTCTCGGATCCGGCCGCGGTGCTCCGCATCGTGAGCTCGGCCGGCGGCATGCGCCACTTCAAGGGATTTGTGCAAAAAGTCAATCTACCGCTTTATTAACCGGGCCATCCGGTTACTGGCGCACTGCACAGAACCGCTGCCACTTCATGAGACAGGCTGACCCGGCAATGGGTGGTACCGTAAACAGCGGCCATAATCTTCGTCCTTCATTCAGAAGTATTGTTCAATCGGAATTTGGGGTTTATTTATTAGGGAAGCTATAGTAAATTAAATATTTTAGCGGATCTGTGGCCCCGATACCGAAGGACACCGGAAAACATAATTACGGCCGCATATGCTCAAAGAACCCAAAAGACAAGGCGGAAGCGATGGCGATTTATCGCATGGCGGATAGATGCAACCTTTGCATGCGGTGTGTAAGCGACTGCATATCCGGGGTCTGGCAGATAGAAAACGAGGAGCCGGTGGCGGCTCTCCCGGAACGGTGTAACCTGTGCAGCCATTGCGTGGCGGTCTGTCCCACGGAAGCGATCGTCCATGATAAGCTGGACCCCAACCAGGTCCGGCCGATTGATAAAAAACGGATTGATCCCAATGCCTGCCGGGAAACGGTTATTACCCGCCGGAGTGTGCGGCAGTATCTAAAAAAACCGGTACGGCGCGGGACTGTTCAAAATCTCATCGATCTGGCCGGGTATTCGCCCACCGCCACCAACAGCCAGCATGTGGAATATACTGTGCTTACAGATCCGGCTCGATTAAACAAGGTGTCAGAAGAGGTGTTTGCCATTGGCCGAAAAATTTATGACTGGGCCCAGACCTCGCCCGGCAGAATGGTGTTTGGCGGCTTAAAGCTTTACCCGGCAATGGCGCGGCTGTTTGAAAAATACATTGACCCCATGGATGATTACATCGCCCAAATGGATGCCGGACGGGATCTGATCCTTCACAATGCGCCTGTCCTGATTTTAATCCACGCCCCGGCCCGCTCGTTTTTCGGCGCCGCCAACTGCAATATCGCGGCGACAAACATCATGAATTACGCCCACGCACTGGGCCTCGGTACCTGCATGATAGGTTTTGTCACCCTGGCCAGCCGGTTCAGCAAGCAGTTAACCCAAACCATCGAACTGCCCGAAGGCCGGAAAATCCATGCCAGCCTGGTGCTTGGGCACCCCAAATACGACTACACCCACACGGTGTCCAGAAAAAAACCCGCTGTTCAGTGGATGTCAAAAAAATAGAGTTTAGGATCTTAAACTTTTAATGAATAATCAGAAGGAACCGCCTTGCGTCAAAAAAGCCTAAAACCCATTATCGGAACGTTGATCCTGCTGCTGCTGTTGGGGCTTGCCGCCCTCTATTATCTGTCACCGGACTGGATGGCCCGATCCGCCCTTGCCTTTGAACGATTCAGGGCGGGGATTGCGAAGCGGTCGCTTACCACGAATAATATAAGATTCGCCTACCTTACGGGCGGAGATGGCCCGGTGATGGTGCTGCTCCACGGCTTTGGCGGCAACAAGGATAATTTCACCCGCCTGGCTGGCCGCTTAACCGATCATTATAAAATTATTATTCCGGATCTGCCGGGCTTTGGCGAATCGACGAGAAATCCGCAGTGGGATTACTCAATGCCCGCTCAAGCTTCAAGGCTTCACGACTTTATCACGGCCCTGGAGATCGAATCATTCCATCTGGCCGGAAATTCCATGGGCGGGGGCATTGCCACCGCATACGCCGCGCGGCATCCCGAGCAGGTAAAAAGCCTTTGCCTGATGGCCCCGGGGCATGTGAGCAGTGCGCCTCCTTCCGAACTTTTCCAAATGATGGAGAACGGTCAAAACCCATTTTTACTTGAAAATAGGGGAGACTACAGCGAATTAATGGAGATGGCCTTTGCTGAGGTGCCCTTTATTCCGCGTCCGATCCGCATCTATATGGCCAAACAGATGCGGGCAGACAGAAAATTTCTCGAACAGGCCATGGATAATATCCTGAAAAACCCATATGCGGTGGAAAACCATATTCTGGACTATCCGGGGCCGGTTCTCGTCATATGGGGCAATAAAGACCGTATTCTGCACCCCAAAGGCGCAGATATTCTGGCGGCAAAAGCGCCGCGCATCCAAAAAGCCCTGATTGAACATTGCGGCCATTTGCCCATGGTTGAAAAGCCGAGAGAAACCGCGCGTCTTTATCAAGCGTTTTTAAGCTTCATATGATTCACTCCTTTACTGGTCGGATCAGTCATTATTCGAAAATGCCGCCTGAAACCGCCGGCGGATTTCCTCCAATCGTTTGCGGTTTACCCCGAAATCCGAATACCCGGTCCGGGAGGCGGACTTCATATGAATAACCCCTTTGCCTTCAGGGAAGAAAAGCTCCACGTCATCCACGAACCGGAATATGAGCGAGCGGAACTCCGCATGAATATAATTTTCCGAATCCGCAATCAGCCGGGATCGCTTCATGGATTGAATGACAGTTCGCATCGCCTTTTTGGCCGCCTCGCGCCTTCCCTCATAGGCAATCGGCTCAATCGCGTGCCTGGCGCCTTCTGCCATGGAAGACACACAGTTCGGTGAATCCGGGCAGGCTGAAAACCGGCCGTTGGTTAAACCGGTATCCGGCTTGCCGCAGCCAAACAGGATCAAAACAAGTCCCAAAAAACTGATCGTTAATATACCAAGTGCGCTGAATCCTTTCATCGAATGACCTCCTGTCATGGATTTTTCATTCATACCCCAGTTCAGTATAAATTAATACCAGCCGCATCCAATTACCAACGGGGAACTTCGTAACCCATGATTTTTTTTATTTTATCTTTGAAATCCCAAAATTTTTTTGATACATGTGTCAGATTCTAAAAAAAGTTTTTGCGCCAGTTAATGTTGCCCCGCACGAAACCATGACCTCACATGCCATACGGGGCAGGGCCACTTAATGTTAAACTTATTGATGCAACTCTTCAGGCAAGGTAATTAATGATAAAACCCTATCAGTTTAAAGCTTTTGTTATCAGTGCGGTTTTAATGATGGTTGGTTTGGCCGTTTTTACGTCAAAACCGATAAACGCCCTGACCCCCCTGGATGAGGAAGCATTAATCGAATTATCCCCCTCCCTGATGGAAGAACTCGAAAAAAAAGAAAAATCCCTCCCTCCCCTGCCCCAGAATGAATTTAAAAACGCCATCTGTTTTAAACGATGCCATACGGAAAAAGATTTTTCACCGTCCCAGAAAACCCGGAAACAATGGATTATTCTGATTGAAAAAAACGGTCATGCCATTTTCCAGGAGATCCCCTGGGAAAGCCCGGAACAAAAGGATCAGATTCTTATCTATCTGCTGCGCCATGCCCGGGATGCAAATGGCATTAAAGAAGGCATCGGTATCTGGGATTAGTTTTCATAAGCCGTTTACCACTGGAGGGGAAAATGCGCATTCCTGAAACTTTGCTGCGGATCGGACTGCTTTGCACATGCATTGTGTTTGCCGCGGCACTGGTCGCCATGGCCCAGGAAAAAAACAGCCAGGAAGGCTTTACCCGGCAGGATTTTGACAATGCCATCTGCTTTCGCAAATGTCATGCCCCCCAAAGTATCTCACCCAAAGATAAGCCCAAAAACCTATGGCGAATGCTGATTGAAAAAAACGGGCACGCCATTTTTGCCGAGATCCCCTGGCAGAGCCAGGAGCAGAAAGAAAAAATTCTTCAATATCTTTTAGCGCATGCAAATAATGCTGAACCGGAATACGAAGGCATAGGGGTATGGTAAGTACCCATTTAAATATTCACATTTAATTCGGAGGTGAGCAATGCAATATGCCAAACGCTTCGCCCTTTTCGCCTGTTTTTTATGCCTGATCCTGATGGCTGCATCGGCAGCAGCGGCGGATCACGATCAAAAAGAAATAGACCGGCTTGAAAAACAGATCAATGAACTGAATCAAAAGCTGAAACGGCAGAAAAAGGAGTCCGGCAATCTTGAAAATCAGGTCACTGATCAGCAGGAGCAGATCAAGACCCTCAAAGATCACATGACCCATGTCTACAAACAGACCATTAAAGATGCCGGCCTGATCGAAAAATACCGACTGGGAAACGAAGCCTATCTGCGTTCCTCCTATTTTGATTTGAACCGCGAAGATAACGATGCGAACCAGGAAGGATACGATAACACATTTGTTAACTATTTTGATCTCAAATTCTCGGGTGAGCCCAGCGACGAGGTCCGATTTCACGCCACCCTCACCATGTACAAGCTCTGGGGCACCTGGAACACCCCGGAAGATGTCAGGGCCGCTGATTTTCACTATTCCAACAAGCCCGCGGACTCCGCGGTCAAGGTAAAACGGGCCTATGTTGACTACCGTCCGTCATGGCTCAATCAGAAGGTCAATCTTACCTTTGGCCGGCTGCCCACCTCCGGGGGGTATTTAACCAAATACCGCTACAACCGGCCGGGCATGACCAGCTATCCGGACCTGACATTTAATGCCGAGTCCGACGGGGCCGCACTCACCTTTTATTTTAATCAGTCCGTTGCCAAATCCCTGAACCTGATCTACGCCAGAAGCGAGGATGATATTGATGCCAACCCGTTTTTAAGAGATCCGGACGGACTTGAAGATATTGACTTCTACACCGTTCAGTTGAATAACCGCCTGCCGTTTCTGGACAATTCATTGTGCGTGCTTCAGTGGTTCCGGGTGGATAACCTGCGGCCCACCGGCGATGATGCCTTCAGAAACAATCTGAACCAATTTTTAATGCTTAATGGCCTGGATCAGGTAACAATGGAATTCCCTGAGGAACTTGGCCACGTGGATAAGTATACCCTTCAGGTGTCCAATGACCGGCTGTTTGACTGGCCGCTTGATGTCTTTGCCAGTGCGGCCTACAGCAAAACAAAGCCAAACGGAGATAAAATTCGGGTCAACGGCCTGCCGCTTAACTCCGAGGAAATGCCGCCGGAATTAAGTGCGGCGCTCAACAGCATCCAGCAGGAAATCTACGGCAATGCCGGCCCCTATCTGGGCTCTGCCGACAATGAAGGTTCCGAGGACGGATGGGCATTATATCTGGGCCTTCGGTATCATCTGCCATTTGAAAAACTGCGTAACCCGAAAATCGGCCTTGAATATTTCAACGGCTCCGAGAACTGGGTGGGGTTAAATATTGCGGCAACCGACCCCTATCAAAAGCTAAACACGCGGGGCAGCGTCTGGGAGGTATACTGGAACCAGCCGCTGGTTGAAAAAACCCTACAGATGCGGACCGGTTATCAGTTTATCAGCCGCGATTATACGGAATCCCTGCTATCCGGGCTTTATGGCGAGCCAAAAGATATCGATCGCGACGACCGGCTGTTCTATGTCAGTCTGGAGTATGTTTTCTAAGTAACTGCGGATATTCGGTTTTGGGTATTAGGTATTGGCAGTCTTGTAGTAAAAAGTCGATTTTTAGAGGACAAAGCAAAATGTTCAAACTCGAGGCGCGGGCTCTCAGTATGTCATTCGAGGAGCGACAGCGAATAGGAATCTGTTAAAAAAGATTATGCGGGGGCTGCCATCCAGGTGCGAATCGGTATCATCCGCTATCTCAGAGATCTGCCCCTGCCACCCCGACATATCATTGCCGAAATCCGGATCTTCTATTCCATCCTTGACCCTGACCCAACCACCGATTCTAAATTTCATTACTTCACCCAATTCTCTTTCCGCTTTGCTGAAGTCGATATAATGAAAGGTATTTCCCGAAAGGGCCTGCTGCGGATTCAACATAACACTTTAAAAGGAACGATATAGGCGATGGGGATGTTGCGCTTGCAAACCTGAATCCTTTCCCCTTTTTCGACATACATCAGTATTTTGCTGAAATTGTTTTTCAATTCAACGATATTGACTTTCTTCATGGAAAAAGTTCCGGCAGATGAAAAAATGGAACCACGGAAACGCCAGTCCGCCGCTGGGGTTGGCCGCCGGCATAAACCAGCCCCATCCCCCTTGGAATGTCATCCGGAAACACCCGGGCAATGTGGTTCAACCCTTTAAAGTACTCCCTGGTGATGGTCATACCGGCCTTGATCTCTATGGGAAAAATTTCAGGACCATTGGCAAAAAGCAGATCCACTTCGTTGCCCTTGCTGTCTCTGTAAAAGTAGAGGTTGCTCCTTTTCCCGTGATGAAGTCGGCTTTTCAGGGCCTCAACAATCACCATGTTTTCAAAAAGATTTCCCCGCAACGGATCCCGCGATATCTGACGGGCGTTTTCAATGCCCAAAAGAAAAGCCGCCAGGCCCACATCATAAAAATAGAGCTTGGGCGATTTGACCAGACGCTTGGATATGTTTCTATGATAAGGCGGCAGTAAAAAAAGAATATAGCTGGCTTCCAGAATCGAAATCCAGTTACCGGCGGTGGTGTGAGAAACTCCGGCATCATTGGCCAGGCTGCTGAGATTCAGCAACTGGCCGATGCGGCCGGCGCATAAGCGAATGAAACGCTCAAACAGATTCAGGTCCTTGATGGTCGCCAGCTGCCGCAAGTCCCGCTCGATATAGGTTTCAAAATAATCCCCCAGTGCCTGCGTGGGATCAAGCTGTTTATCCCAGATCCGGGGATAAAAGCCGTGCAGGATCAGACTGTCAATATCCGGCAGTTTTATGGCGGACTGCAATTCTTCCAGGGAAAAGGGAAGCAGCTTAACCAGCGCTGTTCTTCCGGCCAGTGATTGATTGACGGTATCACTGACCTCAAATTGCTGGCTGCCGGTCATAATAAAGCGCCCCTCCCGCTGATCCTCGTCAACCAGTGGTTGAATATAGGAGACCAGGTCCGGCGCCCGCTGAATTTCGTCCAGAACCGCACCATCCGGATATTGCGCCAGAAATCCCCTCGGATCATCTCTGGCAAACTGCCGAATATCCGGCGCTTCTAAATTCACATACGGCTTGTAGGCAAACGCGGTCCGGCACAGTGTGGTTTTCCCGCTTTGGCGCGGCCCGGTCATGGTGATCACCGGGTATTGACCGGCTAAGCGCTGCAGTACCGTTTCTATGGTTCGAGGGATAAGTGCCATAAAAAGGGATTAAACCAGATTGGTGTAAATTGCAACTGGAGATTGCAAAATGTTCCGATATTGCATTATAAAGTACATTATCAGGGCGTCCCCTTGCTACAGCTCAGGCGGTCGATAGGCGCCGGCCGCCTGATTGATCATTTCTGCCATTTCAAGCAGTGCCCTGTCCTTTCCCCGGGCGCCGATTAGCTGCAGTCCAATGGGCATGCCATCCGAAGAAAATCCCGCCGGGATCACCACCACCGGCTGGCCGGTCAGATTAAACGGCGCAGTATAGGACGCACATCCCGTCCAGTAATTGATGGCCCGGCCGTCAACCAGTAGCGGTTTATTATAAATATTGTATCCGAATTTCTGATCATCCGGCAAATGGTGGGAAAATGCCGGAATCGGTGCCACCGGACAAATCAGCACATCCCAGTCCAGCAGCACCCTGTCAAACTTTGCAACCATCTCGTCTCTTGCGCTCAGAGTTTCTATATAATCATCATAACCCGCCGGATACTCCATCTGAAGCAGGGGGGTTTTGGCCCGCTGCGCGCCGCCGGCCAGAAAAACCAGAAATCTTGTCATGGGCGGTTGAAGCACCCCCACTTCAAGATCGACCATTTTGCCCCAGGTCGCCCAGACCGAGTTGAAATCAATGCCGGAGAGTCTGAGATGCCGGATTTCACCCGTTTTGCCGGACAATTTGTCGACAAATTGCTGCAGAACCTGCGCGGTATCCTTTGAGACCTGCACATCCCCAAACTGATCGGTCCAGGCGATACGCAGGTCTGCCAGCGATTCTTTGATTACCGGGCTTTCATCCGGCTGAACAACCATCCCGTCCTTTCCATCCGGACCTGCAATCAATTGATAGGCCAGTTTCAAATCCGCAATGGATCGGGCCAGCGGGCCATTGGAGGCCATATGTCGAACGCTTTTAAAATCCGGTTCCATCAGCGGCACAAAACTCCCGTGATTGGAAACGGTATTTTCCGTGGGCTTAAACCCGTAGATACCGCAGAAGTGGGATGGCTGACGGACGGAGCCGCCGAGATCACTGCCGATTTCAAGCGGCGACATGCCGGCGGCAACTGTGGCCGCCCCGCCGCCGGTACTGCCCCCAGGCGTCCGGTTCAGATCCCAGGGATTATTCGTCCGGCCGAATATATCGTTACTGGTCTGCATATCCATTGCCATGGGCGGCATATTGGTTTTTCCCAGGATAATGGCGCCGGCATCTTTTAATCGGGATACCACGGTGGCATCGAAATCCGGCAGATATTCGGCTGTGGGGATTATCCCGTTCGTGTTTCGCAGGTCTTTTACGGCAAAATGGTCTTTCACCGTTACAGGCACGCCATGCAGCGGCCCCCAATATTCGCCCTGTTTTAAGGCGGCATCCGCTTGCCGGGCCCGGCGGCGGACCGCGTGCTCATCAATGGTGACGATCGCGTTAATTTCGGGATTAAACTGATGGATATGCTTCAAATGGGCCTCCACCACCTCAACGGCTGTCAGGCGGCCGGTGCGGATGGCCTCGGCGATCTGGGAGGCTGTTAAAAATACGACGGGCCGGCCGGACCCTGAAACCGCATCCGGCGGGGCCTCATAGGGCTGGGGAGATATCGGCCGTCCGCAGCTGCTCACGATAAAAACCATCAGAAACAAAAAGATTATTGCACTTCGTCGAATCTTCCGAAATATCATGCCCGTCCCCAAAAGAATATTCATCAGTCCACCCGCTGCCTCATCTGATATTCATTCAAAAACATTTACGACCTTGGGCGCCGGGATTCCCCGACCCGGTCCAGCGCATATTTAAAAGTGATCGGTCCGATGACCTGATTGATTGAAATCGCGGCCACAAGCGTTGCGGCGACGGCGGCACCCCAATCCGGAAAATTATTTGAAAGATTCCCGGCCAAGCCTATACTTACGCAGGCTTGGGAGACGAAGGAAAGTCCGGCCATTTTACCAAACATCGGCGGAGTATCGCTTAATCTTTGCGACAGCCAAGCGCTTGCCCAGATGAAAAATGCGCGACTGGCAGCAAGCAGTATTGCCAACATCCAAACCTGCCTGAGTTCTGCCAAGCACAAGGAGGCGCCAATCAGTGCAAAAAATAAAACATAGACCGGCAGTGAAAGCCGGTCGAGTCGTTCCATAAAAAAATCACCGTTTTTCGTGAAGTTACGGATAAAAAAACCGGCGGTCAGGCACATAAGCATAGGTTCCAAATGAAATCGGATGTCATAAAACTCATCCAAAAAACGTCCGAACTGATCTGAAAAAAAAGTTACCAAAAATGCCAGAGCCAATATAAATACTGGAATTTCAGTTCCAATCCGCTCAATGTAGAAGGCAACCACCCATCCAATAAACAGTCCTCCCAAAAAAGACCCCGATAGTTCTATACCCACCGTGGTAAGCAAAAGTATATCCATACTTGCATCTGTTTGCCCCATGTTTAGCGCAAAGGAAACTGTTGCTGCAAAAAGTGTGATTACCAGAACATCAACAATTACTGTCACACCAAGAATAGTTTCCGTAAACGGTCCCTTTGCTTTGCTTTCGCTGATAACCGCCATTGCCAGAGAAGGCGAGCGGGCAATAGAAATCACCGCTATCATAGCGGCAACTGATAAAAGCATCGGCAGAGGGGCATCATTTAAAAAAGTAATATAATTGCGACCGAACAAGATCAAACAAAAAATACCTGCAAAGACCCCGATGACTTGAAATAGAACGCCCAGCCAAATGCTTCGCCAGCATCTTTTTAATCCCTCCAGCTTCAACTCCCCCCCTGCTGAAAGAGCGATAAAAGATAGGGCCAGATTATCCAGCAGTTTTAATTCAAGCACCGTCTCTTTAGGAATAAAGTTGGCCACATAGGGGCCCGCCAGCACACCGGCGATGATATAGCCGGTAATTTTCGGCAGTTTTGCCCAGGAAAGAATATCGCCCAATAAATAGGCGGAAATAAGCAGGAACCCGAATGAAAATGAAATTCGGGTGCCTTCCAGACGGCCCCACCCTCCGGCAGACTCAAATATGAACCCCATAAAAATGATAATTATCAACAATCCGACAAGCCGCCTCACATCACCTCGCTACGCGTGCGGGTCAATAACTGCTGCACGATTTCCGGACTTAATAATTCATTAATGATGACTGCTATGACCAGCATGGCCACAATTTGATCCATAACTGCGCCGCCACCCTTCAAATAAAGATCCATAGCCATGGCAATGGCCACACCGCTTTGCGATAACAGGCCCAGGCCAATCCATGGTGTGGTCTTAAAATCTTTGGCGATGAATCTGGCCGCAATGTATCCGCCCAGTATTTTGCCGCAGGTTCGAAAGAACAGATACCCGGCGGCCAGACCGATGGCGAACCCCGCGTCCAACTGCCATATAGCCCCTGCCAGAATGAGGAATACGATATAAAAAGGCTTTTCCTGGCGAGCCAGGGCCATAAAGGCCCGGTCTTTGGATCCGGGGAGGTTGGTGGCCGTAATTCCAGCAACCATATTCACAAACAGCGGTGAGAGGCTGAAAAATATGGCCACGCCGCCGGTAAAGGTAATCATGCCGATGATAAACACCCATAGCTCATCTTCCGCACAATGGGCCTGAATCAATAGATGCAGGAGAAAACCCATGCTGAGGCCAAAGCCAATGGATGCCACAAGCCACTGCAGGGCCGGCAAAAAATTAATAGCAAGGGGCGCTGGCCCCGCATGCATGGCGCATGCAGCCATGCCCAACAGGGAAAACCCGATTATCGAATCAAATCCGGCAACAAACCGAATCAAATCCATGTCCGCGCTGTAACGGGGGCTGCCTTGTTTTGCAATCAGGGCGATCATGGTGGGTGATGTGCAGCAGGCCACCGCGGCCACAGCCAGCGAGAGAACAGCAGCAGGGCTATCTGGATTCATCCGATGCATCAGCCAGACAAACGGCACAAAAACCAACACCAGCGTGACTGCCGACTGGATCACTGTGGCGTGAAGGAACGTCTGCGGAAAGCGGCGGATTTTTTCTCTTTCAAACTGAAGACCAAATACCAAACCAAAATAGCCCAGCCCCAAACTAAACAGCGGCCCCAGCCGTTCAACAGTGGCATGATCCAGCAGTCCGATGAATTGATCGCCCAGGGCAAGCCCGATAAAAATAAATTCCGTGCCGGTGAGAAAAAAGAATCTGGCGCCTGAGGGCAGCGGCAGGCGGATAAAAGTTTTGCGATACCCGACCAGGGCGATAAAGACCAGAATTACCAGACCGATAATGGTTTTTACCACCTGTTAAATCTCCTCAGCCAGTCCTTCCACATGAAACACGGGTAGTGTAAACATGATGCCGGAGCCGGGGCCCTCAAAATTGCTGCAGATTTCCCGAGCCAGTTGAAACGCCTTTTCCCGGGATTTTGAATCAACCACGGACATAATCATATAAGTGTCCGCGCCCCAGCCGGGAAAAAGGGACTTAAAGCCTGTAAATATTGGAATCTCAGAGGAAAGAATCTGGCCCATGCCCCGCACGTCAATCACCGTGGCCCCTCGCAATCCGAGCTCAAGAAACCCGGTGAGAATATTTTCCACCTGACGGTGATCCTTCACCACAATAACCAGCAGCTCCGTATTTTCTTCACGGCTATTCGACATGCCGGCTGTCCTCGCGCGCGATAAGGTCGTAAACTTCTTTCGGGCTCATGGCCGGGGAAACAGTCTTTAAAATCACACCGCTTTTTATCAAACGGGCGATCCGGGCCAACAGCTTGATATGCAGGCCGGTCTCCCATGGCGGGCTGACCAGCAAAAAAATTATGTGCACCGGGGTATTATCGATAGCATCAAAGTCGATAGCCTCTGCCGTACAGACAACCATACACACGGTTTGCGGCAGGCCCCCAACAGTGGCATGGGGAACCGCTACCCCATAGCCGATGCCTGTGCTTCCGGCTTCTTCGCGCGCCAGCAGCTTGCTGCGCAATTCGTCTGCATTAACCCCCGAATACCGTTTCACCACCTGTTCGGCAAGCAGCGCCAGCATTCCGGCTTTGTTGTCTGCCTTCACACCGACAAAAATCAGATCTTGATTCAAATAATCAATCAGTTTCATAATAGATATTGTCCTTACTGCTTGATCACCCGCCAAAGCGAATCCGCAAAATAGTGCCGCGCATCCGAGTAGTTTTCAATAACCTCAAAACCAATGTGCCGGGCCTTTTTCCGGATATCGGAAATGGTGAACTTATAGGAGGATTCCGTGTGAAAGGGCTCCCAGGCGTCAAAGAAAAAAGACCGGCACAACGCATCAATGTATATGGATTGGGATTTTTTGCTCAGCAGGCAGCTTTTGACCGCTCCGTCAAATGCATCCCATGCACTGTAATAGGCAAACTGATCCGGATCAAAATCTCCACCGAGCTCCCGATTGATCCGGCTTAACAAGTTCAGATTAAAAGCGGCGGTCACCCCTTGCGCGTCATTATACGCCTGGTTAATAATGGCGGCATCTTTTTTCAAATCCATCCCGATCAGCACATAATCACCATGATTCAGTGCGTTCCAGAGGCTTGAGAGAAACTGGATCTGATGGGAAGGCGAAAAGTTACCGATGTTTGAGCCCAGAAACAGAATGAGATTCCTGGCCGCATTCTGATGGGAGAGCCAGTCCACGCCCACAAAATAATCAGATACCAGGCCGTTTACGGCAATCTCCGGACACTCCCGGGAGAGATTCGAACAGAGCCCGCTGACCGCACTTTCGGATATATCTATCGGGACATAGCGGAAGTCGATTTTTTGACTGCGCAGCTCATTGATCAGGATGCGGGTTTTACTGCCGTCGCCCGCGCCCAGTTCAACCAGATTCAGCCGCGCGCCGGAAACCGCCTGGATAATCGCCGGGCTGTATCGCAGCAGGATTTCGGTTTCGCAGCGCGTGGGATAATATTCCGGCAGCTCCATAATCCGGGAGAAAAGCCGGCTGCCGGTCTCGTCATAGAGATATTTGCTGGCGACGCTTTTAACCGGCTGGGACAATCCGTAAAGCAGGTCGGATGCAAACTCGTCATGTTCGCTGCAGGCGCGGACATCACCGGGTGAGAGGACCTGATAGGTGGCTTTCATAGAATACCCCCTGCTGATCACTTATCCATTTCCTTTCCCTGGCCGGCTACCGCGGCCTCGGCCCGGGCCACTGCTTCCGGATCGCCCAGGTAATAGTGATTCGTGACATTTAACGCCTCATCCAGCTCATAGACCAGCGGGATGCCGGTGGGGATATTCAACTGGACGATTTCCTCATCCGAGATATTGTCCAGATGCTTGACCAGGCCTCTCAGGCTGTTGCCGTGCGCGGCAATGATTACCCCGCGGCCCGATTTTATGGCCGGGGCAATGCTGTGATGCCAATAGGGCAGAAACCGCTCGATGGTGTCCTTTAAACTCTCGGTGCGGGGAATCTGTTTGTCGTCAAGATCCGCATACCTGGGATCCAGCGCCGGATCACGGGAATCACCCTTTTCAATCGCCCCGGGCGCAATATCATAGCTCCGGCGCCAGATCCGGACCTGCTCCTCTCCGTATTGTTCGGCTGTTTCCGCCTTGTTCAGGCCCTGAAGGAACCCGTACATCCGTTCATTGAGCCGCCAGGAGTTGTGCACCGGAATCCACATCCGATCCATTTCATCCATTACAATCCACAGGGTCCGGATGGCGCGCTTTAAAACCGAGGTAAACGCAACGTCAAAAACAAACCCCTTTTCTTTTAAGGTTCGACCGGCAGACCGGGCCTCCTCAATGCCGGCATCAGTCAAATCCACATCCGTCCACCCGGTAAACCGGTTTTCCTTGTTCCAGACGCTTTCCCCGTGTCGTAAAAGAACGAGCTGGTTCATAGTTATCCTCTTTAATAAAATCCGTCATTTTCATCTTCATTTATACCCAGATCCGCATCATCTGCCGCTGCAGATACGCCTGCTTCTGTCGGCAGAATTTTGACGGCAAACTGAATCATCTGGGTATGGGTAATCATTTTAAACTCCGGCCGGGTCCGCCCTCTTTCCGCCCGTAGCGGCCGGCACATGATTTCCATGGCTTCCAGGGGCAGAAAGCCATTTTTAGAGAGGCATATGGCAAGTTCGCCCAACTGATCGTAGGTCGGCACCGTGCAGGCCAGATACCCGCCGGGGCAAAGCGCCGCCCAGGCTATATTAAGCTCCTCCCAGGGTGTTGGGATATCCATCAGGACGGCATCCACATCTTTTTCAGAAAGCGGCTCCATTTTTTCCCGAACCTTTAACTCCACCCGATCGGCCAGTCCCACCCGGTGCAGATTCTTGCCGGTGCATTTCAGCATATCCTCCCGGATATCGTAAGTATAGATACCGCCCTCAGGGCCCACCGCATAAGCCAGACTGATGGCCATGGCACCGGAACCCGCCCCGATTTCAATCACCCGGGCCCCGGGCTTGATGCCGATTCGGTACAAAATCCGGGATATATCCTTTGGATAGTTAATATTTGAAATCCGGCGCACCCCCATGGCCAAATCCTCTGCAGTAGGCTGCAAAAGATACACGGGATGGCCGGTACTGGTCGTAATGACGGCGCCGTAAGGCCGGCCGATCATTCTGGAATAGGAGAGTTTCCCGTGCTTTGTATTCATCTCGCCCGCTTCCTTAACCCGTATCAGCTTGGGCCCTTTATCCCTGAAATGACAAACCACCATATCGCCTTCACCAATCTGCATCATCTGCCTCCATCCTAACTTGAGGGCCAAGTATTCCACAAAGGCGGGTTAAAAACCGGCAGTCAATACTGCTTTCCGTTCTTAATAGATATCATAATCGTAATTTATCGCAATGCCATTGAAATTATGCGGATTTTCTGCAAACCCGCATATGAACGCTCGAAAATGGTTAAACGAAAGGATCGGAAGGTTGTAAAATGAAATGAAGGGCGTTAATCGGAATCGATGAAGGGAGGATTATCGATTCATATGTTTACGGCTGATATAATCTTCCAAAGCAGACTGGAGGGCGGCAGCTGCCAGGTGGGCACAATGCTCGTTTTCCTCTGGCAGCCCGCCGAGTGCAGCCAGAATCGTTTCCCCGCTGATTTCTGTTAGTTCAGCCGAGGTTTTGCCCATGGCCATCTGGGCGGCATAGGAGCCGCAAACCAAGCTTGGACCGCAGCCATCGGTCTGAAAACCCGCCTCTGAGACCCGTCCGCTGTCAAATTTTAAATAAATTTCAATTGAATCCCCGCACGTGCCGGTTTGCTTTGCGTACCCGTGCGGGGCCGGAATAACCTGAAGATAGCGGGGATTTTTCCAGCGCTCATAGACTTTTTCGCCAAAGGCCTGGCGGGTGTCTTCATCTATTTCCGATTGAAGCTGCGCTACAAAATCATCAAAGGGATCGTCCATTGTCTATCAAACCGCTTACCTGAATACTTGCGTCGTATAGTCAGCCGGCAAATGCGCGGTACCTTTTACGCAGGGCACATCCACGGCATCTGCCAACTGCTGCATCAGCGCGTCGATGTTTTCGCAGAATCCATCCCCCAGGACCCAGCCGCCATCGCCTTTGCCGGCAAAAGTACAGGTGCACATATGAATGGCTTCCGCACCCTTGCTCTGAAGAATTTTGCCCAGATTGGCCAGATTATCGCCCGGGCAATGACAGGTGAACACCCCGATCAGTTCACCGTCTTCATAATCGGAAAACGCCTGCTGGGTGCCCCGAAGGCTTTTAATACAGTTGGTCAGCGGGCATCGCTGCTCATTTTTTTCACAACGGATGATGCCAATATTTGCCATTTCATCAACTCCTCTGGGTGCTTTTTAATTTTTGCCGTATCTTTGGCTATCAGCTGGCCGCAGTTATTTCCAAATCATTGCAAGCATGGTGCCACATACCATAATATAATTAAAATTATATTATTAAAGTAAGTTGAATACACATTTTTAAAGTAAAGGTTTAGTTGATAGGATGGCATTTTGGAAATGAATACTGCCATTATAGACGCATTTTTGCAACGCTGTAAAAATTTGGGCGACCCCGTAAGGATCTCCCAGTGGAGGAAAAAAATGAAAAAATGAAAGAAAGCATTTTAATTCACCAGCCCGTATTTAAACGCATAATGCGTGATTTCTGCATTGTTTTTCATGCCCATTTTCTGGAGCACCCTGGAGCGGTAGGTACTGATGGTTTTTTCACTCAGATTCAAATCCCGGGCGATATCCTTAACCGTTTTGCCGGCGGCAATCATGCAGAGGGACTGATACTCACGGTCTGATAAATTATCATGCGGCAGTTTTTCCTGGTCCGTGCCCAGAGTGAAAAGCAGTTTTTCCGCCAGGGTTGCGCTGACATATTTGCCGCCCTTGGATAATTTTCGGATCGCGTTGACCAGCTCCTCCGGGGCACTTTCCTTGGTCAGGTAACCCGATGCCCCGCACCGCAGCACCCGCACGGCATACTGCTCCTCGGGATGAATACTTAACACCAGAATGGGCATCTGGGGTTTAATCTGGTGGATTTGTTTAACCAGATCAATGATATTTGGGCCCGGCATGGTGATGTCGAGTATCGCCATATCATAATTGCCGGTCTTTACATGGTCGATGACTTCGAATCCGTTATCTGACTCTCCGAGGACGTGCATATCAGAGACTTCTGAAATAATCTGCTTTAACCCCTGACGTACCACCGCATGATCATCGGCGATAAAAACTTTAACCATAACAACATTCCTGCGGATAAATGTTCATATAAGAGTTTGCCCATCCATTCCAAATCTTTCAGTTATTCCTGAAATCAAGGAAAACGGACAGACATGGACTGTATTTTTCATACCTCATATAAGATCTGGATACTATCCTGCTGCGTCTGAAATTTATGTCATCCCCATTCTTTTATACTTGTCATCCTTTTACCTACACCGACCTATAAACTTAATTCAAGGGGCCCCGCATTTACCGCTGTATCCACTCACGCCCAATTACCTTGCGTCGCACCCGTCTCATCTTTTTTGACAACCGGCATTTTAATCTTCAGTGCAGTCCCCTTTTCAGCTCCTGAGGCCAGCTCCATATGGCCGCCAAAGGCATTAACCCGCTCCCGAATCCCCAAAAGTCCATAGGAGTGACTGTCATTAACCGTCTCCGTATCTACACCGATGCCGTTATCAATAATTTGAAAATCAATCCAGCCATCTGACTGATCAAGCTTTACAAATATTTCCGTAGCCTTGGCGTGGCGGGCGATATTGGTCAAGGCCTCCTGAAAAATCCGGAACATGGAGGTGCACAATTCATCGCAGATGCTGTCTCCGGAAAAGGTCTGCTGCTGGATGCGGGACTCGCATTTAATGCCGGTTCGATCGCGAAACTCCGAAAGATACCAATCCATTGCCGCCTCAAGGCCCAGTTCGTTAAGTACATCCGGCCGCAGCCGGGCGGAAATATGTTTCACAGACTGAAGGGATTCATTGACCAGCCCTATGGTCATATCCACTTTTTCCAGCAGCGTATCCGTATCCCCTTCCGGGGCATGGCGTTTCATCCAGGCCAGATCAAACTTGATGGCTGTTAATAACTGGCCCAGGTCATCATGGACCTCCCTTGCAATGATAGTGCGCTCCTGCTCCCGGGCGGCTTCCAGATGCTTTGAAAAATTCCGCAGCTCCTCATGGGATTTCTGAAGGGCTGCCTCGGCTTTTTTACGCTCCGTAATATCCTGAAGCGAGCCCTCGATATGGGAAAAATTCCCCAACTCATCATAAATAACATGCGCCGTGATACTGACCCAGACGATCGAGCCGCCCCAGCACCAGAGCCGTGATTCGTAATCAACGGCATAGCCATTTTTCATCAGCTGGCGCCGAAAATTCTCCCCATCCGCTGGTTTTAAATACGCCTTTCGAGCATCCTGGGCCAAAAGCGCTTCCCGGCTGGGACACTGAAAAATTTTCAGACAAGCCGCATTGGCATCAATAATCCGGCCGTCCATAGTCGTCTGAAAAAGGCCGATGGGCAGGCTTTCAAAAAGGGAGCGGTATTTCGCCTCGCTTTCGCGCAGGACATGTTCCGCACGGCGGCGTTCGGTGACATCCCGGGTAATCCCTCCGAAGTTTATAATATTGCCTTCAACATCGCAAATTATAGATACGGATGTATCAAGATAGATATTCTTGCCGTCTTTGCGTTTTACCCGCCATTCGAACCCTTTGGCCCCATTGCCTGTGGCAAATACCTGATTGAAGGTTTTAAACACGCGGTCCGCGTCTTCTTCCAGCATAAAAGTGCGGTAGTTCATGCCCATGAGTTCGGAACGGGGGTAGCCTAGAATGTCACACAGGGAATCATTGAAAAATGTCAAATTGCCATAGAGATCCACTTCATAATAGCCGTCCTCGATATTGGCCAGAATGCCCCGATACTTGGCCTCGCTCTCCTGAAATGCCTTTTCGGCGCGCTTCCGGTCGGTGATATCCCGGGTAACCTCAACAACCCCCTGCAATCCGCCGGTTTCACTGAGCATTGGAAAACTCCGGATATACCAGCATCGTCCGTCCGGGGTTTCCCGCTGCATTTCATGGGGGGTTCCGGTTTCAAAGGTTTTCAGAACCGGACAGTCCGGACAGGGGGTCTGCCTTTGAAACCAGCATTCATGACAGGTCATTGAGAGGAGCTTGGCTTTGTCATAGCCGGATGCGCTGATAAGCGACTGGTTCATCCATGCCGGCCTCATGTCCGGCGACGGATAAAAGGCGAGGATGTCTGCAATGCTGTCTAAAATGGTGGTTTTGAGCTGTTCTATGGGGGGTTCGTGAACCGGCGGCGCATCCGCAGCACAGACAGGCGCGGGATGCTCATTGGGGGCCGGCCTGGTATCGCTATCACCGGGCTTCAGTCCAGTTTCGGGCTCTCTGACGCGATTGGCCGGCTTCGCCTTGCGAGGTTTTCCACCGGGCATAAAAAAATCCTCCACACTAATCGATTGAACAAAGCAGCAGATATCTCCCTTCCTGCATACGACAGTCAGCCAAAAGATGCAACCGGTTGCCGTCAGGAAAATTTCAGGATACCGCCGGCAAACTCAATTAAGGCGCCATGGAAACCGGGCAGATCGTCGTGTAATGGATAGACGCAGACTATTGACAATGAGACTCAGTGACTTATCTTATGCTATCACTTTGTGGCAGCTAAAGGAGGTGATCCTATGTTCGAAGTAAGCCCAAAAGCCAAAAAAAAGATAGATCAGATATTAAATGACCGACAGCCGGAAGGAAACATTCGGCTGATGCCGGTTTCCGGCGGCTGTGCAGGCACGTCCCTTGACCTGTTTTTTGACGAACCCTCAGATGCCGATGTTCGGCTTGACCATGACAATATTGGTTTCATCATTGATAAAGCGGTATACGAGCAGGCAAAGCCTATTTTTGTTGATTACTCGGATAATCCGGTAACCCCCGGGTTTACTGTTTCATCAAGCCTTGACAGCGGGGCCGCCTGTGCCAGCTGCTCCGGATGCTGACGGAAAGCACTGGCAAACGGGCAACTACCATGCCATTGTCAGTAAGGAAAAGCGGCTGGAGGAATTCGCCAATGAGAACAACATTTGGCGATCCGCACATATGGCGGTCGAGGAAGCGGGCGCCGCAGACGTGATGGTGGACCGATAAGCATACCAATATAGCACGGCCCGGTCTCTACATGGACCGGGCCGTTTATTCCTCATCCAAATGCCCGATACCTGTTTTCGTCTTAATCTTACGCTTAATCTTAATCTTACTCTTCCTGCTATTCCGCAATCTTCCCCAATTTTACTCAAAAAAAACAACAAATAAGTCCACCCCCGCATTTTTTTACTTGCCAATTTGATCAATGTTCAATAAAATGATCAATACTCATAAACATTATTCGACAGTCATTTAAAAATGGATTTATGCCGCCGCTACGGCATTTTTGCAGAAAGTAACCCAAAAAGGCGCTCAAAAATCCGTACATACTGTCATTTCGAGCGGCAGCGAGAAATCTTTATAAAAAGATTCCTCGTCACTATCGTTTCTCGGAATGACAGTGGCGCAAGTTATCGGCATAACAGTATATTTTATTAATTTGCGTAGAATATGAAGATGAACAGGAAACCACTCACCCGCTTACATCTCGCAAAGCGCGCCGAGAACGCAAAGGTTTTTAGGGAACAGTTCTTTGCGATATTTGCGGCTTTGCGCGGGACTTTATTAGAGTAAGAGTAAGATTAAGACGATTTGGTGTAAGATTAAGACGATTTGGAAAAATGCCGTCGCGCAAACATTGTTCAATTTTTGCGAGGCATTTTATTAACCATTCAAGCAATCGGAGGGCCCTATGTATGATTTCATGTTAACGCCTGAGCAGCAGGCGGTAAAAAAGGAAACCCGGGAGTTCGTCCGGGAGGAAATCACCAGCGATTTCCTCCGCAAAATGGATAAGGATGAAATCACCTACCCCCGCGAATTCGTCGAAAAACTGGCGGCCCGAAAGCTTTTCGGCATTCGGTTCCCGGAAAAATACGGCGGCCGCGGCATGAGCTGGGTGGCTGAAATGGCGGCCGCGGAAGAAATCGGCTGCCTGGGCATGGCTCTGGGCTGTGCGTTTGTCATGCCGTCCATTGTGGGCGAAGCGTTGAACATGTTCGGCACCGAAGAACAAAAGGAAAAATTCTTAAAACCCTACCTGGAGGGAAAACTCGTGTCCGCCGAAGCCCTGACCGAACCCCGCGGCGGCTCTGACTTTTTCGGCGCCATGACCAGGGCGGAGCTGAAAGGCGACCACTTCATCTTAAACGGTATGAAGCGCTTTGTGGTGGGCGCCGAGGGGGCGGACTTCTTCCTGGTATACTGCCGAACCAATTTTGATCCCAATGCCCATAAGTATCACCGGCTGAGCCTGCTTCTGGTTGAGCGTGGCCCGGGCGTTGAAACCGAATACATGTACGGTCTGCTCGGCTGCCGGGGCGGCGGCACCGGCCGGCTGGTTTTCCGGGATGTCAAAGTACCCAAAGAAAATCTGGTGGGTGAGCTCCACGGCGGCGCCCTGTGCTTCAATCAAATGATGATTCCGGAACGTCTGACCTCAGCTGGCGGCTCGCTGGGCGCCTGGGGCGCCCTTGATCTGGCGGTCCGGTATTCCAACAAACGCCGGGCGTTCGGAAAGGAAATCCGAAAATACCAGGGGGTCAGCTTTAAAGTGGCGGATTCCATCACTCAGCTCGATGCGGCCCGGGCATTGACCTATATGGCTGCGCGGGCGGTGGATGAAAACGCACCCAACGCCCGCCGGCTTGTGAGTGAGGCCAAGCGGTGCGCCACGGAAAACGCCTGGGATATCGTCAATGCCGCCATGCAAATTATGGGCGGTATCGGCTACACGGATGTCTATCCCATTGAACGGGCCTTGAGAGATATCCGGCTGGCCATGATCTGGACCGGAACGAGCGAGATCATGAACCTGTTGATCCAGCATGAATACTATAATGAAATCTTAAATGATGCCTATGACCGCCGACTGATGGAGCAGGACGCCGGAAAGCCGGACGAATCCGAACGCTGCTATACGGATGAAGATATGCAGGCCGTGTTTGAGAGTTATCGCTCATCCTGACACTGATTTGAAAGGGTCTGCCATTGACTGAGAACAAACTTGCCGCATTAAAGCAGCAGGAACGGGATGCCAGACGGCGCCTGATTCTGGAGGCCGCCCGGGATCTTTTTGCCGAAAAGGACTTCAGAAACGTCACAGTGCGCGAAATCGCCCGGGCCGCCGGAATCAGCATCGGTACGATCTACAATTACTATGAAAATTTGACCGAACTGTTTCTGGATGTGTTTTTAAAAAGCGCAGACGACCTGCTGGCCCGGATGGATCGGGCGGCGGCCGGCGCCGGGCATCCTTTAAATGAATTGTGCCGCCTGTATATTGATTTTTTGCACGAGAACATGGCCTTCTACCAGATGATGGGGCATTTTATGCTGGGCGGCGACCTGTCTGAAACAGGCACCGAAAAATTAAACCAGAAGATGCGGGCCCTGATGGACCGCATTGAAGCCGCGGTGAAGGCCGCAGACCGCAGGTCTGATTCCCGGATGATCGCCCATGCCCTATTTTCTGCCTTAAACGGCATCATGATCACCTATGCCCGATATCCCGGCCGCGATGCCGATGACATCAGCCGGCATACCCGAAGACTGGCAGAATTAATCGGAGATGTATTTAAAACTTATGCCGAGGTTTAACCTTTTTCATTGAAGCGGGGCCCGCCCCGCTCAACCGCTCAATTTAGGTTTTGCAAAATCTGATCAGACTGTAATAAATTCTTGCTGACTTAAAACGTTCAGTTTAAGTGTTTTTAGGTGGCATCACCCAACCTCTCTCCCCCAATGCCATCAATTTCAAACAGGAGGATCCCTGATGAAACGCTTCCTATTTTTTGGGCCTGCCCTTTTTGCCGTTTTAACCTTGACCGCCGCCTGCATGCACGTCCCGGACAACACCCTGCCCCTTGATCAGCGCTCCATGGTGATTGACTCGCCGGCAGATGCCGAGCGGATTCTTTCCAAGGCCCGGATGGTTGAGAGCGATGATCCGGCGCTTAATCACATCAAAGTGCTTTACCTCTCCGGAACCCCTTATGAAATGGGCTTTCAGCACGGCCGTTTGAACTATGCGGACGTGCGCGCCAATGTCAAACACATCGTCGGCCTGGCGAAGCACTATGCGCAGGAAGACATTATGGACGAAGTCTATGATTTGATATCCCCCTATATTCCGCTCGAAGAAAAGGAAGAGATGCGGGGCCTGGCCCATGGCGCCAATCTGCCGCTCCGGGTAATTCACTGGCTGCACTGCATTCCGGAGGTTTCTGAATTCGGCCCCAAGGAGCGGTTGTCCAAAAAGTTTGAATCCACCTTCTGCAGCAATATTGCCGCATTCGGCAAGGCCACCGCAGACGGCGAACTTTACCAGATGCGCGTGCTGGACTGGATCCGGCAACTGGGTGCCCACAAGTATCCGGTTATCCTGGTGCATCAGCCGGATCAGGGCAATGCCTCGGCCACATTTTCTTTTGCCGGATTTACCGGCTGTGTCTCCGGAATCAATGAAAAGCATATGGCGTTCGGGGAAATGGGCTATGGTGATCCGGAAAACGAACGGCTGGACGGAATCCCGTTTGTGTTTCTTTTCCGCAAATTGATGCGCGAGACAGACACCCTGGCTGAAGCCACGGATATGATCCAATCCGCCCGGCGCACCTGCTCCTATGTCTATATGATAAGCGATGCCAAAGCCACGATCGGTGCGGGCAAAGCAAGTCTTTTTGTCACTGATCCCTCCCGGGTGGAGATATTCAAGGAAAATACCCGCCTGGTGGATGAGCGCAACCCGGAGGATATCTATCCGGCCATTGATGATGTGGTCTATGGCGGCGCCAAGCCTGAAGTCCTGCATGACCAGCTGACCGCCCATTACGGCCGTATCGATGTGGATCGGCTAAAGGATATAGCCCGGCCGGCCGCGCTTAAGGGCAATATGCAGAACGTGATCTTTAAACCCCAGACCCTTGAAACCTGGGTGTCTTATGCGGCCACCAGTCAAAAGGGCAAGGAAGGCCGGGCCTGCAACCAGAAATGGTTTTACTTTAATTTTGGCAGCGCCCTTGATTGAGTCTGTAAAACCGTTTGCCATAAAATGCGGTGGCCATCTCCTTGATATAGGGGATCATAGGGTAAGCCGTGATATGGCCGGACAGGATGGTAATGAGCTCCGGCTCCCCGACCTTTTGCCATAACAGGCGGCCCTTATGATAGGGCATGGCCGTATCAAATCGGCCGAGGATCATCATAATGTTTGCCGCATCCATGAACTCCGCGTAAATCATGGGGTCGCATTTTACCCGGGCCTTCAGCTCCTGGTAGAGTTCTTCCCGGGTGATTTGGTGTTCTTCCATGTAGGCGTTTCGTTTCCGCTTAATTCCCGGCTCGCTGGAATAGGTGAGAATATAAGGGATATCCCCGGCCACCAGGCCAAGCACAGCCGCGGCCACCCGATCGTCTAAGGCGGTTAATAGCGAGGCCTTGATCGAGCCCATGCTGACGCCAAAAAGCCCGATGCGCTCCGCATCCAGTTCAGGCTGCTGTTCCACCCAGTCAAGCACCAGCTTATGATCAATCACCATCTGCTTTAGCGTCTGGTCCACATTTTTAATACCCAGATTCTTTTTATACGATTTCTGCCGGTGCACCAGCAGGGCGGCATAGCCTGCTTCCGAGAAATGGACGGCAAACGTCCGCGTAATGCTGTATTTCCCCCCCAAGATGGGGAGCACCACAATCACCGGGGTTTTTTCCGCCTGATCAGGCTTATAGTACTCCATGGTTATCCGGTGCGGCTGATTGAGCGGTCCCTCTGCGGTTTCAAACGAAATTTTTTGGATTTCATAGCGGGGATTGGCTTCAATGGATTGCGTCTCATAGGACCCGGCATACGGGGTATATGAATAGATTTTCCGAATCGATTCCGGAAGCGGCGCCGGCCCGGCATAATCGGCATTAAAGTCGCGGTGATAGGCGCACCCGCCAATGGTTGTCAATAGAACCAGCACCGCCGTCGCCGGAATAAGCAGCTTACGGCGCAATGGATAAGGATATGCATGGGAGTTCATGGAAAAAAGCTTCATCTCTGGAATAAGCCATTTAGGCCCAATGACTTTTAGTATATTGAACGGACAGAAAAAGTCAAACAGGCGCCAAACAGCGCCCCCACATTTATACGAAATATAGGCTGCGGCCGGCTGCCTGCGGCTTGGCCGGGCTTTCTCCGGCACCCGAAAATTTGACAGATATAGGCAGCCCGGCTATTTTTTAGTTACAGGATCAAACAATCCAAAATCGGGACCATTCTGTCATACCGGTGAGGAGGCGGTCATGAATCAGCAGGCGAAACAGATTGAACGTAAGGTTGTTATTGTCGGCGCCGGGGCCGTGGGGGCGACCTTCGCCTATGCACTGGCCCAAAACGGCATTGCCGGCGAAATTGTGCTGGTCGATAAGAATCAGGATCTGGCGGACGGCCAGGCCCTGGATCTGGCCCATGGGCAGCCCTATTTTCCCATCGTCAATATCCGGAGAGGTATAGAAGAGGACTATGCCGATGCCCGGGTGATCGTCATCACCGCCGGGGCCAAGCAGGAGCCCGGCGAAAACCGGCTGAGCCTGGTCCAGAAGAATGCGGAGATTATTGAGTCCATTGTTGACGATATTACCAGCCGCCATTCAAATGCCGTTCTGATGATGGTCAGCAACCCGGTGGATGTGCTGACCCAGCTCGCCTTAAAGCGCTCCGGCCTGGCCCGCGGCCGGGTGATCGGGTCCGGTACGGTGCTTGACAGCTCCCGGCTGCGTTATCTGTTAAGCCGGCACTGCGACATCAACACCCATAACGTGCATGCCTATATGCTGGGCGAACACGGGGACAGCGAATTCGCCGCGTGGTCCATGACCCATATCGGCGGCATCCAGATAGACCAGTACTGCCCGATCTGCCGAAAATGCCAGGACTGGATGGGCGGGCGCACCCATATCGAACAAACTGTGCGGGATTCCGCCTATCACATTATCGACTATAAAGGCGCCACCTACTTTGCCGTGGGCCTCGCCCTGGTTAAAATCGTGGAGTCCATTCTGCGGAACCAGAAAAGCGTCTTAACGGTCTCCACCTATCTGGACGGCGAATATGGCCTCCACGACGTCTGCCTTAGCGTGCCTTCGATCGTTGCCCAAAACGGCGTGGACCGCATTATCGAAAATGACCTGCCGGATAGCGAAAAAGAGGCGCTCAACAACTCGGCCGCCATCATTAAACAATCCATAGCAGACCTGGGGAAAAGCCGGGATTAATGAAAACCCGTTTAATTAAAGCCCCATCGGCGGCTGATCCTTGGGATAGGTTACGGTAAAACCCATATCAATGGTTTCTGAAGCCCCGGGTTTAACCGTCACCTCCCAAATCATGACGCCGGACTGATCCTGGTAGTCTTTTTTATCCGGCGACGGATCAAAATCAAGGTCATCCACCTTGATTTTGTCAGTTCTGGCCACCGGCACCTGATCCAGCAGATGCATCCGGATGGGTTCGTCCTTTCGGTTTTCAATAATGATCCGGTAGTTTAGTTCGCGCATCACCATGCTGCGCTCAAATTTGCCGAGAAAAGTTTCATCCAAATGGTCGCCCACTTTTTCGCGGCGCACCTGAACCGCCCGGTCCGCCCCAAGGGCAAGCATAAACCGGCTTTCCCGGGGCTTTGAATTGAATCGGGTCTTTCCCATATAATGGCCGCCAAAGTAAACATGCATGGGGCCGGCCAGCATTTCCTGATCCGGCTTGGCCTCGCAGACCAGATAGGCCCGGTCGTTGATGCGGGGTACGCAATAGTAATAAAACTTTCCGGAAAGCGCCTTGGTATAAAGCGGCAGCAGGGTCTCCTTCTGCCGGGAAGGGACAGAAACCGGCCGTGAAAGCTCATATTCAAAGGCAACGCCGGCCTCCTTTTTCCGGGCGGCGGCATATTCGGCGGCATCTGCTGATGGTGCCGCCTTTTCGGCCATTTCAGCCCGGGGTTGCGCCCGCATCAGCTTACCAACCGTTTGTCGGCCGCTTGCCCGGGGGGCCTCTTGTCTGGCCCGCGGCAGATCAATCCACCAGGTGGACAGGGATGGCAGACTCACCCCTTTCAGCGGGACCGCATTGGAGATGGAAAGGGCCACATTTGACCAGTCCCCGCCGGTCTTTTGGACAATCCGGGCATTCATGGTCAGGTCAATATCACCTTTCTCCTGAGGCACGGAAACCCGGTAAACCGGGGACCAGTGAGCATTATGGGCCACATAATCGGCCAGAATCCGTATCTGCTGTTTTTCCGCCGAGTCAAAGACCACTTCAATCACTTTTTGCTTATCCTCCCCGGGCTTTCTCAGATCATTCAACTGTCGCCGCACCAGGCGGATATCCTTATCAATCTCTTCAATTTCCCGGTCGAATTCGGACATGCGCCGATACACCTCATGGTACCGATCACCCAACATCTCAAATGTCGCAATAAGGGCTTCCGGATCGAGCATCCGGGTTTCCAGCTCCCGGGGCACCTGGGTCTGGGAAAATTCAGCCACCGCATCAAGAAAGGTTTCCTGGCGGGCGGCCGCATTTTTGCGATCCAGCACCGCCTGCTTGTCCTTACTTAAGCTTTCAATTTTGTTTTCGAGTTCGCGGATTTTTTCCTGGGGCGGCTCAGGCAATGGAACGGTTTGAATCTGGACGGAGATGATCTTTCCCTTACCGAACACCTTGGCCGTGGCAGATGGGGCGTCAATGGAGAAGGCTTCAATGGGCAGCGCAAGGGTATTTAAGCCGGATTCAACACCAATTTTCGCCTCGCGCTGAACCAGGGCCTGATCCGGGTAAAGCGTTACCGCGGAAATTTGCGACTGAACTAAAGTGTTTGCCTGAACCGGAATGGATGATAAAAAAAGCATTGGCACAAGAAGCTTAAGTATTCGTTTCATGGGGCACCTCCGACAGATAACTTTATTAGAAACACATTGGATATCCAGTGAGATCCAAATCCAGTCCGTCAAAAACCGAGGCCGGCCGCGCCTGGCAGATCATCGGCTGTCTGTGCGTTTTTGCCTCCGCGTTTTTTTTCTATATGGCCACGGCCGTGATCCGCTGGGCCCGGGATGCGGTGGTGATCGATCCGTCGTTTTTCGCGTTTGCACGCTTTTTGCTCGGATTTTTCATCATCTGCGGCCTGCTCCTTATCCGGAGGCAGAAGCTTAAACCCCGGCGATACGATCTTTTAATCGGCCGAACCCTGTTTAACTGCCTGGCCGTCTTCTGCTTCTACCAGGCGGTGGCCCTGACCTCCCTGGCGGAAGGCAACATTTTGAACATGACCTACCCGATATTTCTGGCAGTGCTGTCCTGGCTGTTTTTAAAGTCCCAGCGCGATGTCACGGAAATATTTATGGTGGTGCTGGCCTTTGCCGGCGTCTGGCTGATACTCTCCCCGGCCCGCCTGAACCCGGACATCAACAACCTCTGGGGGCTGGCCTCGGGCATTTGTGCGGCAGCCGCCATCATCTACCTGAACATGAGCCGCCAACACCATGACTCGGAAACCGTGCTGTTCTATATGTTCGGCCTGGGCACCCTGTTCATGTATCTGCTTTTTCACGACAATATTTTTGTGCCAAACGCCGAACAGGCATGGTATCTTTTTATCTGCGCGCTTTTCGGCGTGGGCGGGCAGTATCTGCTTACACTGGGATTGCGCTATGTCACCGCCCTTGAAGGCGGTATTATCTCTTCTTCGCGAATTCTCATGGCAGCCGTACTGGGTCCCTGGGTGGCCGCGGATCCGCCGCTGACCGCCGCGGGATGGATCGGGGCGCTGCTTATCTTTATCAGCAATATTTATCTCACCTACCGAAAATCAAAGAATAGTCGATAATCATCTCGGCTATTTTTTCAAGCTGGCCTAATTCTTCCATCCGCTCTCCTCCGCTTGGTTTGAATCGGGTGTTTGCCTGCCTGCTGTCATATGCGCAACAATGTTTTGGACCAAAAACGGCCGCCAGATTCATAGTAGCCTATCCAGCCGCCTTTTTTCCATAAAAGAATCATTTTTTTATCAATCCGGCCCCGGCCCCGGCCTTAAACGAAAAGCGGAATTCGGCCGGGATCATTAATAATATTAAATAAAAAGACGGATTCGAGAATCATATTTTT